>CANQKZ010000091.1 GCA_947624585.1 uncultured Oscillospiraceae bacterium | reverse complement strand
ACGGCGATGCACGAGGAGGTTCTCCACAATCTCAACTCCATCCAAGGCGCGCTCTTACGGATGAACCGCTCCATACAGGCGGAGGGAGCCTTCGGGGTCACGAAGCAGGACCGAAGGTACCGGAGGATCCGGCGCAGAGGGCTAAAAAGGGTCGAGCTTGAGGTTATGCTGGTCTCTATCGGCTACAATCTCTATAAATTTCATAACAAACGCAAGCGCCTCCAGGAAGCCGCGTGAGATAACGCCGGTCAAGTTCCATGGGGGTAAGGGGGAGCTATGCCCTTTTTCGCTGAAAAATGTGGTTTTTTCCACAAAAATACGGGGCTGTGAATATCCACGCCTGGGGTGGCGTGTTTTTTCACAGCCCCGTTTTATGCCGTCAGCGAGGGTATGGGGACCCTTGCCGACGGCCTCTTTATGACGATTTATAGTCCTTCACGAACGTCACCGCCGCGCCTAAGGGGCGCTCGCCGTCGCGGAGCTTCAGGGAGATGGAGGGCTTGAGTCCCGCCTCTATTTTGACGCGGCCTTTGTAGAAGGGCAGGGCGTAGAGGCGGCTCACCCGATCCATCTCGAAGTCCCGGATGCCGAAGATGAGCTTCCCCTGCTTCTGGCTGATCTCCGAAATGCCCGTTCCCGCCGCCTCGCCCCGCAGAAGGGCGATGTGGATGAGGGAATTGACCTCCGCCGGGGGGTCGCCGAAGCGGTCGATGAGCTCGTCGGTCATGTCGTCCGCGTCCTCCTCGCACCGGATGTGGGCGATGCGCCGGTAGAGATCCATCCTCTGCTCGGCGTTCTGCACGTACGTTTCCGGGATGTTGGCGGAGACTGCCAGATCGGCGGCGCACTCGGGCTTCTCCGGCACCGGCTCGCCCTTCTCCTCGTGGACCGCCTCCTCCAGGAGCTTCAGGTACATATCGTACCCCACGCTCATCATGTGCCCGGACTGCTCCGCGCCCAGGATGTTCCCGGCGCCCCGGATCTCCAGGTCGCGCATGGCGATTTTGAAGCCGGAATTGAACTCCGCGAACTCCCGGATGGCCGAAAGCCTCTTCTCCGCCACCTCCGTGAGGACCTTGTCCCGCCGGAAGGTGAAATAGGCGAAAGCCCGCCGGGAGGACCTGCCCACGCGGCCCCGGATCTGGTGGAGCTGCGCCAGGCCCATCCTGTCCGCGTCCTCGATGATGAGGGTGTTGACGTTGGGGATGTCGATGCCCGTCTCGATGATGGTGGTACACACCAGGACCTGCACGTCCCCGGCCTGCATGGCGTCCATCACCGTCCCCAGCTGGTCTTCGTCCATCTTCCCGTGGGCCACGGCGATGGACACCCCCTCCACCAGCTCCCGGATGGTTGCGGCGGTCCGCTCGATGTTGTCCACCCGGTTGTGGAGGTAGTAGACCTGCCCGCCCCGGCTGATCTCCCGCCGTATGGCGTCTGCCAGGACGCCCCAGTCGTGCTCCATCACGTAGGTCTGCACCGGCTGGCGGTCGGAGGGCGGCTCCTCGATGGTGGACATATCCCGCACGCCGGACAGCGCCATGTTCAGCGTTCTCGGTATGGGCGTGGCCGACAGGGTCAGCACGTCCACGCGCCGCGCGATCTCTTTGAGCCGCTCCTTGTGCTGGACGCCGAAACGCTGCTCCTCGTCCACCACCAGAAGTCCCAGCTTTTTGAAATGCACGTCCTTCTGTAAAAGCTTGTGGGTGCCGATGACGATATCCACCGTCCCGTCCTCCAGTCCCCGGAGGGTCTTCTTCACCTGTGCGGCGGAGCGGAAGCGGCTCAGGACCTCGATGGACACGGGGAAGCCGTCGAATCTGCGCGCCGCCGTCTGGTAGTGCTGCTGGGCGAGGACCGTAGTGGGCACCAGGATGGCCGCCTGCTTTCCGTCCATGACGCACTTCATCACGGCCCGCAGGGCCACCTCCGTCTTGCCGTAGCCCACGTCGCCGCAGAGGAGCCTGTCCATGGGGACGGGATTTTCCATATCCGCCTTGATCTCCCGGATGGCCCGGAGCTGGTCGTCGGTCTCCTGGTACTCGAAGTTGTCCTCAAATTCCCTCTGCCAGGGGGTGTCCGGGGAGAAGGCGTAGCCGTTGGCCTTCTGACGCTCCGCCTGGAGCTTCAAAAGCCCGTCCGCCAGGTCCTTCACCGCCGCTTTGGCCTTGGTTTTGGCCCTGGTCCAGTCCGTCCCGCCCAGCTTGGAGAGCTTCACCGGCGTGTCCTCCCCGGCGCCGATGTACTTGCTCACCGCGTCTAATTGCGTCGCCGGGACATACAGGGAATCGGTACCCGCGTAGGCGATCTTGATGTAGTCCTTCTTGACCCCGTCCACCTCGCGCTTGACCATTCCGGCAAACCGCCCGATGCCGTATGCCTCGTGGACCACCAGGTCCCCGGGGCTCAGATCGGTGAAGCTGTCCAGCTTTTGACGGTTGGAGGGCAGTTTGCGCTTTGCCTTCCGCCGGAAAAGCCCCTGGGTCAGCTGTCCCTCGGTGATCACCGCCAGCTTCATCCCCGGGTACTCCAATCCCGCCGACAGCGCCCCCACCGCCAGGACGCACTCGCCCTTTTTGGGAAGCTCCGTCAGGTCAAAGTTGTAGTTGGACCGCACCGACTTCTTTTCCAGATAGTCGTGCAAAATTTCTCCCCGCCGCTTGTCTCTCACCAGCACCAGCACGGAGTAGCCGGAGTTTTTGTAGTGCGCGATGTCGCTGGCCGCCGTCTCCAGGCTCCCGCCGTAGCTGGGCAGCTGTTTTGCCGTCAGGGACGCAAGGGTTTTGGGTCGCAGGGGGTACTGGGACGCCGTGAAGCTGGCCATCATCACCACCGGGAAGTCCGCCATTCGGTTGGTCACCGACTCCCACGCCTCGGTGATCCGCTCCGGGCCGCCCTCCATGACGGACGATTCCTTGAGGCTCACCATATCCTGTCCCAGCTGCCAGGTGAAATTCTTTGCCCGCTCCGAAAGCCTGGAGGGCTCGCACAGCATCACCACCGCGTCCTTGGGAAGGTAGTCCAGCGCCGTCGCCGGTTCGTACATCAGGTCCAGATACCGGTCCGTGGCCGGGAAGGACCGCTCGTCCCGGATGCGGTTGAGATCGGTGAGAATATTTTCCAGAAGGTCCCTTTTGACGGTTTTTTTCTTCAGAAGTCTCTTGCCATAAGCGTCTATTCGGGATGTCAGACCCTCGATTCCGCCTTTTGCCGCCGTCACCGGCGCTTCGCGGGCCGGGAGGATGAGGCAGTTTTCCACATTCTCCACCCGCCTCTGGCTGGACACGTCGAAGTACCCCATGGAGTCGATCTCGTCCCCCCAGAACTCGCACCGTATTGGGTTCTCATCGGAGGGCGAGAACACGTCCAGGATCCCTCCGCGCAGGGCGAACTGCCCGGCGCCCTCCACCTGCGCCGTCCGCTCGTACCCCGCCCGCAGGAGGGTATCCGTCAGGCGCTCCATGTCCGCCGTTGCGCCCACGTGAAGGTCCACGGTCAGTTCCTCCAGCACGTCCGGCGTTATGGTCCGAAGCATCAGCGCATCCGGTGTCGCCACCGTCAGGGATCGCTTCTCCGTCAGCAGTCTGTGGAGCGCCGCGATCCTCTGGCGCTCGCCGTCTCTCGATACGCCCTCGGCGTTGTAGAAGACGAAGTCCCGCCCCGTCAGTACCGCCGGGGCGATACCGGTGAAGCCCAAAAGGTCCTCGGCCATCCTCCGGGCTTCGCCCTCGTCAGCGCACACCGCCAGCATGGGCCGCCCCGTACACAAATACACCGCCGCCGCCGCGTGGGCACGGGGCAGCGCGCCCGCGCCTGACAGCAGAGCCGGACACCTGCCCGCCTCCAGCGCTTCCAGTACCCGCCGGACGGATTCCTCGTCGACGATGGATCTTGTTAATATTTCCATTGACATATTTTATCAACTCCACGCCGAAACGCCCCGATGCGCCGCATCGGGGGTATTCGACGTATTTTCATTTTTTATTCGATCTCCCGCCAGCTTAAGCCTTCGGCGAAGATATAGGTGGTTGTGTCGTTTGGTTCCGTCTTTTCAGGCTGAAATCCTTCCCAGTCCGCCCAGACGATGAGTTTCTTTCCTTCCGCGCCCGGCACATCTTCGTGGAAAGCAAGGTGTGCGTCAAAGATGATACCGTCGTCTTTCTCACTGTACCCTGTGAGATTTGCCTTGTACACCCCGGTGAATAGCATCTCCAGCGGCTTTTTTGTCCACTGGCTGTGGATAGTCAGAAGAAGCGTATATGTCTTCGCCTCATAACTCAGGAACATGGTTCCGTCTTTATCCACATACTTTCCTGTTTTGAATGTCGCGGATTTGACGCATGTGTCATGGAACCAGCCCATACGGTCCATCAGTTCTTCGATGTCCCCGTCGGTCTTTACATTTTTCCATTCATTCATGATCTTACAGCGTCCTTTTTGTGACAGCCGCCCATCGCCTGGGGTATTTCTCCGGTGTAGGGGCGATTTTTTCCACCACCACCACCCGACGCGGGATTCCGGTCCCGGGGATATTGTATGTCTCTATCCCGCTGATTTTCCCTCCCAGCGTCTCAATGGCGTTTTTTGCTTCTTCAATCTCCCGGTCTGAATCTGCTGCCTTCATGGCAAGGAACCGTCCGCCCACTTTGACCATGGGCAGGCTGAGTTCGCAGAGCACCGCGAGCCGCGCCACGGCGCGGGATACGGCGCAGTCGTATTTCTCACGGAATTCACGCTTTCGCCCCAGCTCCTCCGCCCGTCCGGCCACACATATACATGGGATGCCCAGTTTTGATGTCAGTTCGCTCAAGAATTCTATCTTTTTTTCCGTGGCGTCCAAAAGTGTGATCTTCGCCTCCGGTCTCGCGATTTTCAGTGCCACTCCTGGCAGACCGCCTCCGGTGCCTATATCGATTATGGAACCGGCCTCTTTTCCTATGGCGTTTAGAAGCCCCAGGGAGTCCAGGATGTGCAGCCGCGCCGCGTCCTCCGGCGTTTCTATGGCCGTCAGGTTGAACTCGCGGTTTGCCGCCATTAGCGCGTCGATGAATTGACCGTACTTCTCCAATGCCCCTTCCGGCAGGGCAATGCCGAGGGCTTTGGCGCCCCCGGCAATGATGTCCTCAATCATCTTATTTCTTCTGTTCCTTGAGAAGGTCGCGGATCTCGGTGAGGAGCTTCTCCTCCGCGCTGGGCTCGGGGGGAGCCGCGGGCGCGGAGGGTTCCTCTTCCTTCTTCCTCTTGCCCAGCTCCATGGCCTTGTTGACCGCCTTGACGATGCAGAAGACCACCAGGGACATGATGAGGAAGTTGATGACGGCGGAGATGAAGTTGCCGTAGTTGAGCGTGTTGGGCGCGGCGTCCTCCGCTACCTTATAGAAGGTTGGGAGCGTGACCGTCATGGATGAGAAATCCACGCCGCCCAGGAAGATGGATACGATGGGCATGATCACGTCGTTTGTCAGGGATGAGGTGATGGAGCTGAACGCGCCGCCGATGATGACGCCGACGGCCAGACCCAGTACGTTCCCCTTGTTGATGAACGCCTTGAATTCTTCGAAAAATTTCTTCATTTGTGTGTTGTCTCCTCTTCATATGTATTTCCCCCGTCCGGGGGGAAAGCGCTGGTTCACGCCTCCTGAGGCTTCGGGCCTTCGGGAGATTCTTCTGTAGTCTCTTCGGGAGTGGACTCCTCCCCGGCGGGCTCCTCAACCACCTCTATGGTGATCTCCCCCTCCTCCTCGGCGGGCTTTTCCTCCTCACAGCAGCACTCGCAGCCACACTGGTCCTCCTCGCACTCGCAGTCCTTTGCCTTGCTGATGGCGGGCAGGAGATGGACGGATACGTCTATGTTCTTGTGCTCCTTATCGTAGGTCCCGGACCAGGTGGCGGCTTTGATCTGAACGACGCCTGTCTCCTCGTCCTTCTTCACCTGATAGGGTGCCACCGCCGCGACAGCCGCCGCGCCCATGAGTACCTTCCAAATTGTTTTCATTTTTTTGCCTCCTTAAATATTTATAATTTTTGTTATACCGCTTTTGCCTTTTCCAGCTTGTCCTTTCCGCCCATGTAGGGCCGCAGGACCTCCGGGATGCGGACGCTTCCGTCCTCCAGTAAATTGTTCTCCAAAAGCGCGATGAGCATCCTGGGCGGCGCCGCTACCGTGTTGTTCAGTGTATGCGCCAGGGTGATCTTTCCGTCCGCGTCCTTGAAGCGTATGTTCAGCCTTCGCGCCTGGGCGTCCCCCAGATTGGAACAGGAGCACACCTCAAAGTATTTTTTCTGTCTGGGACTCCATGCCTCGATGTCGCAGGATTTCACCTTCAAATCCGCCAAGTCTCCGGAACAGCATTCCAACTGCCTTACCGGGATATCCATACTGCGGAAGAGCTCCACGCTGTAGCGCCACATCTTCTCGTACCAATCCATGGAGTCCTCCGGGCGGCAGACCACGATCATTTCCTGCTTCTCAAACTGGTGTATCCTGTAGACCCCTCTCTCCTCCAGACCGTGGGATCCCTTCTCCTTGCGGAAGCAGGGGGAATAGCTGGTCAGCGTGTGGGGAAGCGTTTCGGCGGGGATGATCCGGTCGATGTACCGCCCGATCATGGAGTGTTCGCTGGTGCCGATGAGGTACAGGTCCTCTCCCTCTATCTTATACATCATGGCGTCCATGTCCGACTGGCTCATGACGCCCTCCACGATGGCGCCGTGCATCATGTAGGGAGGGATCATGTAGGTGAACCCCTTGCCGATCATGAAATCTCTGGCGTATGCCAGGACCGCTTCATGCAGACGCGCCACGTCGCCGATGAGGTAGTAGAACCCGCTCCCGGCCACCTCCCGCGCGGAATCCAGGTCGATCCCGCCGAATCGTTCCATGAGCTCGGTATGGTAGGGCACCTCATATTCCGGTACCTTCGGTTCGCCGAACCGCTGGACCTCCACGTTGTGGCTGTCGTCCGGCCCGATGGGCACCGACGGGTCTATGATCTGCGGGATCTTCAACATGACGGCCCTCAGCTCGGCCTTGCACTTTCCTTCCAGCTCCTCCAGCTCCGCAAGCCGCTCGCCGTCCGCCTTGACCTCCGCTTTGACTTTCTCGGCCTCCTCCGCCTTGGTGGGGTCTTTCTTTGCCTGGCCCATCAATATTCCGATTTTTTTGGAAAGCTGGTTCCTCCTGGCCCGCAGTTCGCTGGCTTCATTGATGGCCGCCCTGTTTGCCTTGTCCAGTCTCATAGCCTCGTCCACTAAGGGGATCTTTTCGTTTTGAAATTTCTTTTTGATGTTTTCCCGTACCAGCTCCGGGTTTTCCCTGATCAGCCGTATGTCAATCATTGTTTTCGACCTCTTTGTTCATGTTGTCAATATATGAGTTGTATATGTTGATATATGCCGGGTCCAGATTCTCTTTCTGAGCCTCCAGCTGTTCGATGATGCTGTTTACATCGGTACCCTCCGGCACCGTCACCAGCGCCAGCAGCAGCCCGATGGCTTCGGTCTTATTCTGCTGTGCTTTTAACTCCGTTTCCAGATCGTCGATCTCCCGCCGGGATGCCTCGTTTGCCTGCTCAAGTCCCGCCTGCTCTGCCGTCATGGCGTCCACCCGCTGATTTGCTTCCTCCACATTCTGCTGGGCTTCAGCGAGCTTGTCCTCCGCTTCATCCAACTGTTTTGTCAGCTCCCGATTTTTGATCTGCAGATCCTCGATGTTTTGCATGGCTTGCGCTGTGATCTCCCCGTGCTGTTCCGTAAGGTCGGTTATTCTTGAATTTGTGTGCTCCTGCATCAGGTAGGACAGCAGGATCAACACCAGCGCCACAAAAAAGAGGATGGTCGTATAGATGATCACTGAAATTTCTTTCTTTTTTATGGCCTTCGGGTTTTTTTCCTCCTCTTTCTTTTCTTCCTTCTCCTGTGGAAGATCGTCTGTCGCGTCTCTCCGTTTCAGTTCCATTCCCGCACCCCTTTGACGGACCGAAGCGCCTCTATGAGCCGCTCAAAGTCCTCTTTGTCGTAGTAGTCTATTTTTACGGTTCCTGTCTTTTGCCCTGCGTCGATTTTTACCTTTCTTCCCAGTCTTTTTCCCAGCTCTGTCTCGATCTCGGACATATAGTCGACGCCGTCCTCGCCTAGACGCGGGTTTTTCTTCTCTTTTCCGGGTCTTTTCTTTGCGGTCATCCTTTTTGCCAATACTGTGACCTCCCGGACCGACAGCTCTCGCTCCGCCGCGATCTTTGCCAGCTCCGTCTGTGTGTCCCGGTCCTCTACCTCGAGGATTGCCCTGGCGTGGCTCAACGCCAGCTTTCCGTCCTCTAAGAGCGTGATTGCTTCCGGCGAGAGTCTCAGCAGCCTCAGGGAATTTGCCACCACCGGCCTGGATTTCCCCACGCGCTCCGCCACCTGCTCCTGGGTGAGATCGAATCCTTCCATCAGCGCCCGGTATCCCCTGGCCTCCTCGATTGGATTCAGATCCTCCCGTTGCAGATTCTCTATCATGGCAAGCTCCGCCGTCTCCCGGTCCCCCGCCTCCATGACGCTGACCGGGACCTCCGTAAGACCCGCCATCCTGGCTGCTCTCCAACGACGTTCTCCGGCGATGATCTGGTAGAACCCGTCCTCCAGCGGCCGCACCGTGATGGGCTGTATCATCCCGTGCTCCCGTATGGACTCCGCCAGCTCCTCTAGCTTTTCTTCGTCAAATTTTTCCCTCGGCTGTCCCTTCCTTGGTTCTATTTTTGAAAGCGGCAGCTTTGTGATCGCGCCTTTTTCTTCCCGCATGGTCTCCTCTCCCAGGAGAGCGCCCATGCCCCGTCCAAGGCCCCGTGCCATTTCTTCACCCCTTTTTGTTTCTCTCTATGATCTCTCTGGCCAGCGCCAGATACGCCTGAGATCCCTTTGATGCGTAGTCGTATGCCATCACCGGTTTTCCGTGACTTGGCGCCTCCGACAGACGCACGTTTCTTGGTATCACCGTCTTTGTCACCTTGTCCTTGAAATACCGCTTGACCTCCGCCGCCACTTGCATACTGAGATTTGTTCTTGAGTCGTACATGGTCAGTACGACCCCCTCAATTTCCAGATTTGGATTCAACTTTCGTTTGATGAGCCGCACCGTGCTCATTAAATCTGACAGCCCCTCCAGCGCGAAGTATTCGCATTGTACCGGCACCAGCACCGACTCCGCGGCCACCAGCCCATTCAGCGTCAGCAGCTCCAGGGAAGGCGGGCAGTCGATGATGATGTAGTCATACTTATCCTTCAGTTTCTCCAGGGCGCGCCTCAATATGTATTCTCTCTCCGGCAGCTCCACGAGCTCTATCAGCGCCCCGGCCAGCGCCCTGTTGGAGGGAAGCACGTCTCCGTATTTTGCTTTGACGACGCTTTCTTCCGGTTTGCCCCCTATGAGCACTTCATAGGTTCCCGATTTTACCTTGTTTTTGTCGATTCCCATTGCGGATGTTGCGTTTCCCTGTGGGTCGGCGTCTACAATGAGCGCTTTCTTTTTTAGAAGGGTCAGTGCGTATGTCAGATTTACAGACGTGGTCGTTTTTCCCACTCCGCCCTTTTGATTGGCGACTCCGATTATCTTTCCCATCTTGCCCTCCTTTTTTCGTCGTTGTACATTATAGCCTATGTTTCTTTAGTTTTCAAGTCCTTTTCCTTGTTTCACGTGAAACATTTTTCTTTTTCTTTCCTTGAAGATCGTAAATGTTTCACGTGAAACATCAGTGCCGTCATCCCAGAAACAGATCCACGTCCCGCACCGTCAAACCCCGGTGTACAGCCAGATTGATACCATAGGCCATCAGCCGAGAGATGGTCCGCACCTGAGAATCGATCTCCCTGGGCGTCACGATGCAGTTTCCGCTCTTGCCCCGCAGCGCCTCCGGGTCCAGCTCCACCCCGGCTTCCCTGGCCACGTCCAGCGTCAGCGTAGCCGCGTCCACCACCGTGGGTACACCCAGGGCAATCACCGGGATCCCAAGCGTCTCACGGGACAGCGCGCCACGGGCGTTGCCCACCCCGGATCCGGGGACGATGCCGGAGTCGGCGATTTGCACAGTCCGGCAAACTCGATCCATACTCCTGGAAGCCAGCGCATCCACGGCGATAAGCGCGTCGGGCTTCACCTCCCTCACCACGGCCCCTACAACGTCCACACTCTCCACGCCGGTGGTCCCCATGACTCCCGGCTCCAGAGCGGAAAGATCCCCAAACTGGGCAAAAGCCTCCGGCATCTGCCGCCTCAGGTGCCGGGTCACAAGCGTGTCCTTCACCACCAGGTGCCCCACGGCGTCCGGCGTGATGGAGGGATTCCCCAACCCCGCCACCATAACGGTCCCTGCATTCTCCCCGAGGAGCGACAGGAGAATGTCCGCGATGACCCGGACCCCCGCCTCGAAGGAGTCGTCCTCCCGCCGGAGAAACCGCCCCAGCTCGACGGTCACATAACGCCCTTTAGGTTTACATAATTCCTCGGCGGCCCTGTCCCCGGTGACGGCGACAGTGGTGACCTCAAATCCCAGCCGCGACTCCACGGACTCCTCGACCCCCTCCGGCTCGGACCTGTTGTCCTCGGTCCAGATGCGCCTGGCCTCCATGGCAAGATCGGAACGCCTTGAAAGCATTGTGAAACCCCCTACATATAGTATATTGAGGTTAGTATCTGCACAAAAATGAAAAAAGATCGTCCGTTCCGTAAAATTTTTAAAAAAGGGCTTGAAATTTTTCAAAAAGGATGGTAAAATACCATTCCGCACGGTAAGTGGATCGTACTCCGTGACTTTATAGGAGGAGGTGGCCAGATAATGCCCAATATCAAGTCAGCGAAGAAGCGTGTTCTCGTCGGCAAGGTGAACAACGCCCGCAACAAGGCCGACAAATCGGAACTGAAGACCGTTCTCAAGAAGTTTGACGCAGCAGTGGCCGGCGGAAGCCGCGGCGAGGCCGAGAGCGCCTATAAAGTCGCAGTCAAGGCTGTGGACAAGGCAGCCGCGAAGGGTCTCATCCACAAGAACAACGCCGCTCACAAGAAGAGCAGCCTTGATTCCAAGCTCGCGACACTCTGAGAAAAAATTCCCGCGAAGATCGATATGCTCCCCCTATACAAGACAGTGAAGGAAACCGCTGTCGAGGCAGGGGGAGCATAGTTATATATGGAGGAACAAAAAGGTATACCGAAAGCGAGGAGATAAATAACGCCGGCGCCCTTTTGCGAGAAAGGGCGGGATTATCGCCGCGAGAAGAAAATCAGGCGGAGGTCTTTGCTCCCGCGGCGGTGATTCGCGGCGTCGGGAACGTGACGGGAATGGGTGTGTTCCCTAAAGTATCACAAAGCATCCCTGCCGCCGGGCGCAACAAAAAAGGGGGCTGTGAAAAAAGAGCATCAACAAGCTCAATTTTTCACAGCCCCGGTTTTTGGGTACAAAATTAGATAGGAATTTTGATTATCTCTTTAGAAGTTCTTAAATGTCGGTATAGCCCGTATTTTCGGGCTTTCCC
>CANQKZ010000090.1 GCA_947624585.1 uncultured Oscillospiraceae bacterium | reverse complement strand
CCACCGGGCACCCGGCCTCGGGAACGTAGTCCCACTCGGTACCATAGATGGTGTTGTTGGCGCAGTAGTGGAGGTAGGAGGCGTCCGCCGACAGGTCCAGCTCCTCCTGCCGGGGGATATATGTGTGCTTCGCCTCCCCGGTGTCGCACGCAACATGGACCTCACCGTACTTTTTGGCCTCCCTGGCGGCTAAACCCGAGAAGTTCCCGGTGACGGCGTAATCCGCCTTGCCCTTCTCCCCCATCAGATTCATAGCCACGGCGGCGAACTGCCCGGTGGCGCCCCCCTGCATGAACAGGATCTCGTGGCTCTCCGGCACGGACAGGACCTGGCGCAGAAGGGCCTTCGTCCCGTCGAAAATTTCCTGATACGCCTTGGACCGGTGGCTCATCTCCATGACGGACATACCGGAGAAGCCGAAATTGGCAAGCTCGGAGGCCGCCTTTTCCAGCACCGGCAGCGGCAGCACGGAGGGCCCGGCGGAGAAGTTGTAGACGCGGTCGGTAAACATGGTAATCTCCCCCTGAGAGAAAAATGTTCTTTATTCAAGTAAATTATACATAAATTCGCCGCTCTTTACAAGAGGATATTTCCCCAAAGCGCCCCGTCGGAAACGGCGGCGATTTGTACATTTGCCACAGCGTTGTGAAGATTCTCGCCCCGCGCCCGGACCTCCGCGTAATTTCCCGTGTGCCCGGACCATACGCCGCCGTCCCCCGTCTCAAAGAGCACCGGCAGGACCCGCCCCACCTGGGAGGCCAGAAATTCGTCCCGCATCCTGTGAGCCACGGCGGAGGCCCGGCGGGCCCGCTCCTCCTTCACCGCCCTCGGCAGCTGCTCCATGGAGGCGGCGGCGGTACCAGGCCGGACGGAGTAGGGGAAAACGTGCATGGAGGAAAAGCGGCACTTCTCGATGAAGGCCAGCGTCTCGGCGAAGTCCTCCTCCGTCTCCCCGGGGAACCCGGTGATGAGGTCGGCGGTGAGGCCGCAGTTGTCAAAGTATTTGCGCAGAAGCTCCACGGATTCATAAAACCGCGCCGTGCCGTACTTCCGCCGCATAGCCAGGAGCGTCCTGTCGCACCCGCTCTGGAGGGACAGATGGAAGTGGGGACACAGATTGGGAAGTCCCGCCAGCTCCCGGCAGAACTCCTCCGTCACCGCCCGCGGCTCCAGGGAACCCAGCCTAATACGGCACCCCGGCGCCGCCAGGGAGACGGCCTTCACCGCCTCCGTGAGCGTCGGCTTTCCGGGCAGGTCGGAGCCGTAGGACGCGATCTCGATGCCCGTCAGCACGATCTCCCGGTACCCCCTCATAGCCAGCTCCCGCGCCTCCCCGGCGCAGGAATCAAGATCCAGCGACCGCACACGGCCCCGTGTATACGGTATGACGCAGTAGGAGCAGAAGTTCACGCACCCGTCCTCGATCTTCAAAAGCGCCCTGGTCCGCCCCTCGGGGCTCCCGGCGGGCAGAAGCTCGAAATCCCGGCGGGAGAAGGCGTCGTCCACCCGTGTGACGCGCCGCCGTTCCCGGAGCGCCGCCATCACGGCGTCGGCAAACCCCAGCCGGTCCCCGCTGCCGTAGACCACGTCCCCCAGCTCCGAGGCCGCCTTTTCGTCCGCCTGGCTCCAGCAGCCGCAGACGGCGATGACCGCGCCGGGGTTCAGCTCCCGGAACCGCCGCACCGCCTGCCTGGATTTCCTCCCCGCCTCGGCGGTGACGGCGCAGGTGTTGATGACCGCCGCGTCCAGCCCCGTCTCCTCCCGCGTCACCTGGAGGCCCCGCCGGGAGAAGACCGTCTCCAGCGCGGCGGACTCGAATTGGTTGACCTTACAGCCCAGGGTGTGAATGTGTATCCTCATAACATCATTTTCCTGTCTGAAAAAAGTGTTGTATAACGGTGTGTGATTTGGTATTATAGTATAACTTACACACAAAATCAAGGTGATTTCCATGACAATTTATTTTGACAACGCCGCCACCACCCGCCCCTGCCCCGAGGCCGTGGAGGCCGTGGCCCGGGCCCTCACCGAGGACTACGGCAACCCCTCCTCCGGCCACGCCCCTGGCCGCCGTGCCGCCCAGGCCCTCCGGGATGCCCGGGAGAGCGTCGCCGCCGCCGTGGGCTGCGCCCCGGAGGAGCTCATCTTCACCTCCGGCGGCACCGAGGCGGACAACATGGCCATCCGGGGCGCGGCGTACCTCCAGCGCCATAGGCTCCGCCACATCGTCACAAGCGCGGCCGAGCACGACGCGGTGCGGAAGACATGCCAGTTCTTGGAATCTCAGGGCTGTCCGGTGACCTTCTTAAAGCCCGACAGCACCGGTGCCATCCGCGCCCAGCAGGTCCTGGACGCCCTCCGGGAGGACACCGGCCTTGTGACGCTGATGCTGGTGAACAACGAGACGGGGGCCGTGACGGACATCGCCGCCATCTCCGCCGCCGTCAAACGGGCCAACCCCAACGTCCTCGTCCACACCGACTGTGTCCAAGCCCTTCTGAAGGTGCCCTTCACCCCGAAAAAGCTGGGCGCGGACCTTCTGACCGTCAGCTCCCATAAGATCCACGGCCCCAAGGGCGCGGGGGCGCTCTTCGTGCGGAAGGGTTTGCGCCTCCCCGGCATCGTCACCGGAGGCGGCCAGGAGGGCGGCGTCCGCCCCGGCACCGAGCCCATACCCGCCATCCTGGGCTTCGCCGCCGCCGCCGAAGCGGGGAGAAGGACAGCCCGGGAGGACACGGAGCGGATGGCCCAAATCAAATCGCACCTTACGGAAACCCTCTCCGCCCGCCTCCCCGGCATCCGCTTCCTGGGCCAAAGCGACGCCCCCCACATCCTGAGCCTGTCCCTGCCGGGGTACAAAAGCGAGGTGCTCATGAACCTCCTGGACGCCCGGGGCATCTGCGTCTCCAAGTCCTCCGCCTGCCGCCGGGGCGCCCGGAGCCACGTGCTGGAGGCCATGGGCGAGTCCCCGGAGACCATCGACGGCGCCATCCGGGTGAGTCTGTCAAAATATTCCACATCCGAGGAGGCGGAGATCTTCGTTCAGGAGCTCAAAACCGCCTCCGAAACCCTCAGGAGGAAGATAAGATGAGCAAGATCACCATAAAGCCCATGGAGACGGCTGCGGAGACGGAGGGCAAGGCGTACGTCCACTGGAAGTCCTGGCAGGAGGCATACGCGGGCATCGTCGACCCCGCCTACCTCTCCGCCCTGACGCTTGAGAAGTGCCTGACGATCGCCCGACGCTTCCCGGACCGCATCCTGGCCGCCAAGGACGGCGACCGCGTTGTGGGATTCGCCGGGTATGGCCCCTACCGGGACGGGACGCTGCCCGACACGGGGGAGATCATCGCCCTATACATTTTAAAGGAATACTACGGCGCCGGCCTGGGCCGGAGGCTCATGGACGCGGCGCTTGAAAAGCTGGAAGGATATGGCCGCGCCGCCCTCTGGGTGCTGGAGGACAACAAAAGGGCCATCCGCTTCTACGAAAAATGCGGCTTCCGCGCCGACGGGACCAGGCAGATATTGAAATTGGGCACGGAGATCGCGGAGATAAGGATGATCCTGGAAAGACGGAAGTGACCGGAAGGAGCTCTCGCCATATGACTGCGGATACATTTTCACAATTGAAATCACTTTTCGAGCAGAACGCCGACGCCGCCAACAGCGCCGCCATGGCGTCGTATATGCGGAACCTGTTCCCCTTCTACGGCGTCCCCACGCCAAAGCGTCGGGAACTTTACAGGGATATTTTAGCGGAAGAGCGAAGGTCGGGCCGCATGGACTGGCAGCTTCTGGACAGGTGCTGGGAGGACAAACACCGGGAATTTCAGTATTTTGTCACTGACTATCTCTACAAACTGCGCAAATTCCTGGTCTTTGAGGATATGCCCCGTCTGGAGAAATACGCCCGGACAAAGCAGTGGTGGGATTCCGTCGACCTCCTGTGCCGCACGGTGGGCGCCGTCGCCCCGGAGGACAGTCAAATGGACGCCCTGATGCTGGCGTGGTCCTCAGACCCGGACTTCTGGCTCCGCCGCATCGCCGTCTGCCACCAGCTGGGCCGGAAGGACCGGACCGACGCCGCCCTTCTTGAAAAGATCCTCCGGAACAACCTGGGCAGCTCCGAATTCTTCATCAACAAGGCCATAGGCTGGGCTCTGCGGGATTATTCAAAGACAGACCCAACCTGGGTGCGGGATTTCCTCGCCCGGAATTCGGACAAGCTGTCGCCCCTCACCCTTCGGGAGGGGAGCAAGTACCTGTGATCGGTCCTTCGGGGCGAACACAGCCGTCGCGCGCGCCCCGCACCCGGTCCCGAGCTCCGACACGGTTTCCCTCCCGCCTCGGCGTTTTACTTCCCCTTCCCCAGCTCCACGGTCCTGTCAAAGGAGGCGCGGACGGCCTTTTCCACCTCGGAGGCGAAGTCCCCGGCGTCCAGGCTCTTCACGCCCTCGACGGTGGAGCCGCCGGGGGAACACACCTGGTCGCAGAGGATCTGCGGGTCCTCCCCGGACTCGACAGCCAGCCGCGCCGCGCCCAGCACCGTCTGGCGGGCCAGCTTCAAAGCCGTCTCCGGCGCAAGGCCCACCCGCTCCCCTGCCTTGGCGAAGGCCAGAATGAACTTGTAGACGAAGGCCGGACCGCACCCGGAGACAGAGCACCCGGCGTCGATGAGCCGCTCCGGCGTCTCCACCAGCTCCCCGGTGGGCCCCAGAGCCGCGAGGATGGCGTCCCGGTCCTCCTCCTTCAGGGCGGCGTTGGCGGCGTAGAGCATACACCCGGCCCCCACGGCGGCGGGGGTGTTGGGCATGATCCGCAGCACCGGCGCGGTGAAGCCCAGCATGGCGCACAGGCTCTCCACCGTGACCCCGGCGGCCATGGTCACCAGGGCGCAGTCGCGGCGCTCCCTGAGCACCGGGCCGATGTCCCCCAGGAGCTCCGCCATATTCTGGGGCTTGACCCCCAGGAAGATGTAGCGGCACCTCTCGGCGATGGCGGGGGCCGCCAGCACGTCGCACCCCTTGGCGGCGGCGTACAGCTTGGCCCGCCCGTCGTCCGCGTCGCAGACGGCGCAGTTTTCCGCGCCCACCGCGCCGATGACCGCGTTTGCCAGCGTGGCGCCCATATGGCCCACGCCGATGAATCCGAAATCGTACATATTCAACTCTCCTTTATTTCACGAACCGCCGGCGGGACGTGGGATATCACGTCGATCGCGTGGTTCTGGGTGTAAATGCCGTAGTGTTTCCAGGGCCCCGGGTAGAAGGTGCCGTCGGAAAACCTGAAGGCGTTGGTGGTTTTTTCCACGTTGTCCAGCAGATTTGATTTTTCAAAGGTGCAAAGCCACCTTCCCCGGCGGACCTCCGTCCCGTCCCAGGCGGCGTAGGAGTCGCTTCGGACCTCATAGAGGATGTAGTCCTCAAAGGAGATCTCAAAAAGCCTCTCCCCGTCCGGACCGATGGGGCGGCACCGGGACAGGATCTCCCGGAGGGTTTGGCCGGTCTCGTTGTCCTGAGCGGCGATGTCCGGCAGTTCCCCCACCTCCCCCGGCACCGCGGGGGCGACGGTGACGGTCAGCCGGTTGTCCGGGCCGTCCCGGAGGGAAACCAGGAATGGCGCCCGGTTCCCCTCCGACGCCAGCATCGCGTCCAGGCCCTCAAAGGTCAGCTCCTCCATGTCTGTCACCTGACGTGCCCGTCGCCGCGCACCACGTATTTGTACGTAGTCAGCTCCCGCAGGCCCACCGGCCCCCTGGCGTGGAGCTTCTGGGTGGAGATACCCATCTCGCACCCCAGGCCGAACTCGCCGCCGTCGGTGAACCGGGTGGAGGCGTTGACGTACACCGCCGCGCTGTCCACGCCCCGGACAAATTTTTCCTGATTCTCCCCGTTCTCCGACACGATGGCCTCCGAGTGGTGTGTGGAGTGGGCCGCTATGTGGGCGATGGCCTCCTCCACGCTGTCCACCACCTTCACCGCCAGAATGTAGTCCAGAAACTCCGTGTCGAAGTCCCGCTCCCCCGCTTTTGTACCGGGGATGATGGCGGCGGCCCGCCCGTCCAGCCGCAGCTCCACCGGGACCTGTCCCGCCGAGATTCTGTCGTCCACCAGTGCCTTTTTCAGCATGGGTAGGAACTCATTCGCCACAGCGGCGTGGACCAGACACACCTCCTCCGCGTTGCACACGGACGGACGGCTCGTCTTGGCGTTGACGACGATCTTCACCGCCTTTTGGAGGTCGGCGTACTCGTCCACGTACACGTGGCAGATGCCCGTGCCCGTCTCGAGACACGGCACCGTGGCGTTCTCCACACACGCCCGGATGAGCCCCGCCCCGCCCCTGGGGATCAGCAGGTCCACATACCCCGCCGCCGTCATCAGCTCCCTGGCGGAGGCGCGGGAGGTGTCCTCAATGAGGTTAACATAATTTTCGTCCAGTCCCGCCTTCGCCAGCCCCCGCCGGAGAGCGGACACCACCGCGTCGGCGCCGCGCCACGCCTCCTTGCCGGACCGGAGGACGCAGACGCTGCCCGCCTTGAAGGCCAGCACCGCCGCGTCGCTTGTCACGTTGGGCCGGGACTCGTAGATGATGGCGATGACCCCCAGGGGCACGGACACCTTGTCGATCCGCAGCCCGTCGGGCCTCGTCACGCTCTCCAGCGTCCGCCAGGCCGGGTCGGGGAGCCGCGCCACGTCCCGCATCCCGGCGGCCATGGAGGCGATACGTCCCTCGGTGAGGCGGAGCCTGTCCAGCATCACCTCGCTGATGTGTCCCCGGGCCGCCTCCATGTCTTGGTCATTGGCCGCCAAAATCGCCTCCGCAGACGATTCCAGCTCCGCCGCCATAGCCTCGATGGCCTCGTTTTTCTTTTCCGTGGAGAGCCCCGACAGAGACGGTGCCGCCGCCTTCGCCCGCTTTAAAATGTCAAGTGTCGTCATAGTGACCTCCTCAAATCGATTCGCATTGTCCCGTATGCGCTCCCCGCCGTCCCCCCGGACAGGAGAAGCTTTTTCACAGCCCTCTGAAGGCCCGTCCGCTCCGGCAGACGCTCCGGGGGCGTTTCCTCCGGCATTTCAAACAGCCACCGTATGAACTCCCGGTCCCCCGGGTCCTCCCTCTCGACCGTAAACCGCCGCTGAAAGGCCAGAATGTTGGAATCCTCCCGGAGCAGCGGCGTCAGCGCCGGGGACAGAAGCCAGGAGTGGCATCGAATCTCCCCCATGCCCCCGAAAAACCGGTCGAAAAAATCTTCCGCCTGACGGAGCGACCTGTCCACGGCCTCCGGCGACAGGTCCGCGCCGGAGGGGATGTGGACGGCGGTCACCCGCCCCCCGTCCCGCTCTCTCCGCTCATATTCCAGCGACCCCAGCCGGAACAGCGACAGACTGAGCTGCCGCCAGGTCCACCAGCCCCGGTCGAATTGGAGCCGCCCGTACACCCGGCGGCTCTCGCCGAGGAACCGCCGGAAGCACCCCACGGTGTCCGCGAACACCGCATCGGGGATGCCCGTCTCCCGGTACGCCTCACGGGCCATGAGGACGCCGTTTAGCTGACAGCGGAGCATCCGCATCCCGTCCGGGTCCGGCGCCAGAAGCCGCTCCAGCTCCCGGTACGCCTCCGCCGCCGTCTCCCGGCGGCACAGCGCTGCGGTCAGCGCCTCCGCCCGGTCCGGCGGCGGCCCGGCCCGCTCCAGGGCCTCCGCCACCTCCGGCCCCAGCTCCAAAAGCTCACAGAGCTCCGCGCATTCCGGCCTCATCGCCCGATGAACCGCGTGCCCACGCTCCGGCCCTCCACCGCGTCGTAGAGCCTCTCTGGCTTGGCGCCGTTCATGATGATCATGTCCACCCCGGCGTCCGTGGCGATCCGGGCGGCGTGGAGCTTGGTGCGCATCCCGCCGGTGCCCAGGGCGCTGCCGGAGCCGCCCGCCAGCTCCAGAATGTCCGGGGTCAGCTCCCGCACCGTCTCGATGATCTCCGCCCGGTCGTCCCGGCGGGGGTCGGCGGTGTAGAGCCCGTCGATGTCGCTCATGAGGATCAGCAGGTCCGCCCCCACGCTGGTGGCCACCACGGCGGCCAGGGTGTCGTTGTCGCCGATGACGATCTCCTCCGTGGCCACGGTGTCGTTCTCGTTGACCACCGGGATGGCCCCTATCTCCAAAAGTCTGAGCATGGTGTTGCGGAAGTTCTCATGCCGCCTCTCGTCCTCGATGTCCGCCGCCGTCAGAAGGATCTGGGCCACGGTGTGGGAATATTCGGAAAACAGCTTGTCGTAGGTGTACATGAGCTCGCACTGCCCCACCGCGGCGGCGGCCTGCTTGCCGGGGATGTCCTCGGGTCTTCGGCTGAGTCCCAGCTTCCCCACCCCCATGGCGATGGCCCCGGAGGAGACGAAGATCACCTCATGCCCCGCATTTTTCAGGTCGCTTAGGACCTTTACCAGCGTCTCCACCCGCCGCAGATTCATCCGCCCGGTGGGATAGCTGAGGGTCGAGGACCCGACCTTGATGACTATGCGCATATTGACGCCTCTTTCTTTAGCGATTTATTGGAAAAAACGAAAAAGTTTTAAAAATCTGCCGCTCTCAGGGCGGCTTTTGAATTGACATTTTGCCTCGTTTGATTTACTCTTATAGATAGAAGGGAACCTCTGAACGAATCGCCTCTCAGGAGTCTCATCTGTTCCTGAGGGATCCCCCAACAAAACGTAAAGGCGGTTGATAACAATGAACAAACCTGTAGTTCTCGTAGTGATGGACGGCGTGGGCGAGACCCCGGTAGAGCTGGGGAACATGGTCATGAAGGCCAGCACCCCCACCCTTGACGAGCTGAAAGCCACCTGCCCCTGGCGGACCATCCGCGCCCACGGCGAGGCGGTGGGCCTGCCCTCCGACGGCGACATGGGCAACTCCGAGGTGGGCCACAACGCCCTTGGCTGCGGCCAGGTCTACTCCCAGGGGGCCAAGCTGGTCAACGAGTCCATCGACTCCGGCAAGATCTTCTCCTCCGACACCTGGAAGTCCCTGGTGGAGAATGTGAAGCAGAGCGGCGGTGCCCTCCACTTCCTCGGCCTTCTCTCCGACGGCAACGTCCACTCCAACATCGGTCACCTCATCGCCATGCTACGCGAGGCTAAGGCCGAGGGCGTCCAAAAGGCCCGCGTCCACATCCTCTTAGACGGCCGCGACGTGCCCGCCACCTCCGCCCCCGAATACGTGGCCCAGCTGGAGGCCGTCCTCGCCGAGCTGAACGACGGCTCCTTCGACGGGCGCATCGCCTCCGGCGGCGGCCGCATGAAGATCACCATGGACCGGTACCAGGCCAACTGGGGCATGGTCAAGGCCGGATGGGATGTCCACGTCCACGGCGTAGGCCGCGCTTTCTCCAGCGCCGCCGAGGCCATCGACACCTATCGCGCCGAGACGAGCGCCATTGACCAGGACCTGCCCGCCTTCGTCATCACCGAGAACGGCGAACCCGTGGGCAAAATTCAGGACGGCGACAGCGTCATCCTCTTCAACTTCCGCGGCGACCGCGCCCTGGAGATCTCCATGGCCTTCGACGGCGGCGGCGACTTCGACCACTTTGACCGTGGCGCCGTCCCCAACGTCAAATACGCCGGGATGCTCCAGTACGACGGGGACCTGTGCATCCCCAAGAACTACCTGGTCTCCCCCCCGGAGATCCGCCACACCCTCACCGAGCTTTTAGTCGAGAACGGCATCAACGAGTACGCCTGCTCCGAGACCCAGAAGTACGGCCACGTCACCTATTTCTGGAACGGCAACCGCTCCGAGAAGTTCTCCGAGGATCTGGAGACCTGGGAGGAGGTCCCCTCCGACGTCCGCTCCTTCGACGAGTGCCCCTGGATGAAGGGCACCGAGATCACCGACCTTGTGGTGGCGGCCCTCCAGTCCGGCAAATACGGCTTCATCCGCTGCAACTATCCCAACGGCGACATGGTGGGCCACACCGGCAGCTGCCCCGCCACGGAAATCGCCGTGGAGACCGTGGACCTGTGCCTTGCCCGCGTCAAGAAGGCCGCCGAGGAGGCCGGCGCCATCCTCATCGTCACCGCCGACCACGGCAACGCCGACCAGATGCTGGAAAAGGACAAGAAGGGCAACGTGGCGGTCCGCACCGCCCACAGCCTGAACCCCGTCCCCTTCATCATCTACGACCCGGATGCCCGGCACGAGCTGCGCGACGATCCGGGCTTCGGCCTTGCCAACGTGGCCCCCACCGTGGCGGAGCTTCTTGGCATCAAGCCCTACGACTGCTGGGAGCCCTCCATGCTCAAGTGATCCCCCGCTGTATATGATGCTGACCGGCGGCCTGCTTTCGCAGGCCGCCATCCTTGTGCCTATTCGCGTCTTATTTCCTCACAACAATGTGTTCCCGGTCCTTCCAGATGTGCTCCTCCGGCACCACGCCGCGCACGCAGCTGGTGGGATAGATCGACACGCCCCGGCCCAGGACCGTGCCGGGGTTGAGGACGGAGTTGCACCCCACCTCCACCCGGTCGCCCAGGATCGCGCCGAACTTCTTCCGGCCCGTCTCCATCCGCTCTTCCTCCGCCTTCACCACCACCGGCGTCTTGTCGGACTTGACGTTGGAGGTGATGGACCCGGCGCCCATGTGGGACTTATAGCCCAAAATCGAGTCGCCCACGTAGTTGTAGTGGGGCGTCTGCACGTTGTCGAAGAGGATCACGTTCTTCAGTTCTACGGAGTTGCCCACCACGCAGTTGTCGCCCACGATGGCGTTCCCCCGGATGAACGCCCCGTGGCGCACCTCCGTCTTATGGCCGATGATGCACGGCCCCGCTATCCACGCCGTGGGATAGACCACCGCGTCCCGGGCGATCCACACGTTGTCCCCGCGCTTTTCAAATTCCTCCTCCGGCAGGCTCTCCCCCAGTTCCAGGCACCATTTCCCGATGCTGTCCAGCGCCTGCCAGGGGTACTCGCACTCCGCCAGAGCCTTTCCGGCGATGGAGTGGGTCAGATCCAGAAGGTCCGCCGTCTTATACATCCTCAACATACCCCTTTTCCCTCATGGCCGCGACGATGATGTCGATGACCCGGTTGCACTCTTCCTCCGTGGGCGCCTCCGCCATGACACGCACCAAGGGCTCCGTGCCGCTGGCCCGCAGGAGGACGCGCCCGTCGTTTCCAAGCTTCTCCTTGGCCCTGTGCTCCGCCTCCCGCACGTCCAGATCCGTGAGCGCGGCCTTCTTGTCCGCCACCTTCACGTTCCGCAGGACCTGCGGGTAGATCTTCACGGGCTCGGCCAGCTTGGAAAGCGGCATCTTCTTGTCCAGCATGGCCTGCATCAGCTTGATGGCGGTGAGCACGCCGTCGCCGGTGGTGGCGTATTTGGCGAAGATGATGTGCCCGGACTGCTCGCCGCCGATACGGTTTCCGGTGCGGCGCATATTCTCCCAGACGTACTTGTCGCCCACGTCGGTGACCTCGAACCCGATGCCCTCCGCCTCCAGCGCCTTGTAGAGGCCGATGTTGCTCATCACCGTGGTGACCACGTTGGTCCCCTCCAGCTTGCCCCGCTCGAACATATGTCGGCCGTAGATATAGAGGATCAGGTCCCCGTCGATGATACGCCCCGTCTCGTCCACGGCAAGACACCTGTCGGCGTCCCCGTCGAAGGCGAAGCCCACGTCCAGGCCGTTGCCCACCACCAGCCGCCGGAGCTGCTCGATGTGGGTG
>CANQKZ010000089.1 GCA_947624585.1 uncultured Oscillospiraceae bacterium | reverse complement strand
AAATATTTTAGTGTTGGGCACCACTTGTTTCATAACCTCGTCGGTGCCTTTCGCAGAAAGGCGGATTATAACCATGAAACAAAAAGTAACCCCGGCCCGTGTGGTCTTCCTGATTTTCGCCGTGACCGTCCTGCTGGTCATCGCTTTCGTCTGCTTCGTGCCCCTGTGGCACGTGCTGATGGTCTCCATGAGCAACCCCACCGCCGTCACCTCCCACCGGGGACTGGTGCTCTGGCGTCTGAAGGAGTGGGACTTCAAGGCTTACAGCATCATCTTCCAGTACCAGAAGCTCTGGTCCGGGTATCTGAACACCATCATTTACATCGTCCTCTCCTGCGTGTTCACCGGCGTGCTGACCGTGGTGGCGGGCTTCGTGTTCTCCCGGAAGCGCTTCCGCTTCCGCAACGGGTACATGATGCTCATCTCCTTCACCATGCTCTTCAACGGAGGCATGATTCCCACCTTCATGGTGATCCGCAACCTGCATATGATCGACACCATCTGGGCCATGGTCATCCCCGGGTCCCTCAGCGTCTTCAACATCATCCTGATGCGCACCTCCATGGAGGGCATCGCGGACGCCCTGGAGGAGGCCGCCAGGATGGACGGCGCCAACGAGTTCGTCACCATGTTCAAAATCATCCTGCCTCTGTGCAAAGCCACCTTTGCCGTGGTCATGCTCTTCACCGTGGTGGGCAAGTGGAACGACTTCATGTCCGCCCTCCTGTATCTGCCCACCAAGACAGAGCTCTACCCCTTGCAGATGGAGATCCGCTCCATCCTCTTCCAAAGCACCAAGGAGATCACCTCCGGTACGGACGCCGCCAGCATGAACGTGTACTCCCGCAATATCCAGTACGCCGTCATTGTGGTGTCCACCTTGCCTGTTCTGGTGGCCTACCCATTCGTGCAGAAGTATTTCGTCACCGGTATGACCGTCGGCGCCGTGAAGGCCTGACGAGAAAATACACATTACTGACCAAATTCTGAAAAGGAGAATCATTATGAAAAAGACGTTCGCGTTGATCCTGACCGTCGCCATGCTCCTGGGCGTCCTTGCCGGATGCGGCGGCGACAGCGACACCGGCACCACCCCCACCGCCGGCGGGACCTCAGACAGCGGCGAGGTCCTCCCGCTCACCGAGCTCAAGCTGCCCCTGTGCGAGGAGAAGCAGGAGCTCACCGTATGGTTCAACTACAGCGGCACCGTCATGAAGGACCTCAATGAGATCGAGGGCGTCAAGAAGATGGAGGAGCTGACCAACGTCCATATCAACTGGATCCCCATCAACCAGGACGACGCCACCGAGAAGCTGGGCACCCTGCTCTCCGGCGGAGACCTGCCCGACATCATCTACCCCGTGGCCTATCCCGGCGGCGAGGAGGCCGGTGTGGAGGACGGCGTTATCTACCCCGACATGGATTCCCTCATCCGCAACTACATGCCCAACTACATGAACCTTCTGAGCAAGTCCGAGCAGGCCAAGCGCGAGGCCACCGCCGACTCCGGCAAGATGCTGGTGGTCCGGTGCATCGTTGGCCAGGACAAGACCGTGGAATCCGAGGGCACCTACAGCGGCCTGGCCTACCGGGCGGACCTGCTGGAGGACCTGGGCATGGACGTTCCCACCACCATCGACGGCTGGCATGACGTGCTGGTGGCCGCCAAGAACGCGGGCATCAAGTATCCCTTCGTGCTGGACAACAATGGCGGCTCCCCTCTGGCCCTGTCCTGGGGCGTGGCGACCATGAGCCAAACCCAGTTCCTGCAGCTGGACGGCGACAAGGTCATCTGCGGCCAGGCTCAGGACTCCTACAAGGGCTATCTCGACACCATGAAGCAGTGGTACTCCGAGGGTCTCATCAACCCCAACTTCACCACCTTCCACTTCTATCTGGACACCCCCGTCTCCGTGCAGAACAACGAGACCATGCTCTACAGCACCGTGCTCTCCGCCTTTACCGGCAACAACTACCACACCTTCCACATGATCGACAATGAGAAGGCATTCCTCCAGCCCATTGTGGCGCCCCAGCTCAACCCCGGCGACACCCCCATGCAGTACGGCCTCCGGAAGATCGCCAAGGGCCCCTGCTTCATCAGCACCTCCTGCAAGAACCCGGAGCTGGCCGCCAAGTGGCTTGACTTCCAGTACACCGAGGAAGGCCAGTACCTGAACTGGTACGGCATCGAGGGCGTCAGCTACACCATGGGCGAGGACGGCACTCCCCAGTACACCGACGCTGTCCTCCATGACCCCAACGGCATGCCTCCCTCCGACGTGCTTCAGAAGTACGCTCTGAACCAGGGCAGCTCCTTCATGGGCAAGCACGACATCTCCGCCAGCTGGAAGATCTCCGCCGCCACCGCCGGCGAGAACAACTACGAGCTGGAGGCCGTGAGCGTCTGGTCCTCCCCCGAGAAGAACGCCTTCATCAACGAGAGCATCACCCTGACAGCCGATGAGGGCTACGCCACCAACAGCAAGGCCACCTCCATCATGACCCTCATCGACGAGTACACCATCAGCTACATCGTGGGCACCGAGGGCGTGAAGCCCTTCGAGGAGTTCCAGAAGGATCTCTACGAATACGGTCTCCAGGACGTCATCGACGCCTACCAGGCCGCCTACGACAGGTATCTTGCCAGATAACAAGCCTCTCCTATAACCTTCCGTTCTTCGGAGCCGGACGTTTCAAAAACGCCCGGCTCCACATTTAACAAAGGAAAACCTTTACAACGCCTCCATCAACACGTATACTACAATGTAAACCGGATCTTTTGGAAAGGAATTAACGATATGAAAGAAACTGCGATCTTTCCTCCGCTGTCGGAGCGGGAGCTGAAGGGCGCCGCGGTCTCCCTGCGTGCGGCGCGGGAGGGGATGGTGCTCCTCTACAACCGGGACCGGGCCCTGCCCCTCACTCCCGGGCGCGTGTGTCTCTACGGGAACGGCGCGGTGCGCACCGTCCGGGGCGGCACCGGCTCCGGAGACCCCTTCAACGGCGGACTCACCGGCGGCGGGGACGTGAATGTGGACCTGTCCCCCCGCTACCACATCCAGCTCCTGCCAGCCATGCAGAGAGCAGGCTTCACCGTCCTCAACGAGGCGGAGCTTCTGGACCTGGGCCGCCGGTACGACGCCGAGCAGAGCAAAATGACCGAGCGGGTAATGTCCACCTTCCGCATGCCCGACGACCCGGTGGAAGAGGCCTCGGCGGCTGAGTACGCCAAAACCGCCGGCACCGCCCTCTACGTGATCACCCGCAACTCCGGCGAGGGAAATGACCGGAAGGTGGAGGACGATTTTGACCTGTCGGCGTTGGAAAAATCCAACATTGCCCTTCTCCGCCGTCTCTTCAAAAAGCTCATCGTCCTTCTCAATGTGGGCGGCCCAGTGTCCGCCGCCGATCTGAAGAACCTGGACGCCGACGCCATCCTGCTCATGGGCCAGGGCGGCCAGGAGTGCGGCGAGGCCGCGGCTCAGGTGCTCACCGGGCGGGAGAACCCCTCCGGCAAGCTCACCGCCACCTGGGCGGAGCGGTATGAGGACTACCCCAGCGCCTCCACGTACCTCAGCGACCGGGACGTGTCCCTCTATAACGAGGGCATCTACGTGGGCTACCGGTACTTCCCCACCTTCGGGGTGGCGCCGGGATACGCCTTCGGCTTCGGCCTCTCCTACACTTCCTTCTCCCTGGAGCCCGTCTCCGCGGAGATCCGGGAGAATGTGCTACGTACCTGCGTGAAGGTGACCAACACCGGAGACACGGCGGGCCGGGAGGTGGTGGAGCTCTACGTTTCCGCGCCCTCCACGGAGCTGGACATGCCGTATATGGAGCTGCGGGGCTTTGAAAAGACCCGTCTTCTGGCCCCCGGGGAGTCACAGATCGTCCCGGTGGACGTGTCTCTCGCCGCCATGGCCTCCTTCAGCGAGGCGGAGTCCGCCTACATCCTCTCCCGGGGCTTCTACATCGTCCGGGCGGGCAGCTCCTCCGACAGCACCGTCCCCGTGGCGGCTGTCCGGATCGATGAGACCCGCAAAACCGTCCTGGTGAACCACGTGATGCCTCTGGACCGGCCTTTGGAGGTCCTTCAGGGCCCCCGAGGCCGCGACAACAGCAATGATGCCGCACGCCTGCCCGTCCTGACGCCGGACCGGGAGATCGTCTGTGAGGACCGGCGTTCAAAATATGCGGACCAGACCGTCACCACCTGGACCGGAAATCGGGATCAGGTCTCCGCTCTGCCCTACGAGCGGGTGGAGATCGCGGAAGGGGGCCCCTGGACCTATGAGGATCTGCGGACAGGCCGCGCCCGGCCGGAGGAGTTCGTATCCCAGCTGACAGAGGAGGAGCTTTCCACCTTCGTCTGCGGCACCGGCTGGGGTGTGGAGGACGACAGCGCCCCGATCATCGGCGCTAACTCCGAGTCGGTCCCCGGCGCCGCGGGGGAGACCACCCACTCCCTGGCGGAGAAGTATGGCGTCCCCCACATGGTCATGGCTGACGGCCCGGCGGGCGTGCGCATCACCCAGCGCTTCGAGGCCACCAACGTGGACACCGGTGAGAAGCAGACCGTCTACCACCACTGCATCGCCTGGCCCATCGGCACCCACCTGGCCCAGAGCTTTGACCGGGATCTGGTGCGCCTGGTGGGCGAGGGCATGAACGCGGACCTGCGGGCCATGAACATCGACATCCTCCTGGGCCCCGGCGTCAACATCCACCGGAACCCCCTGTGCGGCCGGAATTTCGAGTATTTCTCCGAGGACCCGTATCTGGCCGGGGAGATGGCGGCCGCCGTGACCCTGGGCATCCAAAAGGACGACACCGCCGCTGCCTGCGTCAAGCACTACGCCCTCAACAACCAGGAGACCAACCGCCACGCCAACAACTCCGTGTGCTGTGAGCGGGCCATCCGGGAGATCTACCTGGAGCCCTTCCGCGCCGCGGTGGAGAAGGGGAGGGCCATGTCCTTCATGACCTCCTACAACCTGGTCAACGGTGTCCCCACGGCGGATGACTTCGACCTGTGCACCAACATCGCCCGGGGCGAGTGGGGCTTTGAGGGCCTCATCATGACCGACTGGAACGGCGGCAGCAGCACCCCCTCCAAATCCATGCACGCCGGCAACGACCTCATCGCCCCCGGCGGCTTTGAGAAGAGCATCGAGATCCTGACCCGCATGAAGAAGGTGGAGCCTGAGTTCGACCCCAACGGCCAGGTGAAGAAGTACCACATCGGCATCCCCTTCGCGGAGGTGTACCTGATGCTCTGGCACGACTACGCGCCCTCCGAGACCGGCGCGGCCCGCATCCGTGTCCCTCTGGGCGAAGGGTACACGGCGGAGGAGCGGGACGGGCTCATCCTGGTGAACGGCGAGAAGATCTACTACGAGGCCAGCCCCATCTTTGAGGCTTTCCGCCTCCGGGACAAGTACAGGCCCATGAAGAGCCCCGTGGACACGAAGGTGGCAGCCATCGAGGGCGGAGGCAGGACCATTGTCTACCGGGTGGAGGACCGCTTCCGCCAGACCATCTGCCGCGGCGATGTTCAGAGGTGCGCCGTCCACATCCTGAAGGTGATGCTGAGACTGGGCAAGACTCTATGAGGGAGGATCATGTTATGAAAAAGCTGTACGACGTGACCGTCCGTTTTGACCCCGGCATGAGTCCCGTGCCGGTCCGCGGCGTTGCCCTCCGGGGCGAGTTCCTGTTCTACAAGAGCGGCCTCACCGGCCACACTGACGAGACAGGCATGGTGGACTGCACAGAAAAATATCCCCCGGAGCAGTACCGGGAGGACCTGGACAGCATCGGCGGGCTCTATTATCAGGAGATGACGCCCGACGCGCAGGGCATCTACGAGGCGCGTCTGCGCCTCCCCGCCGGCGTTTACCCCTACCACTTCCTCATAAACCCGGAGCTGGACGACCGGGAGGAGGACGACAAATTTACCTTTGTCAGCAATATGATCCTGCCCGACGGCTCAAGGCGGTGTCTCCGGGATATCGACGATGTCATCAAAGCGGATTTCAAGGGTCCGGCCAACCACTGGCTCACGGACCCTGCCAACCCCCCGCAGGTCCCCACCGTCACCGGTGTCCAACGGAACAGCGTCCTCTATGTGGGCACGCCCGAGGACAACTTCCGGATGTCTCCGGCCGACCCCGCGAAGAGGGGCACCGTCACCTATATGTCCTACTTGGACATCGAGGATAAGGTCCGATCGGTGGCCGTCTACCTTCCCCCGCGCTTTGACCGGACCAGGACTTACCCGCTGGTGCTGGTCTCTCACGGCGGCGGAGGGAACGAGGGGGACTGGCCCCACCAGGGCTCCATCGGAAATGTGATGGACCGTCTCATCGAAACAGGAGAGACCCGGGAGGCCATCCTGTGCTGTATGAACAACTCCGTGTACAGGTGGGACTATGAGAAGATCGCCCGCAACTGCGAGGAGCGGATCGTCCCCTTTCTGGAGAGCGTGCTCCCCGTGTCCGGGGACGTCCGTGACCGGGCCTTCTGCGGCCTGTCCATGGGCTCCATGACCACCCTCTACATGTATATGCACCGCTCCCGCAACTACGATTACTTTGGTGCCTTCTCCGGGGGTCTCGCCGGCGGGCCCCACTTCACTCTGGATGACCCGCACCTCCGGGACGTGAAGCTGATGATCGGCACGGCGGAGGAGGACATCGCCTACAACCAGCGTGAGATCGGCGTCCCGCCCACCATCCGTGCGTTGAAGGCAAAGGGCCTGCCCTATACCCCCTGGTTCGTCACAGGCTCCCACGACTGGTTCTGCTGGCCCGAAATGTTCCGACACTTCGCCGCGGAGATTTTGTGGAAGTGAACCGCACTTTTGATTTTCTCCATAGACCGCAAAAATCTCAGGCCAGCCGCCATTGATGCCGGCTGGCCTGTTTTTGAAATGAATAGACGGTGTCACCTGAGCAGATCATCGTTTTTCCTCCTTCTTTCTTCGATTTCCTGTTCCTCCATGAACCGCTCCAGCTCCTCCCGTGTCCGGGCGGAGCGTTCAGCTATGCCGTCGCATAAGCTCACCTCCCTCCGTAATTCCCTGAGCTTCCCGGATATGGTGTCCCTCTTCTCTTTGAGCGCGGAAACGGTGGTTTTATCGCCGATACGGGAGAGGCGGCGGATCTCGCGGTTCATCTCCAGGCGTTCTGCCGTCAGGGCGTCCATCTGTGCCATTGCGTCCGCGCGGCGGTCCGAGAGCTGCTCCCCGGTTTCGATGCCGTTCCCGGCAAGGAACAGGGTCTGAGCGTCCAGCCGGTCCAGCCTGGCCAGGTCCTCACGCATAAAAACAGACACCCGCTTCGCGGATGCCGGATGTTTCTCGATGATGTGCAGCTCGTACCAGTAGCGCAGAAACAGCGCCCGAAGGCCGGATACCTTCTTTCGATAGGGCGGCTGATTTTTGGCGCAATCCTGAGAAACCGCCTCCCGTTCTTCTGCGGGATACGGCGCTGTCTTTGTGTACTTACCCATCAGCTGGGCGTCGATGTCCTCCAGCGAGTACCCCCGCCCCAGCTTGTTGAAGCGGAAGAAGCCCTTGGCACCCGGCGGCTTCAGGCCCGGATATTTCAACGGCTTCCCGTTCTCGCCCACCAGCTTGAACGTGTACCCTTTGGCGGTCAGGGCATTGAAAAAGGCCCTGCGTGAGACGGATGAGAGAATGGCGGCGTCGATGTCCGCCCGGATGGTGCCCCGGATGGTGGGGCGGCCCTCCTGCTCCGCCTTCCATTCGGCGTATGGCTTGGATTTCCCCTGCGGATACTCTATGACGGAGATTCCGTATTCCCGGCACAGCCGGTCCGACACCTCCCGCATACGGGCGTAGTCCGCCGGAGTGTTGTGGAATTTGCGTCCGTCTATGCGTGAAACTGTGTTGATCACAAAATGATTATGATAATGGCCCGTATTGCAGTGGGTGGCAACAACCACCTCATATTCCTTGCCCCAAAGCTCCTCCGCCATCTTTACTCCGATCTCGTGGGCAGTCTCCGCCGTGACCTCATCCGCTTTGAAGGACTGATAGCCATGGTAACAGGCCCTCTCGCCCGTCTTATCCGTTTTCGTGATTTCAGACCACAGACGTTTAGTTTCAAGGAACTGCTGTGCTGCGGATTCCTCCTGGCAGTTGAGGCAAGTGACATAGGATTGCCTTTCCGTCTTTATATCGTTGGCAGCGTATTCCACTACATCACAGATCGTATGGAGGGAAGCCACTTCATCGCGGCTCTCTTCGGAAGTCTTTTCCGGGTTCCGTGCGTAGTTGATAACCTTATCCAGCCGACCCTTGATAGGCCACAGTGAAGTGACCGCCATCAGCCGGCCCTCGCGGTGTAAGCGCTGACAATCAGCTTCTCCATATCCCTGTTGGCCTCCAGCGCCTTGCGCAGCTGAGGTACATCCAACAGTCCTCTGGCATTGGCCAGAGCGAGAAGCTGATTAAGCGTGATGCCGACGCGCCGCACCTCATACACCAGCTTCGGCACATCCACAGGCGGAACAGCCAGGACCGTCTGGCCGCTGACAGAGGCACGGATAAAGCTCTCTCTGGACAAGGCAGACTGCCGGACCTTCTCGTTGAGGGCGGCGAGCTCATCGCCGTCAAAATATACGACCACTCTGTTTTTGCGTTTTCGCGTTGATGTTCACCTTCCTTTTTATACGGGGTCAAAGGGGCGCAAAGCCCCTTTCAAGCTGACTCTGCTGTAGCAGAGGCGTTGCTTGTTAAGACAAAACCGACGCTTCTGCCCCCTTTGTCAGCTCCGCCCGTTTCATAGATTGCACCCTTTTGAGAGCGGACAAAAGAGCTGTCGTTTGGCCTGCATATACTCGTCATATGCGAGCTGCCGGATAACGATGTTGAACCGCGCCTGTTCTGCCGGAGTTATCCGGCGGGCACGGGAGGGAGGAGCTTTGTTCTGCGGTGCGCTCATAGCGCAATCTCACCTTCCTTTGTCGCATGGCATCAAAATGATGCCATTATTTCTGAAATTAAAGAAAAATGGCATCAACGTGATGCCATCAGAAGCTGTCCAAAAAGTTGAACAAAATATTCATTTCTTCTTCGCTGTATTCTTCCTGAACTGTCTGAGGATCAGGTCTGCCTTGTACAGCTTTGGGAAGCTCTTCGGAAACGACCTGCCGTATGAAGTCTCTCAGCACTTCAATTTGATCCTTCCCGTTTATCCGGGCGATGATCTCTTTGTTGACGGTTCCCGGCTCCATGCGCTGTAAGGTTTCCCACGCCTTGCGGTCATTTTCCCGGTCGAGGTTAAATCTGAGTGAGAGTCTTTTTACAGTCATTCCTTCGTACTCCTGAGCATGGCCTGTTCACACAAATACTCATACCCCTTCGCAGCCGCGCAGATGTCATCGTAGATGGTCACACGCTTCGGATCGTACTCTCCGAAGTTGCGTAAGAGACACCCGCCGCCGCCCAGCACATGGAGCCGCATGAGGGCGGGGTTGTACTCGTGCTCCCGCAGGATACGGAATATTTCGCGGACGTACTCCTTGGCGGTGTCCTGGATCGTTGCCAGATAGTCCACCTGGATGTCCGCCGTGCCGAACCGAAGCACCCGGTTGATGATGGAGTCGTCCACAGCGGCGTGGTGGCCCCGCATTACGTTCTCCCGGACGGCCAGCACACACTGATGGGTCCCATATTTCTCCGTGAACATACGGTCGGTGACGGGCCTGCGGTCGTTTATGAACATGATGTTCATGGTGCCGTTGCCGATGTCGGCGAGCATATTCGAGCCGGAGAAGTCCCGGAGCTGACCGGCCACCGTAGCAAAGCCTTGGGGAAATACGTCTACACCGGCGATCTCAACGAGGTATTCCTTTCCCCGGAAGGTAAACTCCACGTCCCGGTTCCTCAAAAGATACGCTTTGAAGTCCTCCCGCTGGCGGCTCACCCAGGTCAGGGGAAGCCCCACTGCCAGCCGGACCGCAGCAACGGTCAGCCCGTATACCTCAAGCTCACGGGCGATGGCGGCCAGTGTGAGGATATAATAGTCGTCGTCCCCGGTCTTGTCCGCCGTGAACTCCTTGTGGCCGGTGCCGATGAGGTAATACCCGCCACTGTAAATGAGCAGATCGTCCTTGAACACCGGTTCTGTGTCGTGGTCTGTCAAACTGGCGGGAAAGCAGCAGTTGGCGGTCTTGATATTCCCGTAGCCGTTGTCTATGCCGATGATTTTAACGCCCTGATATTCTTTCAATGGCTTCAGCTCTCCTTTCTCAATTCTCAATTTCACTGTCATAAGGTCAGTCTTTTGTGTCCTTTCGGATAAACGGAGCATCGTCAGAACAGCCCTGCTTGGCCGTGTTTTGAAATTCCCACGGTCAGCAGGGCCGGTTCATTCTCCTACGGCCGGGAAATCAGGTGTACACCGACTCCCTCAGCGCCGCTTCCTCCGCCGACGCCCGGATGTTGTTCATCAGGCCCACCCAGCGCATCTGGTCCGCGGCCTTCAGCTCCTCCGTCACTCCCTCAGCCTTCGCCATCCGCGCGGTCAGGCGCTCCACCATCTCGGCCGTCTGCCGGTCCACCTCCGCAAGATGCATCTCCAGCTTCCCGCTGAGAAGCATCCCCGTGTAGAGGCCGTTCCTGTTCTTCCGCAGGTACTCGCGCTGCAGCATCCCATATTTTCCGACCCTCGGTGTCTCCGGCGCAGTCAGGTTGGGCAGAAGATAGTCCCCCTCGGTTCTGTAAGTCACTTCCATGATCAACGCTCCTTTCTGTATTTGTCCTCGCGGGACCATTATAGCCGCCCGGATCGCGGGTATCAAATATGCGATTTTCTGCTCCGTCCTTTGCTGACTGCGGACACCAACGGCAATCTCCCGGAGGAATTCCCCGGATGTGTGCCGTTGACTGCAATTTGTAATTTTCGCACATTTGTCCTTCAGCGGGTTTTGAGATATTCTGTGGGTATCAGCAAGACACCACAACATATTTATCAGGAGGTACATACAATGAAAAACAAGACCCGCTTCGCTTCCTTCCTTCTGGGCGCTGCCGCCGCCCTGGCTCTCGGCTCCGTGACCCTGCCCGCCCTGGCCGCAAGCGGCGCATTCACCATCAGCGCCGACCCCATCAACGTCATGGTCAACGGCGAGGTGTTCCGGCCCAAGGACGCCAACGGCGAGGATGCCCTGGTGTTCGCGTACAACGGCACCACCTACGCCCCCTCCGTGCCCTGGCCGAGGCTTACGGCCTGGAGGTCAGCTACGACGGCGAGCGCAACATGGCGGTAGTGAACGACCCCGCCGGGACCGCCGAACCTGCTCCTGCCGCCTCAAGTACTGACTCCTTCTCCAGCCAGTGGGATGTGGCGGAAAAGCCCGTTTCCAACTACGGCGACGAGAAGATCTTCACCGCCGACTACTCAGGCACCATGAGCAAAACGGAGTTCATGGCATGGTGGAAATCCATGGACCTCTCCGTCATCCGGGCCGAGTGCGAGAAGATGGCGGCTGAGGCACAGGAGCTTGTGCCGGGGTACACCGTGACGATGTACTTCTCCTACGGCGGCCTCCCTCTGGGTAGCGCCAACGCCATGAACGGCTATACGGTCAGCAACTTCGACCTGGCCAAGGCGTGGATCAAGTGAATCTGAGGAGCATCTGGGGCTGTGAAAAAACACGCCACCCCAGGCGTGGATATTCACAGCCCCGTATTTTTGTGGAAAAAACCACATTTTT
>CANQKZ010000088.1 GCA_947624585.1 uncultured Oscillospiraceae bacterium | reverse complement strand
ATACGGGGGTACTGCTGCCCGGATTTCGCGAGCCTCGCCGACGACGGCTCAAGCGGTTGGGCGGTCTCCAGCACCGCAAAGGCCCGGATGAAGGGCGTGTTTCAGGGAGACGGTAAGGGAAACTACCGCTGGCAGGACCCCGTAAGCCGGGAGGAGATGGCCGTGGTGCTGGACCGGTTGGGGCTGCTGGGATAAAGCGACGGGGAAGCGGGCGGGTGAGGAGGGCATGAGGAAGGAATTGAAGGAGGACATATGAAAACGGTTCATGATGTGTTTGAAGCGGCCATGGGGCTGATGGATGAATTGGACGGGGAGGGAAATGCTGAGAACAGGGATACGGCGGAGTTCGGACTCCGAACGCCGGGGATCGTGAACAGCCTGATCTCGGAATTCCTCATCCTCTCCGGGAACCGGGGCGGGTTCGTGCCGACGGAGGGGATGGAGGACTACCTCCTGAAGATCCCCGATGTGTACGCCCTGGGGGTGATGCACTACGGGCTGGCAGCCAACCTGCTGGTGGACGAGGATCCGTCGGCGGCAAGCTTCTATGAGCAGAGGTACGAGGAACTGCGAAATCTCTACTTCGCCCGCTGCGGCGGGGAGAACGGGGAGGTCCTGGACCTGTACGGCGGGATCGAGTTCGGAAAATTCGGAAGATGGTGAGCGCTTCGCCCCCGGGGACCCTCCGGGGGCGGAGCTGTATGGCGGCGCGGTCATGGGTGAATACGGCTGCGCTTGCGTGGCTCCCGGGACAAAAACGAGAGCAGGCGAAGGGGGCGGTAGTATGGCGAGGAAAAAGTGAAAGGGCAGCCCCGCCGCCGAAAGTTGGATGCTCAAAGTAATACTGATATTTAATTAAAAGCAGAAATTCGCGACGGTCTTTTTTGTGTCATACTAATATTCAATTAAATTGAATATTAGTATGAGAAACCGAGCGGCGAGGATTTTTCGTGTTAAACGAGGAAAGCGGCTTGGGAATACTGTATGTATTTCCAAGCCACATGACGAAGCTTGACGCGGAAAAGACCGTCGTGAATGTCTTATTTTGATTGAATATTAGTGTCAGGCGGGGAAGACCACGCAGAGAATACCGCCGTATTTCCGATGCGTTTTCTTTCTCACGGCAGGCGCTTCATCAAAGCGTCGCCGTTCTTTTTGAGCCAGTCGTTCCAGCGGTAGTACTCCGGGAAGACACGCAGGACCTCCGCGTAGAAGCGGGGGGAGTGGTTCAGCTCCTTTAAATGGCATAGCTCGTGGACCACCACGCTGTCCAGCACCTCCGGCGGGGTCAGCATCAGGAGGCAGTTGAAGTTCAGATTCCCCCTGGACGAACAGCTTCCCCAGCGGGTGCGCTGGGCGCGGACGGTGATGCGGTTGCAGCGCACGCCCACCAGCGGCGCGTAGTGTGCCGCCCGCTCCGGAATGACCTTCAGCGCCTCCTCAGCCAGGGCGCGAAGCTCCGGCTCCGTCAGAGGCTCAATGGAAGATAATTCTTTTTGCCGGGCCTCCATCCGGGCGGTGTGGGTCGCGATCCAGTCCCGGCGGCTCTCCACAAACTCGTCCACGGCGTGTTTGGGCAGCCTCAGCGGGGCGCGGACCACAAGCCCTTCCGGCGTCACGGCCAGGGAGACGGTCCGCCGGTCGGAGCGGATGAGCGTATATTCCAGTTTATCGGTTCCCATGTTTAAAATTCCTTTTCATAAAATCGATCCTCCGCGCCACAGACTCCCGCGTCACCGGGGAGGAGCCCACGATGTCGTACCCGTGCGGTGTGCCGCGAGTCTGGCGAAGCTCCACGGGGATCCCCAGCGCCCGGAGCCGGGCGGCGTACTTAAGGCCGTCATCGCGGAGGCAGTCAAACTCCGCCGTCTCGATGTAGGCCGGGGGCAGGGCGGACAGGTCCGCCGCCTCCGCCGGGGAGTAGTAGGCGTACTCGGGCCGGGACCTGTCCGGGCGCGTGAGGCCCGTCACCTTGGCGGACAGGCGGGAGTTCCACATGGGGGTGTCGGTGAAGGTACGGGCGGAGACGCTTTCGTTGGAGGCGTCCAGGAAGGGGTAGGGGAGCATCTGGAACCGGGGGAGCGGGGTGACGCCCCGGTCCCGGAGCATCATGGCCGTCCCCACGGCCAGAGCCGCCCCGGCGCTGTCGCCGCCCACGCCCATGTCCTCAGGGTCAATGTTCAGCCGGTCCGCGCTGTCCAGAAGGTGCGTATAGGCGGCGAAGCAGTCCTCGAAGGGCGCGGGAAAGGGGTGCTTCGGTGCCAACCTGTACTGGACAAAAGCGGCGAGGCACATACACGATTTGGCGTACCGCGCCGCCAGACTGTAGTGGTAGGGCGCGGCCTTCAGCACGAATCCGCCGCCGTGGGCGTAGAAGAGGCAGGGGGCGGGGGAGGGGAGATTTGCGGGCCGCAGAAGGAGCAGTTCGATCTCCGCCCCGTCGGCGCTCCTGACCCGCTCCGTCTCCACCCGCAGGTCCGGGTCCCGGAAGAGGGAACGGGGTACCCCCATGAAGGTCCGGGCCAGGGCCAGAAAAGGCCGGGAGATGGGCGGAGTGAACCGGTCAAAGGACGAAAATTCCGGGCTTATCGGGTATTTGCCCATAGTCACGGCCTCCTTTTTGTGGTATACTGTCCAATATACCACAGTTTTCGGTTTCAAACAAGCCTTTTGACGGGAAAGATGTGAAAGAGAGGGAGGAGACATGAACATCGCCTGGGACGCGGGGAAGTACGCCTCCGATTTTTCGTTCGTTCCGAAATACGGCGAGGGCGTGGCGGACCTTCTGGACCTGCCCGCCGGAAGCCGGGTGCTGGACCTTGGATGCGGGAACGGAGTCCTCACAGCCGCTCTCCGGGAGCGGGGGTACGACGCTTTCGGCCTGGACGCATCCCCGGAGCTGCTGGACGCGGCGCGGCGGGATCATCCTGATATCCGCTTTATCCATGGAGACGCGGCGTGCTTTGCCCTGCCCGAGCCTGTGGACGGGGTTTTCTCCAACGCCGTCTTCCACTGGATCGGCGGGGAGAGGCAGCCCGTCATGCTCCGCTGTATCCGCGACGCCCTCCGGCCCGGGGGACGGTTGGTCTTCGAGATGGGCGGGCGCGGCAACAACCGTCTTATCCACGCCTCCCTTCGGAGATCCTTTGAAAAACGCGGGGTTTCCTATGAGATTCCCTTCTATTTCCCCACCGTCGGGGAGTACGCCGCCCTTTTGGAGGAGGCCGGGTTCCGGGTGGTCTTCGCCGCCCTCTTTGAAAGACCAACGCCCCTCGCCGGGGAGGACGGAATGGCGGAGTGGATCCGGATGTTCGTGAAGACGCCCTTCGCACGGGTTCCGGAGGGGGAGCGGGAGGCCGTCATTTCCGAGGCGGCGGAGGCCCTTAGATCCGAATTGTACAGGGACAGCGTGTGGACGGCGGACTATGTGCGCCTGCGGATGAAAGCGGTGCGGCTGTGATGGGGGAGGTCACGCTGCGGGAGTACAGGCCGGGGGACCTGACGGAGCTGGCGGCGCTCTTTTATGAAACCGTCCACACCGTCTGCGCCGGGGAGTACACGCCGGAGCAGCTGGACGCCTGGGCGCCGGGGGAGGTGGACGAGCCGTCCTGGGATCGGACCCTGACGGCCCGCCATGCTTTGGTGGCGGAGATCGGGGGCGCGATCGCGGGCTTTGGGGATATGGACGAAACGGGTTATCTGGATAGACTGTACGTACATAAGGACTTCCGGCGGCGGGGTGTGGGCTCCGCCATATGCGAGGCCCTGGAGGGGCGGGTCCGGGGGAAAGTCGTCACCTTCGCGTCAAAAACCGCCAGGCCCTTCTTTGAAAAGCGGGGCTGGCGCGTCCTGCGCCGGAACGTCGTCATCCGGCGGGGCGTGGAGCTTGAAAATTATTACATGGAGAAGGAGATAACGGATGTCGATTGAAAAGGTCATACTGATATTCAATTAAAATAAGACACTGAGCGATGAGGATTTTTCGTGTCAGGAGAGGAAGGCGGCGCCGGGAATACTGTATGTATTTCCAAGCCGCGTGACGAAGCATGACCCGAAAAAAGTCATCGCGAATCTCTTGTTTTGATTGAATATTAGTATCAGAGCATATTTCAAAGCCTACGGCATGGAAGGCCGGGTGCGGGAGCTTTACGATTCCAGCGCCACGGTGGAGCTGGCGGCACAGGCGCTGGGGTGCGAGCCCCGGCGCATCGCCAAGATCCTTTCCTTCATGACGGGGGAGGGGCCCATCCTCATCGTGACCGCGGGGGACGCCCGGGTGGACAACCCCAAATATAAGGCCCGCTTCGGGTGCGAGGCGCGGATGCTCACGCCCCAGGAGGCGGTGGAGCTGGTGGGCCACCCGGTGGGCGGCGTGTGTCCATTCGCCGTCAACGAGGGCGTCGCGGTCTATCTGGACGAGTCCCTCCGGCGGTTCGAAACCGTCTTCCGCGCCTGCGGCAGCGGCAACTCCGCCATCGAGCTGACGGTCCCGGAGCTGGAGAAGTATGCCAACGCCAGGACCTGGGTGGACGTGTGCAAGGGCTGGCGGGAGTGCGTGTAACCGTTGTATTTTGCACAATTTGTGCGGACGGACGAAAAATCCGTCCGCTTTTTTTGTATTTTATGTGAAATAGAAAGCATGAAAACTGATTTTATTAACAGATTGTTTATATTTTTGTGATAAAATTCTGTCTAAAAATGCGGCGAAAAGCGTAAAATTGGAATGTTTTGGCAGATTTGGAGGCAATTTGTATGGATGAGTACCGGGCGGGCATAGACATCGGTTCCACGACGGTGAAGCTGGTGCTGCTGGACGAGTTGGACAGGATCGTGTTTGGAAAATACAGGCGTCACCAGGCCCACACCCAGGAGACGCTGGCGGAGCTGCTGGCGGAGGCGCGGGAGGCCGTGGGGGAGTGTGCCCTGCGGGTGAAGATCACCGGCTCTGGCTCCATAAACCTGGGCAAGGCGCTGGAGATAGGCTTTGTCCAGGAGGTGGTGGCCGTGGCACGGGCGCTGGAGCGGGTGGCGCCGGAGACGGACGTCGCCATCGAGCTGGGGGGCGAGGACGCCAAGATCATCTACTTCACCGGCGGGCTGGAGGAGCGGATGAACGGCGTTTGCGCCGGGGGCACCGGGTCCTTCATCGACCAGATGGCCTCTCTCCTGCACACGGACGCGGCGGGGCTGGACGAGGCGGCCAGGGAGTACCGGCAGATCTACCCCATCGCCGCCCGCTGCGGCGTCTTCGCCAAGACGGACATACAGCCGCTCATCAACGAGGGGGCCAGCCGGGCGGACCTGGCGGCGTCCATCTTCCAGGCGGTGGTCAACCAGACCATCTCGGGCCTTGCCTGCGGGAAGCCCATCCGGGGCCGGGTGGCTTTTTTGGGAGGACCGCTCCACTTCCTGCCGGAGCTGAAGGCGGCTTTTGTCCGCACCCTGAGGCTCACGCCGGAGACCACCGTGGACCCCGCCAACTCCCACCTCTTCGCCGCCATGGGCGCGGCGCTGGAGAGCGCGGACGCGGAGGCTCTGCCCATCGGCGGACTCATCGACAGGCTCCAAAAGGGCGTGGCCGTCTCCTTCGAGATGCCCCGGCTCCCGGCGCTCTTTGAAAACGAGGAGGAGTATGAGGAGTTCCGCCAGCGTCACAGCAAAGCCCGGGTGGCCAAGGGGGACCTGGCGGCCTACCGGGGGGACTGCTTCCTGGGCATTGACGCCGGGTCCACCACCACCAAGATGGCGCTCATCGGAAGCGAGGGGCAGCTTCTCTGGTCCTTCTACTCCGGCAACGGCGGGGACCCCATCCGCACCGCCATGCGGGCGGCGGAGGAGCTGCGGGGCCTCCTGCCGGAGGGGGCGAAGATCGTCCGCTCCTGCTCCACCGGGTACGGGGAGGAGCTTCTGAAATCCGCCTTCTCCCTGGACGAGGGGGAGGTGGAGACCATCGCCCACTACACCGCCGCCGCCTTCTTCGACCCGGAGGTGGACTGCATCCTGGACATCGGCGGCCAGGACATGAAGTGCATGAAGCTGAAAAACGGCGCGGTGGACTCCATCATGCTCAACGAGGCCTGCTCCTCCGGGTGCGGGTCGTTTATCGAAAACTTCGCCGCTTCCCTGGGGCTGTCCGTGGAGGAATTTGCCAAAGCGGCGCTCTTCGCCAAAGAGCCCGTGGACCTGGGCACCCGGTGTACCGTCTTCATGAACTCCAACGTCAAGCAGGCCCAGAAGGAGGGGGCGGGGGTGCCGGACATCTCGGCGGGGCTTGCCTACTCCGTCATCAAGAACGCCCTCTTCAAGGTCATCAAGCTCAGCAGCGCCGAGGGGCTGGGCAGGCGCATCGTGGTCCAGGGCGGCACCTTCTACAACCAGGCGGTGCTCCGGGCCTTCGAGCGCGTCGCGGACACCGAGGCCGTCTGCCCGGACATCGCGGGGCTCATGGGGGCCTTCGGCGCGGCCCTGATCGCCCGGCACCGGTACAGGGGGCAGGAGAGCTCCATGCTCCCCCTGGAGGAGATCGCGGCTCTCACCTACACGTCCAGAAGCGCGCGGTGCGGCGGGTGCGTCAACAACTGTATGCTCACCGTCAATTCCTTCTCCGGCGGACGCCGCCACATCACCGGAAACCGGTGCGAGAAGGGCGCGGGCGGGGTCAGGAAGGATCGGAATGTGCCCAATATGGTGGCGTACAAGCGCGAGCGTATCTTCGCCTACGCGCCTCTGCCGGAGGCGGAAGCGCGGCGGGGCGTTATCGGCATCCCCCGGGTGCTCAATATGTATGAGAATTACCCCTTCTGGGCCACCTTCTTCCGGGAGCTGGGCTTCAGGGCGGTGCTGTCGCCCTTCGCCAGCCGGAAGATCTACGAGCTGGGCATGGAGAGCATCCCATCGGAGTCCGAGTGCTACCCGGCCAAGCTGTCCCACGGACACGTCCAGTGGCTCATCGACCGGGGAATCAAGACTATTTTCCACCCCTGCGTCTTTTATGAGCACCAGGAGACGCCGGGGGCGCAGAACCACTTCAACTGTCCCATTGTTGTCTCCTACGCGGAGAATCTGAAAAACAACGTGGAGGACATCACCAGCGGGCGGGTCCGGTGCATCCGGCCCTTCATCGCCTTCACCAGCGAGAAGACCGCCGCCGACCGGCTGGTGGACGTGTGCCGGAGGGAGTGGGATATCCCGGAGCGGGAGGTCCGCGCCGCCGTCAAGGCCGCCTGGGCGGAACAGCTCCGGGCCAAGGAGGACATCCGCGCCGAGGGCGCCCGGGTCCTGCGGGAGATGGAGCGCTCCGGCGGCCGGGGCATCGTGCTGGCCGGACGGCCCTACCACATGGACGCGGAGATCAACCACGGCATCCCGGAGCTCATCGCCTCCTACGGACTTGCGGTGCTCACCGAGGACAGCATCCCCCTGGAGGGGAACCAGGAGCGTCCCCTGCGGGTGGTGGACCAGTGGGTCTATCACTCGAGGCTCTACAACGCCGCCGAATTCGTGCGGACAAGGGACGACCTGGAGCTCGTCCAGCTCAACTCCTTCGGCTGCGGCCTGGATGCGGTCACCGCCGACGAGGTCAGCGAGATCCTGGAGGGCTCCGGCAAGCTCTACACCCTTTTGAAGATCGACGAGGTGGCAAACCTGGGCGCCGTGCGTATCCGCGTCCGCAGTCTCCTGGCCGCCATGGACCTGCGGCGGGAGCGGAACATCACCGCCACGCCCCGGCCCGTCCGGTATCAGCGGACGGAGTTCACAAAGGAGATGCGCATGGAGGGCTATACCATCCTGGCCCCCCAGATGAGCCCCATCCACTTCGACCTTTTGGAGCCCGTCTGCCGCCGCCACGGCATGAATGTGGTGGTGCTGGACAACGACAACAGGAACGCCATCAACACGGGCCTAAAATACGTCAACAACGACGCCTGCTACCCCTCCATCACCGTGGTGGGACAGCTGATGGACGCCATCCTCTCGGGAAAATACGACACCGATAAGCTTGCCGTCATCATGACCCAGACCGGCGGCTGCTGCCGGGCCAGCAACTATGTGGCTTTCATCCGCCGGGCGCTGGAGAAGGCGGGGCTCTCCCACATCCCGGTGATCTCCCTGAACGCCAACGGCATGGAGAAGAACGAGGGCTTCTCCCTGTCGCTGGGGCTTCTCCTGGACGCGCTGCGCTCGGTGGTGTACGGGGACCTCTTCATGCGGTGCCTCTACCGGGTGCGGCCCTACGAGCTGACCCCGGGCTCCGCCGACGCCCTCCACGAGAAGTGGAAGAAGATCTGCGTCGATTCTCTGACAAATCCCCACACGCATTACCGGTACGGGGACGTGTGCCGGGGCATCGTCCGGGAGTTCGACACCCTGCCCCTCAACGAAACCGTCAAGAAGCCCCGGGTGGGCATCGTGGGGGAGATCCTGGTCAAATATATGCCCCTGGCCAACAACCACCTGGTAGAGCTCCTGGAGCGGGAGGGTGCCGAGGCGGTGGTGCCGGACCTGATGGACTTCTTCGACTACAGCTTCTACGGCAGCAAGTACAAGGCCCGGTTCCTGGGCGGCAAGCGGTCCACGGCCCTGATGTCCTCGGCGGCCATCGGGCTCATGGACGCGGTGCGCAAACCGGCCCGGGACGCCCTGCGGGAAAGCCGCCGGTTCGAGCCCCCCATGCCCATCGACAAGGTGGCCGAGCGGGCCAAACCCTTCCTGTCCCTGGGCAATCAGTACGGCGAGGGGTGGTTCCTGACCGGAGAGATGGTGGAGCTCATCACCTCCGGCACTCCCAACATCGTCTGCATCCAGCCCTTCGCGTGCCTGCCCAACCATGTGGTGGGCAAGGGCGTCATCAAGGCGCTGAAAGCGGCCTTCCCCCAGTGCAACATCGCCGCCGTGGACTACGACTCCGGCACCAGCGAGGTCAACCAGCTCAACCGCATCAAACTGATGCTGTCGGAGGCCAGGAACAATATGACGGCGTAGGAGTATTTATACTAATATTCAATCAAAATAAGACATTCGCGACGGTCTTTTTCGCGTCAAGCTTCGTCATACGGCTTGGAAATACATAAAGTATTCCCGGCGCCGCCTTCCTCGCTTGACACGAAAAATCCTCGCCGCTCGGTGTCTTCTTTTAATTGAACATTAGTATTAGACTTTTGAAAAAGGAAAAAACGCTCGGAAAGGCTTTTCTGAGCGTTTTTCTTACAGGAAGCGGGGAAGACGCCTTTGGCGGAGAGCCGCCGGGAGATCGGGCGTCACAGGGCCCAGGAATCCAGATATTTCCTCTGCTCCGGGGTGAGCTCATCGATGGTCATGCCGGAGGCCCGGAGTTTGCGGCGGGCAACGTCGTAGTCGATTTCATCGGGGATCTCCAGGACCTTGCAGGGGAGGCAGTCCCGGTGGTCGGCGATGTATTTGGCGGCCAGGGCCTGGATGGCGAAGCTCATGTCCATGATCTCCACCGGGTGCCCGTCGCCGGAGGCCAGGTTAACCAGCCTGCCCTCGGCCAATACGAAGAGGGTCCTGCCGTTTTGGAGGGTGTACCCCTTCGTGACGGAGGTCCGGCCCTCGCAGGTGGAGACGGCGTGGCGCTCCAGCCAGTCTACATCCACCTCCACGTTGAAGTGGCCGCCGTTGCAGAGAATGGCGCCGTCCTTCATTTTGTCGAAGTGGCGCTGGGTGATGACCTTGCAGCAGCCGGTGGAGGTGACGAAGATGTCCCCGTACCCGGCGGCCTCGTCCATGGTCTTCACACTGTAGCCGTCCATCATGGCCTCCAGGGCCTTCACCGGGTCGATCTCCGTCACCGTTACCCGGGCGCCAAGGCCCCGGGCCCGCATGGCGATGCCCCGGCCGCACCAGCCGTAGCCGGCCACCACCACGTCCTTGCCCGCCACCACCAGGTTTGTGGCCCGATTGATGCCGTCCCAGACGGACTGGCCGGTGCCGTAGCGGTTGTCGAAGAAGTGCTTGCACCGGGCGTCGTTCACCGTCAGCATGGGGAAGCGCAGAGCGCCCTCCCGCTCCATGGCGCGGAGCCGGATGATGCCGGTGGTGGTCTCCTCGCACCCGCCGATGACCCCGGGCAGCAGGTCCCGCATGGTCCGGTGGAGCATACTGGTCAGATCTCCGCCGTCGTCGATGACGATCTGCGGCCCGAATTCCAGCGCCTTTGCCAGGTGGCGGTCGTACTCCTCGGCGGTGCAGTCATACCAGGAGAACACCTCCGCGCCGCCCGCCGCCAGCGCCGCCACCACGTCGTCCTGGGTGGAGAGGGGGTTACACCCGGTGATCCGCAGGTCCGCGCCGCCCTCCATCAGCACCCGGCAGAGCACGGCGGACTTGGCCTCCAGGTGCAGGGACGCCGCCATTTTCAGCCCCTCAAAGGGCCGCTCCCGTTTGAAGTCCTCTTCAATGGAACTGAGCAGCGGCATGAACCGCTTGGCCCAGGCGATCTTCTTCTCCCCGGCGGGCGCCAGGCGTATATCTCGTATTTCGCTCATAGGAACCTCCAAATACAGTCGTTTCCGACATTTTATCACTGTTTTTACCGTAAGGCAAGATGTTTTTGTTGTGCTTTTCCGGGAGATGATGTACAATATCGGAAAAGGAGGGGAGAGACGTGACCGACGACGAGCTTCTCTTTTTCTCGGGCCATATGGGGGCCCTGCCCATTTATGAGGCGCTGCGGGAGAGGGTCCTTGCGGAGTTCCCGGATACACGGATCGAGGTCCGGAAGACGCAGATCAATTTCAGGACCCGGTATCTCTACGCCTGCGCCTCCTTTCTCCCCGCAAAGCGGAAAGCGGAGAGGCCGGAGACGTATCTGACCGTCACCTTCGGGCTGGGGAAGCCCGTGTACCATGACCGCATCGCCGTCACCACCGAGGCCCAGCCGGGGAGGTGGACCCATCATGTGTTGGTCGGAGCTCCGGGGGAGATTGATGAGGAGGTTTTGGAGTGGATACGGATGGCGTATGAGTTTGCTTTGAGGAAGTGATATTGTGGGTCTGCGGGGGCCGCGGACGGGGGAGGTCTTCTTTTCTCTCTTTTGTTCCGTGGCGGTTGGGCCACTGCACAAAAGAGAGAAAAGAAGCAAAAGAGAGAAAATGCCGGTTGGGGCCCGGCGATAGTCCGGGCCTTGGCGCTTCGTAACGCGGGTCGGCTTCCGCGGTGGCGTGTCGGTGGGTCTGGGTGGAACCATATCCGCGCGGTCCGTAGACTTAATTGGTTCCGGCATCCACTTCGCTTGGCCGCTTACGTTGGTGGTTGTCGGGGGATGGGCAGCTCTGTTTGGGGCCGCGCTGGGTGGGCGGTGGTTGTGGGGCCCGTTCTGGGGCGTGCCTGTTGTCTGGGGGTTTACGTCGCTCTTATCAATAAGGTTTTTCAAAATATTTTTGCCTTTGGCAAATTCATTTTGAAAAGGATTATGATGTCCCAAACTTTGAGAAAGTGTATTCTTAATCAACCTTACACTTATGCCATACGTTATTTACGAAGTGTTTTTGATTATTTCAAAATGAATTTTTCAAAGAAAAAGATATTTTGAAAAACCTTATTAAAACGAGCGAGGTACAACCTTCGTTGACCTCCGCGCCTCAAAACGGGCTCCACAATCACCGCCCACAAAGCGCGGCCCCAAACAGAGCCGCCCAACCCCCGACTCCCGCCAGCGTAAGCGGCCAAGCGAAGTTGATGCTGAGCCTATTCGACCAAGGACCGCGCGGATATGGTTCCTCCCAGACCCACCGACACGGGACGCGGAAGCCGACCCGCGTTACGAAGCGCCAAGCT
>CANQKZ010000087.1 GCA_947624585.1 uncultured Oscillospiraceae bacterium | reverse complement strand
TCGGAGGGCTGATGGATGCGCTTCCAGCTAAGCTCGGACACATGGACCATGCCGTCCACGCCGCCGATGTCCACGAAAGCGCCGTAAGAGGTCAGGGACTTGACGACGCCGTGATAGTGCTTGCCGACCTCGATCTCGCTCCAGGTGGCGTCGGCCTTGGCCTTGCGCTCCTCGTAGGCCACGGCGCGGATGGAGCCCACCACGCGCTTGCGGGGCTGGTTGACCTCGGTGATGCGGAGCCTGACCGTCTTCTTCAGAAGCTCGGTCATGGGAGTCTCCTTGGGAAGGCCGGACTGGGAGGCGGGTACGAACACGCGGACACCCTTGCAGTTGACCACGATGCCGCCCTTGTTCTCCTCCACAACGACACCCTCCACGACGGCGCGGGAGGCGCGTGCCTCAACGATGCTGTCCCAGTTCTTCACACTGTCAAGGCGCTTCTTGGAGAGGGTCACAACACCGTCCTGATCGTTGACTTTCATGACGAACGCCTCGATCTCGTCGCCCACGTGTACCACGTCGTTCACATCGACGCCCGCCTCATCCGTGAACTCGGAGATGGGGATATATCCGGACTGCTTGGTTCCCAGATCCACGGAAATCTCAGACGGGGTGATGGAGGCGACTACGCCCTTTACCTTCTCCCCCGTATGTAAGGTTTTGATGGATCGCTCAAGCAGCTCCTCAAAAGACGCCTCCGCCTCGGGCGTCTCGGGTCCCTTCGATGCCTCGGGTGCTTCCTGAACTTCTGCCGCGGGAGCCTCTGCGGTCTCCACTGCGTTTTCGACGGTCTCCGCCGCCTTGGTTTCTTCTTCGGCTGTCTCCACAGCCTTGATCTCGTCACTCATCGTCCTGTTGACCTCCTTAATTATCCACTCTGGTGTGGAGGCGCCGGCCGTCACGCCCACGCGCTCCGCCCCGCGAAGCTCCCCCGTGTCCAGCTGCCCGGCGTTCTCGATAAGAAGCACCTTCCCGCAGCTCTCCCCGCAGACCTCCGCCAGCTTCGCCGTGTTGGCGCTGTGCCGTCCGCCTATTACGATCATCACGTCGACCTTTGCGGCGATTTCTCTCGCCTCTCGCTGTCTATTCGATGTCGTATTGCATATTGTATCAAAGATTCGCGCGTTTGTACACTGTTTTTTCAGAAGTTTAACACTATTTTCAAAATTATTTTTCTCTCCGGTGGTCTGGGATACTACAGAAATTGGTAAAATTCCAATATCTGGCGTCTCCGACAGCCATTTTTCGGTCTCTTCGGGATTTTCCAGCACCACGGCGTCCCGGCACCAGCCGGAGACGGCGGCCACCTCGGGGTGCTTCCGCTCCCCGACGATGACGACCTGACGCCCGGAATCGGACTCCCGCTCCACAAGGGCGTGGATCCTGGCGACATCGGGACAGGTGGCGTCGATGACAGGACAGCCCAAAGCGGCGAGCCTTTCGTACTCCGCCTTACCGATGCCGTGGCTGCGGACGATCACCGGCTCCCCGGGCGTCAGCTCCTCCACGGAACCGACGGTCCGCACGCCCATGGACTTCAGGCGGCGTACCACGTCCTCGTTGTGGATGAGCGGCCCCAGGCAGGCGCAGTGCCCGTACCGTTCAGCCGCCTCCTCCGCCATCCTCACGGCCCGGCGGACGCCAAAGCAGAACCCGGCGGACCGGGCGTTGACGATCTCCATCAGGCGGCCCTCCCGCGTACAGGTACAGTATGCCCAAGCTCCGCGATCTTATTCATCACCTCGTCGGAGATCCGCTCCAGATCCTCCCTGGAGAGCCTCTTATCGCTGTCCACCGAAATAGGCTCGCCGATGACGATGCGGATGGGCCGGAAGAGCTTCTTCTCACGGGGGATGTACATGGGCACCACGGGCGCTCCCGCCTTGTTGGCCAGGCGCACGGCCCCGGCCTTGGGACTGACCTCGCCGTCGGTGTGGGTGCGGGTGCCCTCGGGGAAGATGCCCAGCTTTTTGCCGGATTTGAGCACCTGCAGGGCGGTCTTCATGGCGGTCAGGTCCGCCGCTCCCCGATCCACCGGGAAGGTGCCGATGCCCCTCAGAAGGGCGCCCAGGGGCTTGAATTTGAAGAGCTCTCGCTTTGCCATGAGACACAGATGGTATTTCCAGGGAATCGCCCAGGCCATATAAAAGGGGTCCGAAAAGTGTGTGTGGTTGGCGCAGACCACCGCCGCGCCCTCCGGCACGTTCTCCTTGCCATAGACCCGGAAGGGCCACAAAAGGCCGTAGGTCCACATGACGAGGGCCCGCAGGACCGTGTAGAGAAATTTTTTGAAATCCATCACAGCCGCCCCCTGACGATGTCGCGGATGAGGCCGAAGCTGCCCTGCAGGTCCAGGTCCGTGGTGTCGCACATCACCGCGTCCGGGGCGGGCCTCAAAGGGGCGATGTCCCGGCTGGAGTCGTTGCGGTCCCGCCGCTCCATGTCCCGGAGCACCGTCTCCAGGTCCGTGTCGACGCCCTCCTCCCGGAGCTCCCGCCAGCGGCGCATGGCCCGCTCCCGCGGGGAGGCGGTGAGGAAGATCTTGATCTTCGCCTCCGGCAGGACCACGGTGCCGATATCCCGTCCGTCCATGACCACGTTGTACTGTTTTGCCAGGTCCCTCTGGGTATCCAGCAGGAAGGCCCGCACCTCCGGCAGCGCCGACACGTCGGAGGCCGCCATGGACACCTCCGGCGTGCGGATGAGGTCGGACACGTCCTCCCCGCCCAGGAGCATCCGCTGGACGCCGCTTTCGTCGTAGCGCATGGAGATATGGATCTCCGGCAGGAGGGCGGCCACGCCCTCCCGGTCCTTTGTGTCCACCCCCCGTCGCAGGGCGAAGAGCCCCACCGTGCGGTAGAGCGCCCCGGTGTCCACGTAGATGAAGCCGAACTCCCTGGCCGTCATCCGCGCCAGGGTGGATTTCCCGGCGCCGGAGGGGCCGTCGATGGCTATGGCAACAGATCCCATGTGTCTCATTCCTTTCTCTCTCCCAATGCCGCCGCGTACGCGGTGGACCAGGCGATCTGAAGATTGAAGCCGCCGGTGTAACCGTCCGCGTCGATGACCTCCCCGGCGAAGCGCAGGCCCGGTATCAGCTTGGATTCCATGGTGCGCGGGTCGATCTCCCGCGTGTCCACGCCGCCGGAGGTGACGATGGCCTCCTCCACCGGCCGGACGCCGGTGATCTTCACCGGGAACGCCTTGAAAAGCTCCAAAAGACGCCTCCTCTGCTCCCGCGTAACGGAATTTACCTTTGTCTCCGGTGGGATGCCGGATTTTTCCACCAGCACCGGGATCATGCTCCGGCCCGCAAGGTCGCCGAGGGCGTTCTGGAAGTCCCGGTTTTTATACTTCTCGAAGTCCCGCAGGATCCTGCGGTCCAGTGTCTCCTCGTCCAGGGCGGGCTTCAGGTCGATATAGACCGTGTAGCTGTTGCGCTCAAAGTCCCGCATATGGGCGGAGGCGGACAGAACCGTGGGGCCGGAGAGGCCGAAATGGGTGAAGAGCATCTCCCCGAAATCCTCGTAAATTTTTTTCCCGGACTTGTCCACCACCCGCAGTCCCACGTTTTTCAGGGCAAACCCCCGCATCCTGGCACAGTCGTCCCCCTCCGCCTCCAGCGGCGCCAGGGAGGGCCTGGGCGTCACGACGGAATGGCCCAGCTCGGATGCCAGCCTGTATCCGTCCCCGTCCGAGCCGGTGGCCGGGTAGCTGAGGCCGCCGGTGGCCAGGATCACACGGGAGGCCGGGAGCGTTCTCGTACGTCCCTCCCCGTCCGTGTACGAGACGCCGGAGACGCGCCCGTCCTCCGTGCGGATCCGCTCCGCCCTTCCCCGGAGGATCCGCACCCCGCCGGTCCGGCAGAAACGGCGAAGCGCCTCCACGATGTCCCCGGCCCTGTCGGACACGGGAAACACCCGGTCCCCCCGCTCCGTCTTCAGCGGAACGCCCAGGGACTCGAAGAGTTCCATCACCTTTTGGGGCGGAAAAGCGGTGACCGCGCTGTAGAGGAACTTCCCGTTCCGGGGGATGTTGGCGATCACCTGCCGCACCTGCGTGTTGTTTGTCAGATTGCACCTGCCCTTGCCGGTGATGCCCAGCTTCCGGCAGGTATATTTCGTCTTCTCCAAAACCGTGACCGACGCGCCTTCCCGGGCTGCCAGGCCCGCCGCCATCATCCCGGCCGCGCCGCCGCCAATGACGGCAAGGTCACTGCTCGTATTTCTCATAGACGTCAAACTCCGACCATACGTTCTCCAGCTTCTCAAAGGTCCCCTCCAGGTCCTTCTCCGACTTCTCCGCCACCGCCACGATGAGGGCGTTGATGAGGCTCAGAGGCGCCACCAGGGAGTCCAGGAAGGAGACCATGTCGCTCCTGGCGTAGAGCTTCAGATCCGCCAGCTGCGCCACAAGGCTGGACTCGGAGTCCGTGATGCCGATGATCCTGGCGCCCTTGTCCCTGGCGTAGCGCATGGCCATGATGGTCCGGCGGGAGTAGCGCGGGAAGGAGATAGCCACCAGCGTGTCCCCCTCGCCGATGTGGAGGATCTGCTCGTAGATCTCGGAAAAAGCATTCTGGGAAATGACCCGCACGTCGGGGAATAGCTGATTTAAGTAGAATCCCATAAAATTGGACAGCACTGCCGAGGAACGCACGCCCACGATGTAGATGGTGCGGGCCTGGCTGATGGCGGCGGCGGCCCTGTCGAAGGCGTCCCGGTCCAGCTCCTCCAGGGTGTGGCGGATCTTGGACATATCGGAGTTCAGCACCGTCTCCGGCACGTCCGCGCCGGTGATCAGGTCCCTTGCCACCTCGATGCGCTGTACGGTGGTCAGGCGGTTCTTCACCAGCTCCTGCATGGCCCGGCGCATCTCCGGGTAGCCCTCGTACCCCAAATCGGCGGCGAAGCGGACCACCGTGGATTCGCTGACCCCGGCGGCCATCCCCAGCCGCCCTGCCGTCATGAAAGCGGCCTTCTCGTAATTTTCAGTGATGTAATCGGAGATCCTGCGCTGTCCCTTGGAGAAGGTGGGCGCAAACTCCCGTATCGTGGTCAATACATCCTTTCCCATTGCAAAAACCTCTTTATCCCCACCGAAGCGGGTGTGAAATGAAGCCGCCCGGGGCTCTCACTGTGCGTATGCGCTTATTATATTTCTTTTCCGCCAAAATGCAAGAGGAAATTTGCAATAATTTTCTTACAACTATCGTCAATTCATTTTTCCCTTGCGCCGCAACGCTTTTTGGCTTTCAAGATTATCCCATTTTTCCTGCATGATCACATTTGACACCAACTCCGAAAAGACGCCAGTAGTGACTCTATACCGACACATGCTCCGATTTGAGCGCACTCGCGCTGTGCGTTGAAAACGGGGTATGACGTTGTGCAAAACCCAGGAGAATCGTCTCGTCTGACGATTCCTTTTTTTCCCTGAATGGTATTCACGGCATTGCTTCTCTGTGGTGACTTAATCATTATATCTTCTTCACTTGCGTGTTTTGGCTATTATCTCACATTCTCCGTCCTTTTTCCAGACAGTTTAGCAAAGAGTACAACCTTTTTAATAAAACAGGGGCTGTGAAAAAAGCGCATTTACCCGCACCTTTTTTCACGGCCCCCATACAGTATTGTTTTCAGGTTTATTCCAGTTTGCTTCTGTAGGCCAGCAGGAGATAATCCCGCGGAGAACAGTAAAACTCGCTGTTACATTCTGTCATGCACTCTGAAACCTTAGACATCAGGATCTTGTACAGTTCCTCTGGATATTTGGTTTCGTCAGGCTGGGCATCCTCCACAAGGCGGGCATACTTCTTGCCGATATCTATGAAAGACGGAACGTATTTAGGCCCTATTGAAAACCCCCTCCCACCCCCAACCCGCCGAATCCGCGCAAGCCAACGGCACAGCCGGCAGGCTGCGTTCATGGCCAATATGTTCAGTGCCGCTTCCGTTTTTGCCGTCTCATCCAGTTTGGACATGATCAGGCCAAGGCCGTATCTCCGCTTGAGATTTCCGTTCCTTCCCTCGATGGCGTTGCGTTCACAGGCGTCCCGACGCACCTGCCGGGAATCCCTGGGTTCTCCGGCCCTGCGCCGTCCGAGAGCCGGGCCGGAAAGACGGATGCCCCGTTCCTGACACCAAGTCCTGTTGGCTCTGGTCTGGTAGATCTTGTCCGCCAGAATCGCCTCCGGGCAGCGCCAAACTTCCTGCAATAGTCCTCCGCCGCGGCCTGCAGATCGCAGTCCTCGTTGAAATTCGACCAGCTGGTTTGCTCTAGAAACGTGTACCCACCCACCACCGACAGGTGGAGCTTCTGTCCAAACTCCGTGGGATCGGGGCGCTTTCCCCGGTTGATCGGCCGCACGTGAGGCTGCGCCAGACTGACGATGCGGTCCGTGACGATGTGCGTATGGTTGTCATACATATACTTCTGCTGCGCGTAGACCTCCGGGATCACCTCCAGCCTGGCCGTCAGCCAATTCGGCAGCTTCACATCCGGGGCAAGAGCCCTGAACTTTTCCAGCTGCTTTCCGGCGTGCTCGATGTATGACAGCTGCTCTCCAATGCCCTTTCGCACTTTCTTCGCTGTCCAGCGCTTGGATTTGGCAACGCACAGATAAGATTTTCTCGCCTTTTTGGCCGAATACGGCAGCTTATGACCCTTGTGCGGTACGTGCTTCCACAGAATGTTGACCGTAGCCTCTCGGTGCTCCCGGCACCGGTTCAGAAGGTCGATGTCCGTGGGGTACTTGATGTCAGCCGGCGCCACCGTAGCATCCAGGAGCATTTTGCCCCGGTTTTTCTTCTGGCGTTTCACTTTCTTTTTCGACGTGTTCGGGTTCATGCGGCCCTTGACACATTTCCCTGAGTTATCCGGCTTGGGAGGTTCGCTGTTACCGTCATCCGAGTCCTTTTCATCGTTCCGATCCATGCGGCGCCCATCCTCCGGCCACTTTCCTGTGCAGACGTATTCGTTTATCCTGGCCACGTCCTCCACAGGGAACCGCTTCCGGAAGTGGACCATCATGGACGGGTCAAACAAAGGTTCCTGCCGGAACTCGTGCAGGCCGAGGAAATATTGCATGTACGGATTCTCCCGGATCGCCGTCACACATCCCAGGGCATGAGCCTTGACAGCCGGATCCAGCGGTTGCTGGGATCAAGCTTCCCGGCGAAGGGTATGTAGAAATCGCCGATGGTCAGCTGGTTTGCGTCCTTGGTATAATACATCGCATACACCCCCAAAATGACGGGTTTTCGATAGATTCGGTGATTTTGGATGGATTTATGATACCATATTTCCGGATGATTTGGTACTGATTTATTGGGATTTTTGGCGTTACTTTGATTTCATGATGTGAATTGTACTGATTATTGTGCTGTTCAGTAAACTCTAAATTATTTTGAGAATAATCTTCGGGTTGCGCAAAGTCAGAAAAATGCGATGTTCCTTTGCAAAATTCGCCGGTTGAAAGTCTGGTTGATCAAATCCTTCCGCTGCGCAAGCCAGCCAATTTCAGTTTCCGTGAAATGCCCTCGTGCCCGTTAGCCTCCGGCGGAAGAAAAGCGTGGCTTTATCAGAAGGCTTGATATAATGTTTTTCCTGAATAAGCAAAAAACACTTTCCATTACGCATATTCCGAAAAAGAAATCAATAATACACCAGGCAAATCACAAGATACCGCTTAGGAAAAAATAAAAATTATTTTGCCTGTCTCATTCCCATAACCGCAAAAGTATGTTATACTAAGTTGTCGTGGCTGACAAGATTCGACAAAATTGGCAAATTTAGTGTGGGGGGCAGCGAAATGCATGAGAGGGATGAGCTTGTCAAAAAGCTCTTTCTGGAGGAATATAATCAAATGCTGAGGAAGGCATACCGGCTCACAGGGGATATCTGCTTTGCACAGGATATTGTTCAGGAGACGTTTGTTTTTGCCCTGGCCCACCCCAGGGAGCTTTTATCGCATCCAAAGCCCGTTGCATGGCTGTCCACTATCCTATACAATATCGCCATGAACGAACGTCGGCGCTGGGACAACTCCCGGAACGTTTCTTTGGATCAGATAGGCGACGTCTTTCCTGTGGAGCCTCCCATCGATATAGTAGAAATCATGCCAGATTCTCTCAGAGACGATGAGAAGCAACTGCTCAGAATGCGTTTCGAGGAGAAGCTCAGCTACCGAGAGATCAGCGAGAAGCTAGGTATCTCCGAGGGAGCCTACAGAACCAAATTTTCAAGACTTATGAAAAAGATTCGGCGGCAGCTTGCATCCTCAGAAAAAAAGTGAAAAAGCTTGTAACAAAAATGTTTTCTCAATACATATGATTGTAGAGGAGAATGGGGTGTAAAAATGGAAAATAGGAAAAACACCGGCACAGGCACGTCAAATTTGCCTCATGAAGCGCCTGTGAATTGGAAGGAGTTTGAGGCCATGTCGGCTGTTGATCTGGCGGAGAAGTTGGAACAGCTGTGGGGGAATATGGACGAGGAAACATACGATGAGGAGCTCATCGACGCCTACCTTGACGCTCTGGATCGCAAGGCCCCGCTCCCCGACCACCCGGACGCGGAAACCGCGTACAAGTTGTTTTTGGAGCGAACCGGTGTCAAAGAACAGAAAACGGAGAAGCGCCATATCCGCTGCGGGCTGACCAAAGCCGCCGTTGCCGTCGCTGTTGTCGTGACGATCCTTCTCAGTGCCATGTTCACGGCCCAAGCTGCGGGCTTTGACATCTTCGCCAGGATCGCTAGATGGACAACGGAGACGTTCGGCTTTGAGATCTCCGGGCAGGCAGGAAACGCGGAGCCTGATGTTCCGCCCCAACTTGAGGGAATGAAGGAGGCGCTGCTTGAGGCCGGGCTCTCCTCTGATTATCTTCCTGCATATTGGCCCGAGGGATATGAGCAGACTCAACTGGAGTCTTCGTACGATTCTGGTATGAGTACAATATGTGGCGCCTATGGAGAGCAAGGAGAGTGGATCATTCTCTCGTACACAGTTTTCTCTTCCGCAGAGCTTGCAATGCAATATAATATTGATAAAGATAACCCCGAGCTTTACATTCACAACGGCACAAGCTTCTATATTATGACAAACGAGAGTACATACCTTGCAGCATGGAGCTCCGAAACTGTTGAGTGTGCTATATCAGGAGTTTCCTCGTATGAAGAATTAATCAAGATACTTGATTCGATTGGAGGTTGAACACCATGAAAAAAATCGCCATACGCATTATAACGATTATTCTGGTCATTTCTATTGTATGCGCATACGCATCGGCTACGCTGGACTCAAACGCCTATATTCGGTCAGCAGAGGCCCACATCGCCAAAATAAGCGACGGCGAGATAGCCGTTAAATTTACCGTTATCGGAACCGGTATCATGGACACGATCGGAGCGCATAAAATCACCGTCTACAGGGCCACAGGCGATGCCCCGGACGTCGGGAAGGATGAACTCATCGATTCGTTTTACTATGATACCTATACAGGCAACCCGCCAATGATGGGTTCCGATTCAGTAATGTACAATGGTAGCATTCCCCTCACCGTGGAGAGTGGTGAAAGATATTACGCCACACTCATCTTCTACGCCAGCCTCGACGGAGGAGGCGACGACATGTGGTACACCACAAAAATCGTTGAAGCGTAGCGCTCATCCAAAAGCCAAAAACAACCTGCCCGCCGGTCACTCATCCTGACCGGCGGGCAGGTTTTCCTGTAATGGCAGAATATTTATTGCCCGCTGATACTAATACTAATATTCAATCAAAACAAGAAATTCGTGATGGTCATTTTCGGGTCACGCTTCGTCACGCGGCTTGTGAATATTCCGCCCGCGTTGCCCACCCATGACCGCGATGGATTTAGCAGCCCCTCCGCTCAGACTGAGCGGGGTGACCGCACTGGTTGAGCAGTCACCCCTTTGCGGTCAGTCTACCGTCGCGGTGAGCTTTCGCATGGACTCGCCCTTCAAGGTGATCACATATGAGTTGTGCTTGATCCTGTCGCAGATGGCGTCGGCAAGCGTCGGGTCGTAGAGGTATTCATGCCAGCCGGGGATGTCTATCTGGGAGCAGAAGATCGTGGAGGCGGTTTGGTTCCGTAGCTCGATGATCTCCAAAAGGTCCTTGGCCTCGGTCTCCTTCAGCGGGTACAGCAGCCACTCGTCCAGAATCAGGATCCGGGGCTTCCTGTACTTCTTCATCACGTCGCGGTATGTCCCATCGCTCCTCGCCAGAGCAATCTCCACCAGCAGGTCGGGGAGGCGGACATATTTCACCTCATAGAATTTCCTGTTGGCCGCGATGCCAAGGGCACAGGTAAGATACGTCTTACCCGTTCCCGTAGCCCCGAGAATGATCACGTTGTTTGTGTTCTCAATGTAGGAGCAGGAGGCCAGCTTCAGGATCAGCCCTTTGTCCAGCTGGCGTCCGGCGTGGTAAGAGATATCCTCCACGCAGGCGCTCGGGATGGCGTACCCGGCCTTCTTGATGAGCCTGTGCAGATGATTGCTCTTTCTGGAGCTCCACTCCGCTTCCACCAGCAGGGAGAAGCGGTCCTCAAAGGACAGATCGATGAACTGCGGATCCTCCAACTGCTGCGTGAAAGCCGCGGCCATGGCGCTCATGCGCAGCTCGTAGAGCTTTGAAACGGTGGGATTCGTCAGCATCACTTGTCCCTCCTGTAGTAGTCCGCCCCACGGGTGAAGCTGTACTGGGAGGCCGCCTTCGGGCTCTCCTCCTTGTCCTCGCTCAGGAGCTTGTCCTGCCCGGACCTGAGGATCGACTGTACGACCTTGACGCCGGGCCTTGGTGTGAAGCTGAGCGCCCTGCAGCAAGCGTCCTCCAGCCGCTGGGCGGAGTATTTATCCTGCAGCTTCAACAGCGCCATACACGCCTTGTATCCCTGCTGCTCTATCTTGTACGCCGTCAGGTATTGTCTGACCACCGCCTGCGTATTCGGCCCCACAGAGCCGGCCCACTGGAGGAAACGGTCGCCGTTCCACTCCAAATACTTCTGGTGATCCGGCGGCATATGGGCCTCCACGGTGCTGTACTGGTTCGGACGGCCATACAGACGCAGATGGGACGCAATCCGGGTGCCTTCAAAAAACACCTCCACCGCGGAGCGCGTCAACCGCACATCCACCCTCTGCTTGATGTACTCGTATGGCACGGAGTAGTTCTGCCTAGTATAAGTGTAAATTTCTTTTCCCAGCCCCATCTGCACGAACATTCAGGCTCTTTCACAATTAACAGTAAGACGCTTGAAAGTAAGGCCGGGAAATGATAAAATAGAAGAGCATATGAACAAAAGCAGAGGTCTGGAATATGGAAAGCAAAGAAATAGATATCCAGTCATTCTATCCGAAGGAATTAGAGGTGCGAAGGATAGGGAAAACAGACAAGGCGATATATATCCATCTGAAGTCGAAGAACACAAGCTGCGAGTGTACCCGATGCCACAAAATGACCACCAAAAGACGCACTACTTATGAGAGAAAGGTACAAGACCTGCCGATACTGGGGAAAGCAGTGTGGCTGTTAGTCAGTTTCTCCGCGATTACCAGTAGTAACCCGGGTAAAGCAACATTTTAATCTCTAAAAGCTTATGGCTGTAAAAGAGCCCAGAAAACCTTGTGTAAACGACAACACACGACCGTATAAAAACCTTCGTCAAAGTCAAGAATGAAGACAAGCCGCCTGATGCGGTATTGCGCAAAAATCGCCACGAATTAAAGTTTTTTTTAATGTTAGTATCAGCGGGCAATAAATATTCTGCCATTAATCGGGTAGGAGGCCCCTGACGGGGCCGACCTCCCACACCACCGTGCGTACGGTTCCGTACACGGCGGTTCAATCG
>CANQKZ010000086.1 GCA_947624585.1 uncultured Oscillospiraceae bacterium | reverse complement strand
CTCCCGGCCCCTCCCCTTTCAGGGAAGCCCATGCCGCAATTATACGGCATGGGTCGTTTTTTTGTCAATTCCAATTCCTTTTCAAAATGAATTTCCAAAGGAAAGATATTTTGAAAAACCATTTTTAACAGTGCGACGCACCACCTCAAACAACACACACAAAAACACGGGCCCCACAACCCCCGCCCACAAAGCGCGGCCCCAAACAGAGCCACCCAACCCCCGACCATCGCCAACGTAAGCGGCCAAGCGAAGCTGATGCTCCAACCAATTAAGTCTTCGCCCCGCGCGGCTATGGTTCCTCCCAGACCTACCGACACGCCACCGCGGAAGCCGACCCGCGTTACGAAGCGCCAAGCCAAAAGTCACCGCCGACTCCAAAACCGGCATTTTCTCTCTTTTGCTTCTTTTCTCTCTTTTGTGCAGTGGGACCCCCACCCACGGAACAAAAGAGAGAAAAGAAGGATTCCCCCGGCAGTTCTGCCGGAACTCAGATCAAACGCAGCGCCGTACCGATGCGTTGGCCCAGGCGGACGGGGGTTTCGAGGCCGAGGCGGGTGTTTTCAAGGTATTGGGGGTCCGGAGCGGCGGCGTTTTTTTGGAGGAGGACGATGATCGTGCTGCCGCCGTAGAGAAACATTCCCTTCTCCTGGCCGCGCTTCACCGGGCCGGGGCCGTGGTGGTTTTGGATGCGGCCCACCAGCATGGCGCCCACCTCCATCTGGAGGATCCGGCCCAGGTTTTCTGAGCGGATCAGGGTGTACTCGCGGCTGTTTTGCGCGAACACGGGCACACGCTCCAGGGCAACGGGGCGGACGGTATGGAGGACGCCGGGGATGTGGATGTTTTCCCCCTTGACGCCGGAATCCACGTAGCAGTAGCGGTGGTAGTTGTCCACGCACAGGCGGAAGATGAGGGCGGTCCCGTCCTCAAAAAGGCGGCTCGCCGGGTCGCCCGCCAGCAGGGAAGAGACGGTGTACTCCGACTGCTTCACGGGCAGGACCGTATCGCCCCGGAGCTCGTAGACGGAGAGAAGGCCGTCGCAGGGGGCGATCAGCGCGGAGGGGTCCGTATCCACGGGACGTCTGCCGGGTTTGACGCGGCGGGTGAAGCAGTCGTTGAAGCTGGCGAAGCTGTCGCACTCGTACTCAGAAAGGTCGATCTTTGCCCTCTTGACGAAGGGGGCGATGAGGCATTTGGACGCGGGGGTGTCCAGAAATTTTCCCGCCGCCCGGGAGAGGGGAGGGGCTGTCAGCAGTTTCAGGCACGCCCGGCCCACGGGGGTGCCGTAGAGGAAGGCGAGGACGCTCATTTGAGAAGACGGCCCACCAGCATCAGGGCGAACTCCACAGCGCCGATGGCCACCATCAGCAGGATGCCCCGGAGGCCGGGCTTGCGGATCTGGACGGGCATCAGGAAGGCCAGGCCGCAGATCACGGCGGTGGCGAAGTACATCATGGTCACGTCGGCGGGGATGATGTACTGGAGAAGCTGGATGAAGGGGAAGATCAGGGATACGGTGGTGACGGGCATTCCCTGGTAATATTTGCGCGCGCCGCTCTCCACCCGCTGGCGCTCCTCCTCGGTGACGTTGAAGTAGGCCAGGCGTATGAGGGCGGCCAGGGCGTAGAGGATGAGGATGGCGATGAGGAGCACATCCACGGCGGCGTAGGCCCACTTGGGGCAGTTCTCGCCCAGCCAGTACATGATGGGGGACCAGCGCAGCATGGCCGCGCCGATGGCAACCGGCAGGACGCCGAAGGCCACAAGGTCCGAGAGGGAGTCGATCTGGATCCCGAACGCCTTCTCCGCCTCGGTTCGGTCCTTCTTGCGCCGGGCCACCTTGCCGTCAAAGGCGTCGCACAGGCCGCAGACCAGAAGGAAGAAGGTGCCTATGTAGGGGTGGCCCGGGCCTGCCAGGGAGATTATGATCCCCGCGCAGGCCGAGAGGAGGCTCAGGTATGTGAGTATCACCGTGTAATCGTAGAATCCAATCATGACTTGTCTCTCTTCTTCAGCAGAATAAATTTGATGAGGGTCAGTATCCCGCAGAACACCACACAGAAGTAAAAGGATATGGAGCGGGTGAGGAGCTGGAAATCCACCACGTCGGCGGCGGGGATGAACCGCTCGAAGCCGTCCAGCATCAGGTAGTCCGACACGCCCATGCCGCCGGGGATGGGAACGAAATTGGAGCCCAGAACCGCGCAGCACTGCACCGCCCAGGCGCTGACGGCCCGGCCGAGTCCCGCGCCGGAGGCCAGGGAGACGAAAAACGGAACGCACAGCACGAAGAAACGCTGGCCCAGATTGAAAAAGAACACCTTTGCCAGGGCCTTTTTGTGCTCCATGATCATTTTGGCGCTCCGCACATATTCTTCCATGTGCCTCGACAGGGACGCCTGCCGCCGCTCCTCGTGGCGGAGGATACGGAGCCGGCACACAAGATGGATGGCGCCGGAGCAGATCCGGTGGAGGAGCTTTTCGTTCACCAGCAGGAGGACGAAGAAGGAGGCCAGGAGCACCTGTACCAGGAAGCCCACGGCGATCATCACACGGGACAGGTGTCCGAAGGAGCTCAGCACATGGGGGCAGGTGAGGAGCATCAGAAGGCCCAGGACCAGGATGGAGGCGGTGTACATGGTGAGATTGACGATGAGGGCCACGGTGGCGATCAGCGGCGGGACGCCGTCCTTGACCATGAAATAGGCCGAGGCGGGCTGTCCGCCGGTGGCGGAGGGGGTGATGGCGGAGAAGTAGATGTCCGACGCGGAGTAGATGAGGGCGTTGCCGTGGGTGGCGGCGCATCCGAAGGCGCGGACCGCCGCGCGGACGGCCTCGCCCTCCAGGACGATGTAGAGGACCATGGAGAGCACCGCGCACAGGAGCCAGAATACGCGAGTCTTCCCGATGTAGTCCAGGAACGTGTCCAGGGTGAAGGTGCCGCTCTGGGAGACGATGGCGTAGACGCTAAGGCCCGCGATGGCGAAGAACAGCAGCGACCACAGGACTTTGGAGCGGGCGGAGCCGCCGGATCCTTTCATATCCGCTCACCCCGCCTTTCTTTGCGCAGACGCCGGAATACGCGGCCCGTGTCGAACCGCCGGGCCAGGAGCTGTCCCAGCTCCGCCGCCGCGAGGCCCCCCAGGATGTCCAGCACCAGGTGCTGTTTGACCAGCACGGTGGAGGCGAACACCAGGAGGGTGAAGATCAGCATGAACGCCTTGCACCCGCGCCCCGCGCTTTTTGCGCCCAGGAGGCCCCGGAAGCAGATCCAGGACTCCAGACAGTGGATGGAGGGAAACAGGTTGTCCGGCGCGTCCAGGGCGAAGATGAGGGCGGTGAGGCGGGAGAAGAGGTCCGTGCCCGTCACCTGGGGACGCGGCATGGAAGTTGGCAGAAACAGGAAACAGACGAGGCAGACGGTCTTGGCGATCATCTCCCCGGAGAGGACGCGGTCGCACCGCTCCCGGGAGTCCCGGACGATGAGGATGTAACCTATGAGCCACTGGAAATACGCCAGGATATAGATGACGATAAAGGCCGGGACGAAGGGCAGGCGGGCGTCCAGGGGCAGGGACAGGTCGTAGTGGGCCGCGCCCCGGTTGAGGGGGCGGGTCAGCCAGAAGACGGCGCAGTTGTAGGCGAGGGCCGCCAGCATGGGGAGCCGGGCATATCGGGGGATGAGATTTCGCAAAATGAATTCACCTTTTCAGACGGTTTCCCGATGACGGGAAAAAGGGCGGTTCCGATGAAAAATGAGCTTTACTGCCAACGGCTATTATACCATGTAAATCCCTTGGGGTAAATAGCGAAACCTTTAATTTTTTCTGAATTTATGGAAATAAGTTGCAATTAATAAAGCGGCGTTCCGTCGAATGGGAACGGCTCCGTCGAGCTGTTCTTCGATTTGGCGGGGCAAGCGCCGTGGGCCGGAGAGAGACGAAGGACAAAATCACCCCCCGGCGGGCCGGGGGGTGATTTGTGGACCGGAGAGTTGCCCCCCAGGGCGTGCATCGCAAGACGCACACCCTGGCGCCTGAAGCTTGGGGCTCCCCTCCATAAGAGTGACGGCACGCGGGTGCCTGGAAGCGGGCTTGTGTGGGACGCGGGGCGGTGCTTTGGAATATTTGAGGCTTCTTCCTCCCCGCCCTTTATAGTTTACCACATCTATACAGATTTTACAAGAGCTTTTTTAGAAAAATCTGTTGAAAAATTAAAAAATTTTCCTGAATCCTCCGAAAATTTCAAGCACTTTTGCGTCTTAAAGTTAGAATTGCCTGAATGAGACAGTTCTTTCACGGTCCCGCGTCAGCGCGATGATGCTGTATCGATGCAAAGCATTGAACCAAACGCCGCTGAATATTCCATAAAATTACAGTACTTTTTGACGAATAGGGACAAAACCCGGCGAATAGCATATGGGGAGATCAAGAATTGGTGGTGACAGTATGCTCTCCGTAGCTTTTGCCTCTCTGTTGAGTTATCCCTTCCTGCTCCTCCGTGTGACGAACCCCGCCGGGTCCTTCCCCAGGACTCTGAGCGCGGCCCAGGAGCGGGAGTATCTGGACCGGGCGGCCCAGGGGGACGAGGAGGCCCGCTCCAGGCTCATCGAACACAATCTGCGCCTGGTGGCGCACATCGTCAAGAAATATTACACCAGGACCCGGGACCAGGACGACCTCATCTCCATAGGCACCATCGGCCTCATCAAGGGGATCTCCACCTACAGGCCGGACAAGGGGGTGAGGCTGGCGACCTATGCCAGCCGGTGTATCGAGAACGAGATATTGATGTATTTCCGCTCTCAGCGAAAGAGCGCGGGGGATCTGTCTCTGTCGGACACCATCGACGCGGACGGGGACGGGAACGAGCTTTCGCTGATGGACGTGATCAGCGCGGAGGACGACATCTTCGAGCGGCTCAGCTCCCAGGAGGTGTACGGGAGGCTCCGGCACTTTGTGGAGACGGGGCTGGAGCCCAGGGAACGGGAGGTGGTGTCCTGCCGGTACGGCCTTTTCGGCTTGCCCAGGCTCACCCAGCGGCAGACGGCGGAGAAGCTGGGCATCTCCCGTTCCTACATCTCCCGCATCGAGAAGCGGGCGCTGGAGAAGCTGCGGGTGCTCCTTGAAGCGGAGGGGGATTTCTGATAAGATAATGAGGGCGGTTCTGTCACATGGGGGCCGCCCTTTGCGACTACAGAGGTGAAGGGCCCATCAAAGACAGACGGGAGGCGGGACCGGTGGAGGACGAGAGGATCATCGAGCTCTATTTTCGGCGGGACGAGAGCGCCATTTCGGAGACGCGGACGCGCTACGGCGCCTTTGTCGCCGGGATGGCGGGGCGTCTGCTGGAGGACCGGCGGGACACGGAGGAGTGCGTCTCCGACACGTATCTGGCGGCCTGGAACGCCATCCCGCCGGAGCGGCCTTTGAGCCTGCGGGCGTTTTTGGGGAGGCTGGTGCGGAACATCGCCATCTCTCGCTTCCGGAAGAACCGGGCGGAGAAGCGGTACCTGGGCCTGGAGGCCCAGTTGGAGGAGCTTGCCGAGGCGATCCCGGCGGACACGGACGTGGAGCGGGAGATGGAGGCCCGGGAGCTGGGGCGGGTGATCTCCCGCTGGCTGGACGGCGAGCCCAAGGCGAACCGGGACCTCTTCATCCGGCGGTATTTTTACGGCGAGAGCGTGGAGGAGCTGGCGCGCCAGTCCGGCGAAAGGCCCAACACCCTTGCCCAGAGGCTCCGGCGGATGCGGCTGGCGCTCCGGGAGGAACTGGAAAAGGAGGAATATACAAATGAAGCCTGAGGATGTATACGACGGCGTCACGAATATCCGCGACGACCTCATTGACAACGCGAGAAAACCGAAGAAAAGGAAAATTCTGTACTCCGCTCTGGCGGCTGTGGTGGCTGTGGCGGTCATAGCGGGGGGCGCGGCGGCGCTGTGGCAACGCTCCGACAGCACCGGCGACAGCCGCGCGGGCACCTCCACCGGTCATGGGGACCTGGCCGTCACCACCCTGGTCCGGGCGGTCTACCCCGACAGACCGCCATACCCGGAGACGGATGAGTACGGGGAGGCAGTCAGCGAGAAGGAGTTTGACGCCTGGTGGGAGGACAGCCGGGCCAGGAGCCTCTCCCGGGAGGAGCGGGCGGCCCTGGCGGGATGGAAGCCGGACCTTCTCCAGGCCCTGCTCCGGGGGAGCGGCGACGGGAACGCCGTCTGCTCGCCGGTGGGCGTCTACCTGGCTTTGGGGATGCTCACGGAGGTGACGGACGGGGAGAGCCGTCAGCAGATCCTGGACGCGCTGGGGGCGGACAGCGGGGAGACGCTGCGGGAGAGGGCAAACCGGATCTGGAACGCCGTCTACAACGACGACGGCACATACACCCTGGACCTGGCGGCCTCCGTCTGGCTGCGGAACGGGTTCGACTATGAGGCAGGGCCGCTGAAGCGGCTGGCGGAGAGCTGGTACGCCTCCGGGTTTTCCGGCGAGATGGGGAGCCCGGAGTACAACGGGACCCTGCGCGGCTGGCTCAACGACCACACCGGCGGGCTTCTGGAGGACGCGGTAGAGGGGGTGGGGCTGGATACGGATACCGCGATGGCCCTGGCCACCACAGTCTTTTTCAAGGACAGATGGAAGATCCAATTCTCCTCTGACAAAACGGACACCGGCGTTTTCCACGCCCCCTCGGGGGACGCGGAACGTGAGTTCATGCACTGCACCGAATTCGGCTCCTACTTCTGGAGCGACAAATTCGCGGGCATCGCCCTGGGCTTCAAGTCCGGCGGGGGTATGTACCTGCTGCTCCCGGACGAGGGCGTTACCTTGGAGGAGATTTTAGAAGACCCCGCCGCCGCGGCGTTTCTGACGGAGATGGATGAAACGGAGGGCGTGGAGTCGAAATCCATGAAGATCAACGTGTCCCTCCCGAAATTCGACGTGACGCAGGACGGCGAGATCGGGGAGCGGATCCGGGAGCTGGGCGTCACGGACGTGTTCGACCGGGAGAGGGCCGACTTCTCGCCGCTGACGGGAGGCGGCGGGGACGTGTGGCTGTCCCGGGTCCTCCACGGGGCGAGGGTGACCGTCGACGAGGAGGGCTGTGTGGGCGCGGCCTACACGGTGATGGCAACCACAGGGGCCGCCCAACCGCCGGACGACACGGTGGACATCGTTTTCGACCGGCCCTTCCTTTTTTCCGTAGTGAACGAGGGCGTCCCCATCTTCGCGGGCGTGGTCAACGAGCCGTGATATAATAAGGTCTATTCCCACCCGGGGCGCTCCGCTTCGGGTGGGTTTTTGCGTCCGTGGGAGGGGGGGAATAATGAGGGAGGGTTCTGAATATAGTTTGGCATGACGAAAAGGGGGACGGGCTATGGTGTACGAGGGGAGAAGAAGCAGGAGCGGGGCCGGGAGGGGCCGAAGCGGGGGGAGGCGGAGGAGCTCCGGGAGGTCGTTTTTCTCCGTGTGCCTGTGGGTGCTCTTTCTGGCGCTGGCGGTGCGGCTGGCATGGCCGGAGGCGGCGGACCAGATCGGAGCGGGGGTGTCCTCTCTGCTGGGAAGCCCGGATATCGGCGGCGCGGTCCAGGTCTTCGGCCAGAGGCTGGGCGGCGGGGACGGCGTGGTCACCGCCTTCCGGGACGCCTGGAGCTACGCCTTTGAGGCGGACGGGGAGGGGGAGGATATCCTGGTGTCCGGGGACGGGGCGGGGACGGATGTGCCCGCGTCGGACGGGACGGGGGAGGCGCTTCCCGCCATGGAGACGGAGACGGACCCGGTGGAGGATTTCAAGCGGAGCCAGAAGGAGTTTGAGGCGCTGGGGACGCCAAACAACGTGACCTTTGAGAGGCCGGAGATCGGCTTTGAGCTGGCGTCGCCGCTGGCGGGGCCGGTGACATCGGGATTCGGGTATCGGGAACACCCCTCGGACGGTCAGGTCCGGTTCCACTACGGGGTGGACATCGGCGTTTTGCGGGACGCGGACGGACAGGGGAGCGCGGGAACGGAGGTCCTCTCCGTGTCGGAGGTCTACGCCGTGGCGGAAGGGACGGTGGAGGCCGTGGGGGACAGCACCAGCTATGGGCGGTATGTGATCCTGAGCCACCCGCAGGGGGTGGAGTCGCTGTATGCGCATTTGGCGAAGGTGTCCGTCACCGACGGAGAGCGGGTAAGCGCCGGACAGAGCCTGGGGACCGTGGGGTCCACCGGGAACGCCACGGGGGAGTGCCTGCATCTGGAACTCATTGTGGATGGGGAATATGTCAATCCGGAGTACTACTTGAAGACGGATCGGGCGCCGTAATATTGGGAAGTGGGTGACGTGATCTCGAAATCGGTTGACATAAACTGTAGATCCGGCGCGTCTGTGCGGGTGTCGCCGGGATTTCTGCTCCTGTTGGCGGCGGTGGCGCTGGTTTCCGGGGTGCGGATGACGCTGGCGGCGGTGCTGGCGGCGCTGGTCCATGAGCTGGGGCACGCGGCGGCGGTTTATCTGTGCGGGGGGCGGATCGGGGGCTTCTCTGTGGGGGCCGCCGGGGCGGAGCTGCGGGTGGAGGGGGAGTTCTCCTATCCGGAGGACGCCGCCGTGGCGCTGGCGGGGCCTCTGGCCGGGGGACTGCTGGCGCTGGGGGCGGGGAGCCTTGCGGAGCTTGCGGGCGGGGGGTTCCTGTGCGAGGTCTGCGCCGTCAGCGCCCTCTACACGGTGTTCAATCTGCTGCCCATGGGGTCCATGGACGGGGGCGGGGCGCTCTACGCCTTGAGCTGTCAGTTTTTCGGGCCCTTTGCCGCCGACAGGATCTGTCTCGTTTCGGACATTCTCTGCGGGGCGCTTTTGCTTTTTGGGGGCGCTTACGTATTTTTCGTGACGCGGGGCAATTTTTCCGCCCTTTTTTGTGCCTTTTTTGTGATAATAAGCTGTTGCAAACGGAACTGATTTGGTGTAAAATTTCTATGGAACCTCTGAACAAATCGCCGCACCGGTCTTGACGGCAGTTTTTCCACCATATTTCGTCAAAAAATTTTGAAATACACAAAGTATTCCCGCAATTTTTTGCCTTATACTAATACTCGGCTAAAAGCAGACACCGAGCGGCGAAAAAGACCGCCGCGAATGGCTGGTTTTAGTAGAGTATTAGTATTGATCTGGCGAAAAATCTGCTCGTCAATCCCGGCGCTTCGATTTATTCAGAGGTTCCCTTAAACCTTATTCTATCACAGATTCAGGCGGTGGGAGAATGGACGCTGTGCTTGAACAGATTCTGACGCGGGTGCAGAAGCCCGCCCGGTACACCGGCGGGGAGTACAACGAGATCCGCAAGGACCCGGCGGAGGTGGACGTCCGCATGGCCTTCTGCTTCCCGGACACCTATGAGATCGGGATGTCCAACCTGGGGCTCCAGATCCTCTATGGGGCCATCAACGCTCAGCCGGGGATGGCCTGCGAGCGGTGCTTCGCCCCCTGGGGGGACATGGAGGAGGAGATGCGCAGGGCCGGTATCCCTCTCTACGCTCTGGAGAGCGGCGATCCGCTCTCGGAGTTTGACGCGCTGGGGTTTTCCCTGGGCTACGAGATGGCCTTCACCAGCGTTCTCAATATGCTGGACCTGGCGGGGATCCCGGTGCGGAGCGCCGACAGGAGGGATCTGACGCCGCTGGTGTTCGCCGGGGGGACCTCCTGCGTCAACCCGGAGCCTATGGCGGATTTCCTGGACCTGTGCGCCATCGGCGAGGGGGAGGAGCTGGACGTTGAGATCCTGGAGCTCCTGCGCCGGGCCAAGCGGGAGGGGTGGGACAAGCCCGCCTTTCTGCGGGAGGCGGCGAGGATCCCGGGAGTCTACGTGCCGTCCCTCTACAGGCCGGAGTACAACGAGGACGGGACGTTGAGGTGCCTGACGCCGCTGGAGGGGGCACCGGAAAAGGTTACAAAGCGCATCGTCGAGGACCTGGATTCCGCCTTTTTCCCCACGAAGGCCATCGTGCCCTCCACCGAGATCGTCCACGACCGGGTGGTGCTGGAGCTCTTTCGGGGGTGCGTCCGGGGGTGCCGGTTCTGCCAGGCGGGGTTCGCCTACAGGCCGGTGCGGCGGCACGGCACGGAATTTCTCTTAGAAAAGGCCAAGGCGGCGCTGGAGAACTCGGGGTATGAGGAGATCACCCTGTCGAGCCTGTCCACCAGCGATTTCAAGGGACTGCCGGAGCTGACCGACGGGCTTCTGGAGTGGTGCGAGCCCAGGAAGATCAGCCTGTCCCTGCCCTCCCTGCGGGCGGACAACTTCTCCATGGGACTCATGGAGCGGGTACAGCGGGTGCGCAAGTCGGGGCTGACCTTCGCGCCGGAGGCCGGAAGCCAGAGGCTGCGGGACGTGATCAACAAGAACGTCACCGAGGAGGCGCTGCTGAACTCCTGCCGCATCGCCTTTGAGGGCGGATGGAATACATTGAAATTATACTTCATGCTGGGCCTGCCCACCGAGACGGACGAGGACGTGGTCGCCATCGCGAAGCTTGCCAATCAGGTGCTCTACACCTGGCGGCAGTACGCGGCGAACAAGGCGAGGGGCGTGAAGATCACGGTCAGTACCTCCATGTTCGTGCCGAAGCCCCACACGCCCTTCCAGTGGGAAAGCCAGGTGAGTGTCGAGGAGTATCTGAGGCGGGTGCGGCTCCTGCGGGAGAGCATAACGTCCAAATCCATCGTCTACAACTGGCACGAGCCCCATGTGAGCCTCATCGAGGCGGCCCTGTCCAGAGGCGACAGGCGGGTGGGCGGCGTCATCGAGGAGGTGTGGCGGAACGGCGGGAGGCTGGACTCCTGGACCGACTATTTCAGCATGGACCGGTGGCTTGACGCTTTCGCCTCCCGGGGGCTGACGCCGGAGTTTTACGCCCTGAGAAAACGGGGGGAGGACGAGGTTTTCCCCTGGGATACGGTGGATCTGGGGGTGACGAAGCGGTATCTTGCCCGGGAGCGGGAGGAGGCGTACGCCGGGCGCGTGACGCCGGACTGCCGCGTCAAGTGCATGGGGTGCGGCGCCAACTGTCTTCTGGAAAGGAGGAAGTGCGATGAATAGGATCCTCTTCCGAAAGAAGGGCCGGGCCGTGTTCATCTCCCACCTGGACCTGATGCGCACCATGCAGAGGGTGTTCATCCGGGCCGGGGTGAAGATCCGGCACACCGAGGGGTTCAACCCCCACCCATACATGAATTTCGCCATGCCCCTGTCCGTGGGGGTGGAGAGCCGGTGCGAGCTGATGGAGTTCGAGCTGGCGGAGCCCGCGGATCTCGCCTCCCTCCCGGCGCGGCTCAACGCCGTGTGCCCCGAGGGGATCGAGGTCCTGGAGGCGTATGAATCCGATTTGAAATTTAAATATATCAAATGGCTTGACATAGAGGCGCAATTGTTTTACTATAATGAAGTTCACCGCGCCCGGGAGCTGGAATCGTTCTACGGGCGGGAGAGCCTTACGGTGGAGAAGCGCACCAAGCGCCAGACGCTGGAGGTGGACATAAGGCCCCTCATCGGGGCGCTGGAGGCGGAGGACATCCGCCCGGGGCTGGTGCTGTTGAGGGCGCGCCTCGCCGCCCAGGAGCCGGCGCTGTCCCCGGCGCAGCTCGTCTCCGCGCTGGAGCAGCTGGCGCCCGAGCTCAAGCCCGATTTTGTCAGATACAAACGCATCGATGTTTACGATAAGAACATGGACCGCTTCAGATGAGCGTCAGTCCCAGAGAGAAAATGGAGGAATTAACATGGCAGAAACAGTATCCAAGGTCAGGAGAATAGGCGTTCTCACCTCCGGCGGCGACGCGCCGGGAATGAACTCCGCCATACGTGCCGTGGTCCGCACCGCCCACAGTCTGGGGATCGAGTGCATAGGCGTCCGCCGGGGCTACCATGGACTCATCACGGGCGACA
>CANQKZ010000085.1 GCA_947624585.1 uncultured Oscillospiraceae bacterium | reverse complement strand
CTGAGCCTTCTGTTCAACGAGGCCGAGGTATACGCGGATGAGGAGAAGTCCGAGCCCGCCCCCGTGGCGGCCCATGTGCGTCATAAGAGGAGCGGCAGCGTCCGGGACAGAGACGTCTACCACACCTATGCCTGCCGGAGCTGTGAGAAGAACGACGTCAGCACGCCTGTGGTGAAGACACCGAAGGAGCCTCCTCTGATCCCCGGCGGGTTTGCCTCCCCGGAGTTTGTGGAGCACATCGAGGTGCAGAAGTTCGTGATGGGCAGTTCCCTGTACCGGCAGGAGCAGGAGTACAAGCGGCGGAAATAAACTGCTGAGCCGCCAGACCATGGCAAATTGGCTGATTTGGTGCTCGGAAAACTACCTGGAACATATCTATGACGTGTTGCACATAGAGCTTGTGAAGCAAGACCTACTCCACGCGGATGAGACAAAGCTTCAGGTCCTCCACGAACCGGACAAAGCGGCGCAAGCTCCGAGCCGGATGTGGCAGTATAGGACCGGCAGATACGCGGCGCATCCCATCGTGCTGTACGAGTACCAGCCGGGGCGGGGTCAGGAGCACTCGAAGAAGTTCCTGAAGGGGTTCAAGGGGTACCTGCAGATGGATGGGCACGCCGACTACAACGGTTTGCAGAACGTGAAGCACGTGGGATGCTGGGCCCACGCCCGGAGGGGGTTCGACGCGGCCACGAAATCTGTGGCAAAGGGGAAACGCTCTCCCACGGCGAACCAGGGACTGGCATATTGCACGAAGCCCTTCCAATTGGAGGAAGAGTTCAAGGATCTCAGCACGGAAAATAGGAAAAAGATGCGTCAGGAGCGGTCGAAGCCCGTTCTGGACGCCATATTGGCGTGGGCAAATACCAGGACGGCGGCGCCAAAGTCCGAGCTGGGAAAGGCGCTGGCGTATTTGAAGAACCAGTGGACGACACTGACGGTGTTCCTGGAGGACGGAAGGATCGAGCTGAGCAACAACCGTGCGGAGAGGAGCATCAAGCCATTTGTGATCTCCCGGGAGAACTTCCTCTTTGCCAACACCCCCGGCGGAGCCCGGGCCAGCGCCGTGCTGTTCAGCCTCATAGAGACGGCGAAGGAGAACGGGGTTGACCCGTATAAGTATCTGACGTGGGTCCTGGAAGTAGCGAGCCGGAGACCGGCGGCGGAGCTGGTGCCGTGGAAGTTTATTTGATCACGAGACAGTTGTACACCCCTGAGTGGCCTGTGTGTTGGCCCTCAGGGGTGTTTTTTGGGGGTGGGTAAGTTGACGTTTACTTTTGGACGGCTTCAAAATTCTTCTCCACGCTGTTCGTGCCGGAGGCGACGAAAATGTAGATGATCTTCCCATAACCTCACTTGGTGAGCAAAATCACGATGAGGTAACCCATGGCGGCGCAGAAACCCAGGCCGAAGAGCAGGAGGGAGAAGGATACGCTGCCGGAGATGCGCTGAAGGGTGTAGCTGCGGTGGACGTGGGGTACGTAATCGCCGGGGGCGTAGTCCTCGTCCCGGCGCGGGGGAATGGGCTTGCGGCGAAGGAGGGTGTGGTTGAGAAGGGAAACCAGCCAGTCGGTCAGGTTGTCCAGTACGCGGCACATAAGGGCGCCGCAGAAGGGGAGGGCATTTTGGAGGATTGGGCGGTAGAGAAGTGTCTCCAAATCCAGCCATTTGGGCCAGAGGTTTACATAAACCTTTCTCCCATTCCCGTCCCGCCGCATCAGCACCTGCCGGACGAACAGGAGGTACACCGCCGCGCCGATTGCCAGGGAGATGGCGGCGCCACGGAGATTCGTCAGGGAGAACCACCGGATCGGCTGCTCCCCCGCGTCCCGCCAGGGGAGACTCGGGTCCATGAAGCTCTCCATGAGCCGGGCCGCCCGCGCCATGATCCCGGAGGGCAGAAGGCCCATCATCGGAAGGAGCAGGGCGGGGATCCCAATGACCAGGGCGGACTGCCGATTCATATAGGGTTTATGATCCTCGAAAGACTTATCAGGTTTTTCCACAAAAACAGCCACGTACAGCTTGGTCATATACGCCGCCGTCAGGCCGCCGGAGATGAGGAAGAGCCACTCCACTACGTGGTAGATGCCGGTGGGCGCGCCGCTCTCCGCAACAAGCTCGATGTACTCCACGATGGATTCGTGGAGTAACGTCTTGCTGACGTAGCCGTTCCAGAGAGGCACACCGGTGATGCCGAGGACGCCCATCAGGAAGCAGGCGCTCAGGAAGGGCTTGTTCCGGCCCCAGCCACGGATCCCGTTCAGATCCAGCTTGTGGAGGTTCATGTACACGACGCCCGCGCACAGGAAGAGGACCAGCTTCAGCATGGAGTGATTGATCATATGAAGGCCGGTTCCCCAGACGGCCAGGGAGTTGTGAGGACCCAGGAGCCCCTGCATCCCCACGCCCACTAAGATGAAACCGATTTGGGACATGGAGGAGCAGGCCAGAGTCCGTTTCAGGTCCACGGAGAACACCGCCAGCACCGCGCCCAGGACCATGGTGACCGTGCCCAGGGCCAGGATCGCGTTTCCCCAGACCGAATCGTGGAGGAACACCCGGGCGGAGAGCGCCAGCACGCCGAAGATGCCCGCCTTGGTGAGGATGCCGGAGAGCAGTGCCGAGGCCGGGGCCGGGGCCACCGGGTGGGCCTTGGGGAGCCAGATATGCAGGGGGAACATACCCGCCTTCGCGCCGAAGCCGAAGAGGATCAGCGCGCCGGGGAGGTAGAGGGGGGAGAGGTCCGCCATGGACTCCACCGCCGCGTGGAGCTCATCGAAGTTCAGCGTCCCCAGGCGGTTCTCCAGCAGGAAAAGACCCATCAGCATCACCATGCCGCCGATAACGGCCACGGCGATGTAGGTTTCCCCGGCCCGCATGGCGCCGGGTTTTTCGTCCTGGACCACCATCACGTAGCTGGTGAAGGACATGATCTCAAAGAAAATGAAAGCGGTGAAGAAGTCGTTGGAGAGGAACACCCCCACGGTGGCGCCGCAGGTGAGCAGAGTGAAGAGGTAATAGCGGTTCCTGTTCCTGTAGTGCCCCAGATATTCCCTGGAAAAGACTGTGGTACACATCCACATGAGGGCGGCGATCCCGGCGTAGATGGCTCGAAAGCCGTCCAGCCGGAAGAAAATCCCACGCCCGCAGATGCCGGGGACGGCGAGGGAAAGTTCCCGCCCCGACGCGGCGTATGCCAGCAGGGTGGCGCAGAGGATGAATTCCGCCAGTCCCGCCGCGTCGGCCATGTAGTCCTTGGCGGTCTTGCTGACGCGGCCCACAAGGTATGCGGCGAAGGCGCCCAGCATGGGGAGAAGGACAGGCAGGAGAAGAATGTAGTCTTTCAAATGGGACGCCTCCTTACAGTTGCCCCGCCGCGACGCGGGAGAGAAGGGCGAGAAGCCCCCTGGAGCCCACGCCCAGAGCCAGCATAGCGGCCATGAGGACGAAGAATGGCAGCTTCATGAGCCAGTTGGGGTCCTGTGCCTGCTCCAGGCCGTGACGCCCCCGGTTCTCCGGCGGGAAAAAGGCGTTGACGACCGGGGTGAACAGGTACGCGGCGGTGAGCATGGCGGAGATCAGCAATGCCGCCACGCCGAGAACAGGAAAAAGCCCACCCTCCGCCAGGGCCGCCGTGGCCAGGTTCCACTTGCTTATAAATCCCGGCAGCAGGGGGATGCCCACCAGGGCGGCGGAGGCCACGGTAAAAGCGGTGAAAGTCACCGGCATATACCGCCCCAGGCCCGTCAGCTCCGGCACGAACTCCCGGTGGGTCTTGTACATGATGGCTCCGGCGCAGAAGAAGAGAGTGATCTTCATGACGCCGTGGTAGACCATGTGGGACAGGGCCCCCACAAGCCCCGCCGGTGTCATCAGCGAGACGCCGAAGAGGATGTAGGACAGGTTGCTGACGGTGGAATAGGCCAGCCGCCGTTTCAGATGCTGTTCCCGGAGGGCCATGGAGGACCCGAAGACAATGGTGAAGGCGGCGAAAGCCATGGCGGCATACTGCGCCCAGGTGCCGTAGAGGACGGCGGAGCCGAAGCAGTAGAAGGTCACCCGCATCACGGCGAAAGCACCGGCCTTGACCACCGCCACCGCGTGGAGAAGCGCCGTCACCGGCGTGGGGGCAACGCCAGCGGAGGGGAGCCAGGAATGGAAGGGGAACACCGCCGCCTTGACGCCGAATCCGAAGAAGGTCATAAGATACGCCGCCAGCACCAGGGTCCGCCGGGGCGTGTCGGGGGATATGAAGCCGCCGTAGACGAAGGTGAGGGCCGGGTCCCCGCAGGCGTAGAGGACCATGATCCCCAGAAACGCGCAGGCCGCGCCGCCGATGGAGTACCCCAGGTATTTGAACCCCGCCCGGACGGAACGCCGGTCGCCGGTGTGCATCACCAGGGGCAGCGTCACCAGGGTCAGGAGCTCGTAGAAGAGGTACAGGGTGATGAGATTGGCGCTCTGGGCGATGCCCAGGGTCACGCCGTAGGTCATGGTGTAGCAGGCGAAGAACCGGTCGTCGCCGCCCTCATGCTTGATGTACTCGAAAGCGTAGAGCGAGGCGAGGGGCCAGAGGAAAGCCACAAGTCCGGCGAACACACCGGCAAGGCCGTCCAACCGCAGGGCGATCTCCAGCGTCGATGTGAGCCGGAAGATCCGCAGCGTCCCCTCCGGGCGGCGGAGCAGGAGCGCCAGCACGACGGCGGAGGTCAGCAGGACCGCTGTCTCCACGTAGATTTCCCGGTGTAGGCGCTTTTTGAATCGAAAGAGGGGAAGGGCGGCGCCGGAGAGAATGGGCAGGAGGACGGCCGCGCACATGAGAGCTTTCATTGGAAGGCGCCTCCTTTCAGACAAGCTTCCCGGCGATGGCCGAGGCGAGGGAGGTGACGAGGCCGGGGAACAGTCCGGCCGCGAAGGTCAGCGCGGTAAGCAGGATGAGCGGCGCCGTGATCCACGGTGTAGGTTCCCGCTTTTCCACGGAACCGTAGTCGAAATCCGCGCCGGGCAGGAACGCGGAGACGGTGATGGGGAAGAGGTACCCGGCGGTCAGCAGGGCGCTGACAAGGAGCACAGCGGGCCCCAGCCAGGAGAACACGGGGATCCCGGACGCCAGCGAGCCCTGGGCGAGATACCATTTGCTGACAAATCCCCCCAGCGGCGGGATGCCCACCAGTCCCAGGGCGCACAGGGTGAAGCACCACATGGTGACAGGTATCTCCTTGCCGATACCGCGAAGCTCCCGCACGTCGTGCTTCCCGGTCTTCAAAATGACGGCTCCGGCGGTGAAGAAGAGGGCGTTTTTGATGGCGGAGTGGACGACCACATGGAGCACCGCGCCGGTGAAGGCTGTGGGCTCCAGAAGCGCCAGACCGTAGAGAATGTAGGAGACCTGGCTTACGGTGGAGTAGGCCAGCCGCTTTTTGAAGATTTTTTCCTTATAAGCCAGCATGGAACCCAGGAACACCGTGATAAGCGTCAGTGTGAGCAAGACATACTGCGCCCAGGTCCCCCGGATGAGCTCCGGGCCGAACTGGTAGTAGACCACGCGGATGACGCTGAGGACCCCCGCCTTGGTGATAACCCCGGAGAGAAGCGCCGACGCCCCGGCGGGCGCCTCGGGGTGGGCGGCGGGAAGCCAGGCGTGGAGGGGGAACATACCCGCCTTGGCGCCGAAGCCCAGAACGGTGAGCAGGGCAGCCATCAGCAGGAAGGTCTCATGTCCCGCGCACTTTGCCCCGTCCAGGACGCCGCCGGGGGTGAAGACGGTGGAGGAGCCGAAGGTATAGACGGTAAAAAAGCCCAGAAGCCCCAGGCACGCGCCGAACACGGAGTAGAAGAGGTATTTGAGCCCCCCTCGCCGCGCCGCGTCCGTCTGGGTGTGGAGCGCCAGAGGCGTGGACAGGAGCGTCATCAACTCGAAGCCCAGGTACATGGTGAGATAATTCCCAGCAAAGCACAGAAGCGTCAGCACCCCCTCGCTCATCAGCAGAAAAGCGTCGTATCGGACCCGGTTCTCCTCATGTGCCATATACTCCCGGGAGAAGAGCCCGGACATCAGCCACATGAAGGCCACGAGCAGGGAGAAGAGCTTCCCCAGGCCGTCCGGATCCAGCATCAGCTCCAGATCGGGGGCCAGCGTCACAATATGGAGGCTGTCCTTCACGCATACCGCGCAGACGGACGCCAAGATCAGCTCGCACGCAAGAATGGCGGTGACGAAAAATCCCCGGGAGCCGTCATTTTTCAGTCTCTTGGCTCTCAGCGTCAGCGCCCCGGCGAAGGGCAGGAGGATGGGGAGCAGCAGGGTATTGTTTTCCATAAAACCACCTCCTTACATCCCGAAAAGCTCGAGTCCGCGCCGGATGACACCCACCACGATCCGGGAGAAGGAGCCGAAGCCGATGTTCAGGGCGATGAAGCACACCAGGGAGAAGGCGTAATCGGCGCGCCAGCGCACCCGCAGGCCCTTGTATTCCCCGCTCTCCCGCCCGGAGAAGATGTTGAAGATCACCGGCACGTAGTAGAGGGCGTTCAGGAGTGTGCTGACGGCGATGGCCGCCAGAGCCACGGTCATGGTGGCGGCGCCGGATTCCAGCGCCCCCTGGGTCAGGTGGAGCTTGGTGACAAATCCCGCGAAGAAGGGGATGCCGATCATGGACAGGGCCCCCACGGTGAAAGCAACGCCGCCCAGCGGGTCGCGGCGTCCCGCGCCGGTGAGCGCCGACATGGATTTGTGCCCGCCGGACACGTCTATGAAGCCGCCAGCGGCGATGAAGAGCATGGGCTTCGTGATGGCGTGGGCGATGATCTGGACACAGGCCGCGACCATGCCAAGCCTGGAGTGGAGGCCGATGCCCACGTAGATGTACCCCACCTGGGCCACGGAGGAGTAGGCCAGCATACGCTTCAGGTCCCGCTCCCGGATCGCTCCCACGGAGCCAAAGATCATGGCGCAGACACCGAAGAGGAAAAGGAACTGGCTCACCTGCTTTGCCACGATCACGTCCAGGCCAAAGACGCGGTAGAAGATCTTGATGAGTACGATGATGTACCCCTTGAGCACCAGCCCCGACAGAATGGCGCTGGAGGAGGCCGTGGCGTTGCCGTGGGCGTCCGGCAGCCAGGAGTGGAAGGGGAAGAGGGCGCTCTTCACGGCAAGGCCCACGGAGAAAAGGCCGATGATCACCGTCAGCGGCAGGGAATACGCCCCGGAGGCGAAGATCTCCCGTACCTTCTCCGCGATACTCTCCATCAAAAGCTCCCCGGTGATGCCGTAGAGGGTGACGATGCCCAGAAGGAAGAGGCCGGAGCCCAGAAGGCTCATGATGAGGTAGCGGGTGGTGGCCACCAGCGTCCGGGCGGAGCTTTTCAGCATCACCAGGGCGCAGGACGCTATGGTGTTGATCTCCACGAACACATAGGCGGTGAACAGGTCGTTGGTGTAGATGAGGGCAAAAAGGGAGCTCATCAGGAGCGAGCACATGGTGAAGTAGAGATTGGCCTTCTCCGGCTCGCAGTCGGCGAAGATGTGGTGCATACCGCCCAGAAGCGACAGGAGCATCACGCCGGAGAAGACGGAGGCCATCAGCGCCTCTAAGATGCCTACCCGGATCTCATTGCCCCAGGGGGCGTTCCACTTGCCCATGCGGTAGACATAATACCCATTGGTCCTCATTGTGTACACCAGCACCGCAAGGCTCATGACTGTTGTCAGCGTCAGCCAGCAAAGGCACAGGCGCTTGGCGGTCCGTGCCTTCAGGACCGCGCAGAACACGCCGCAGGTCAGGGAGAAGACGATGGTCAGGAAGGGAAAATTCTGAACAAGCTCCATCAGTCCCGCTCCTTTCGGGCAAGATGCGTGATCTCATCGATGTCCAGGGTGTGGAACCGGTCGTAGAGCCGGCAGGTCAGCGCCAGCAGGAAGGCCGTCACGGACACGGAGACCACGATGCCTGTGAGCACAAGGCCGGTGGGGATGGGGTTAACATATTTGGACGGGTCCGAATCCCCGTCGGTGATGATGGGGGCCAGGCGCCCCGCGATGTATCCCTTGGAGGCCAAAAACAGGTAGACGGCGGAGTCCATGAAGTTCAGGCCCACGATCTTCTTGATAAGATTCCTGTGCATCAGAAGGGTGGTGAAGCCGATGCCGAAGAGGATCACGGCCGCTGTCTCGTAGTAGTTGGTCAGAAGGTTTTGGAGGAAATCGGGCATATCAAAGCCCCCCTTTTCTGAAGAGAGCATAGAAGCAGTACATGGTGCAGGCCACCTCGAAGCCCACAGCCGCGTTGATGGGCAGGATGAGGCCGCCGCTGACGATCCCGCCGGGGACGCCCAACCATACGTGGTCCTCGAATCCGTTGGCTCCCATGAAGATGAAGTAGGCCATCAGTAGGGCGTACACGGTCAGGCACGCGGTCTTGACAACGTGGTACATCTCGTCCCCGAAGAACCGCTCCGTGCGCTTGAAGCCGAAGGCGGTGGAACTGAGGATGAGCCCGGCGCCCATCAGCGCCCCGCCGGAAAATCCGCCGCCGGGGGAGGAGGTGCCGTTGAGGATCACGTACAGCCCGAAGATGAAGGAGAGGGGCACCAGCAGCTTGGCGGCCTTGCGGAGGATGAGGTCGGTGTTGGGCTCGAAGTCCAGGTCCTCGCCCAGAAGATCGGGGTTCAGGAGCCTGCCGTGCTTGCGCTCGGAGGGGTCCACCCGCAGAAGTATGATGACGCTGCACGCGGCCACGAAGAGTACGTGGGCCTCGCCCAAAGTGTCGAATCCCCGGTAGGCGGAGATCATGCCCGCCACGGCGTTGGTGGTGCCGGTCTCCTCGATGGATCTGGAGACATACCGCTCCACCACCTCGTTGACGGCCGGGTTGTCCGCGCTCCCGAAAGCGGGGAGGAAGCTCACAACCGTCAGCAGGACGCCGATCAGCGTCACGCAGATGAAGACGGAGGCGATGCGGTAGAGATTGTTGAAAAGGTCGAAGCCCTTGTCGGCAAACCAGCTCATGAGCCTGGCGCCCACGGGCTTTTCCGAGTGCTGGACCGAGGTGAGCCAGCGGTTCTCCGGCGTGTCCGTGTCCAGAGCGGCTTTTTCGGCGGGGGAGAGGGTGAAGCTCTCCTCCTGGAACGTGCCGTCCTCCACAAAACGAACAAGGCGCGCGAATGCTCCGTCATTCCTCATCGCTTTCATCCTCCCCGCTCTTGGCGTCCTCCGCCTTGATGGCGTGGATCTTCTTGAGCGTGGCGAAAAAGAGAAGGCTGGTGACGCCCGCGCCCACGGCGGCTTCGGTGATGGCCAGGTCCGGCGCCTCCAGCGTCAGCCACAGCACGGACATGATGAGAGAAAAGCTCATGTATATGATGATGGACGCCAGCAGATTCCTGGTGACGCTTACCGAAATGGCGCAGATGATCAGGAACGCCAGAAGGATGCCGTCAAAAAGCGTCATTTTTCTTCCTCCTCCTTTTTGATATCCGCCAGGGCCCGGCGGCGCATCTCCACCGTCCCGCGCTCGAAGCCCTGTTCATCGGACTGCTCGCCGCCGGATTCTGCGGTGGATCTGCCGACGGTCATCTCCATGAGCATGATGAGGTGGCTTGCCACGGGGCTCGTGATCCACACCAGCGCCACGACAATGAGAAGCTTCACGGTGGTCACATTGAGCCCGTGGTAGAAACAGATCCCCAGAATGACCCCCAAAATCCCCAGGGTGTCGCCCAGGGCGGCGGAGTGCATCCTGTTGAGAGCAAATTTGAAGCGGAAGTTTCCGATAACGGCGGAAACAAGAAAGAAAAGGCCAAAAAGCAGGCAAATCGTGCCCAAAATGAAACGAATCCAGTGTATTGTCATGACTTGCTCCTCCTGTGACGGCGGTCGGCGTGGGCCTTTTTGTAAGCCTCCCGGGTCTCCTGATGGCGTCGGCGGCTCTTTTCCTGGTCGATGCGCCACTGTCGGTAGACGCCGATGTCCATCTTCGTCAGCACCGCCACGGCCAGGAAGCTGAACATGGCGTAGACGATGGCGATGTCCATGAGCCAGTCCTCCCGGAGCCTCAGAACCAGGCAGACGATGAGGCACACCGCCTGTGTGCCGATCATATTGACGCCCACGATGCGGTCGGACATACGCGGCCCGATGAAGGTGCGGAAGAGCGTGGCCAGGGCGCAGGCGGCCAGGATGACCATGGCGCCCGTCAGCATTCTCGGCGCCAGGGTGGTCAGGGGATCCATATCACATCGCCTCCCATCGTTCCAGCTTTTCTACAAAACAGCTTGAATCCAGCCCCTCCGCCATGGAACGGTCCAGACAGTGGACCAAATATTCCCCGTCCTTGAGGCTTCCGGTTATGGTCCCCGGCGTCATGGTGATGCAGTTTGCCAGGAAAACGCGGCCCATGTCGGTCTTCACCCGGTCCGTGGTGAAGCGGACGATCACCGGGTCCGGCTCCTTTCTCGTGTAGATGAAGGGCAGGACGGCGAAGGACGCCTTGAAGATCTCCCGCAGGAGCACCGTAAACAGGACCGCCAGACGCGGCAGACGCTTCAGCGTGTCCAGGTCCCGCTTTATGCTGTAGTGCATAAAGCGGCAGCAGAACAGGTACACCGCCGCTGAGACGACCGCCCCGAAGACGGCGATCTCCCAGTTGAGCTTGCCGTTGAAAAGTACCCAAACAGCGAAAAAAAGAATAAACAATGGTCTCGCCCCACTTATTCCAAATAAAAATATTTTAGTTTTTTTGCCCTGTTTTGTAAACATCCATTATTCATAAATTTACTGCGGAAAAAATAAAAATATGCGAAAAAATGTCACATTTTCTATGACCTGCAAATTACGAACAATTCTAATGAAAAATTAACCAAAAATCATAGGAATTCAGAGAGAATACGAACAGGAATGATAGGTAATAAAGCCGGATTCGGAACAGCTCCTTATAATGAGGGTCAATAAAACGGATGCCCCTCGCCGCCTGCTCCAGATGGCGGTCCAGCCACCGGCGCTCGTAGCAATAGCAGTAGAGATTGTAATCGTTGGGATAGGGGTTTACCCGAAGCAGAAAGGCGTACTTCTCCGTATCCGCCCGGAAACCAAACTGCCGGTCATCGCCAAGGCCGGCCTCCGGGTGAGCATGGCAGTAGTTGAACATGGGGATATGTCCGTTCAGGATTCCACCGTATTCCTGATTGGAGCGGAGGGCATTGATAACATCGTCGAGCTCCGCCTTGAAATCATCCGTTTTTTCTCCTCGTTCTCATCATCCCATCCGGACCGGAACCCTGTGCCGTTGCTTCCAAAATCCGCACGGAGATAGCCGATGCAGGCGGTCTGTGCCGTAATCTGGCTGCTCTGAGAGTAGCAGTAGAGCCGTTCCTGCGGCTTCGTCGGCCTTAACGCAGTTCTCTTTTCCTGAACATTTGCGCTCCCTCCTTCTGGCTCTATGATACCGCTGGACAGGGGAAACCGCAAATGTGCGGGAATGTAATCCCCAGGGTTCATCAACGAGTAAACATTATTATGAACAACCCCCTTTAACTCGACAGGAAAACATGGTACACTGAGCGAAAGGAGGGTGCGCCAGTTCGGTGCAGTAAATACAGCCCGGTGAAAGACCGGACCCGGCAAAGCGCAGCGAGCAGCCGGTACTCAGCCTTGGAGCCGGAGCCGTGAGGCGAGGTTTAAGCGTAGGCAGAGGAGCGCGAGAGCCGCAATGGGAAACCGTGAAGCGATACAGCCCCGTAAGTTAGATAGAGCGGAAGCCGATACCGTCCTCTCGGTCGCAGGCAGCAAGAACCAGCCGACAGCGCGAGGCTGGGGAGATTCCGTCGGGGTCAATAGAGCGTGGCGAGCGCGCAAAGGTAGTACCTGCATACCTGGGAGACCTTGCAGGTCCGGCGGGTCTGACAGGCTCCGTAAAACGGTAAGGGGAATTGAAGTCTTGCAAACGGAGAGACCCCGACGGTCTGTCAGAAGTCGGACTGTCTCATAGCAGCGA
>CANQKZ010000084.1 GCA_947624585.1 uncultured Oscillospiraceae bacterium | reverse complement strand
CTGGCTGGTGGGCTGGGTGCTGTGCATCGAGGCGGCCTTCCTGCTGATCCCCCTGGCCCTGTGCCTGGGGTATGGGGAACCCTACGCCGCCGACTACCTCATCGCCATCGCTGTCACCGCCCTGCCGGGCCTTGCCATGGCGCTGCGGAAACCGAAAAACCAGAGCTTTTTCGCCCGGGAGGGCTTCGTCGCCACGGCGCTTTCCTGGATCTTCATGTCCCTGGCCGGGGCGCTGCCCTTCTTCATCTCCGGGCGCATCCCCAACTTCGTGGACGCCCTCTTTGAGGTGATCTCCGGCTTTACGACCACGGGCGCGTCCATCCTGCCGGACGTGGAGTCCATGCCTAAGTCCATGCTCTTCTGGCGCAGCTTCACCCACTGGATCGGCGGCATGGGGGTGCTGGTGTTCCTGCTGGCCCTCCTGCCCATGGCGGGCGGACAGAGCATCCTCATCATGCGGGCCGAGTCCCCGGGTCCCTCCGTGGGCAAGCTGGTGCCGCGTTTGCAGAAGACGGCGGTGTACCTCTACGGCATCTACCTGGGCATGACGGTTTTGGAGGTCGTCATCCTCCTTCTGGGCGGGCTGGACCTGTTCTCGGCTCTGTGCATCTCCTTCGGCACCGCCGGTACCGGAGGCTTCGGGATCCTCAACGACTCCTTCGCCAGCTACTCGCCCTTCGTGCAGGCGGTGGTCACCCTATTCATGTTTGCCTTCGGCGTCAATTTCAACTTCTACTTCTTCCTGGTGATCCGCAAATTCCGCGCAGCTCTCGCCATGGAGGAGGTGCGGGGGTATCTCGTCATCTTCCTGTGCGCCGTGGCCCTGGTCGCGGCCAACCTCATCTCCCAGGGCGGCGTGGGGCCGGCGGACGCGCTCTTGCAGTCGGCGTTCCAGTGCTCCTCCATCATGACGACGACGGGATTTTCCAGCGTGGACTTCGATCTGTGGCCCACCTTCTCCAAGACGGTGCTCATCTGCCTCATGTTCGTGGGCGCCTGCGCCGGGTCCACCGGCGGCGGCATCAAGGTCAGCCGCATCCTCATGTACTTCAAGAGCATCGGCCGGGAGCTCCGGCGGATGATCCACCCCCGGGCCGTCACGGTGGTGCGCCTGGACGGCAAGGCGCTGGATACCAGGATGATCCACTCGGTCAACGGCTGGCTCCTGGCGTACATCGCCGTGTTCTTCTTCTCCATGCTCCTCATAAGCGCGGACAATTTCGACTTCACCACCAACTTTTCCGCCGTGGCCGCCACCCTCAACAACATAGGGCCAGGCCTCAGCCTCGTGGGCCCTACCCGCAACTTCGGGGACTACTCCGCGTTTTCCAAATTCATCCTCATGTTCGATATGCTGGCGGGCCGCCTGGAGATCTTCCCCATGCTTCTGATGCTCCGCCCCGCCACCTGGAGGAAATGATACTGATATTCAATCAAAATAAGACATTCGCAAGGTTTTTTGCGTCATACTTCGTCAGCCAACTTGAAAATACGTCAGTATTCCCTGCGCCGGCTTCCTTGTCTGACGAAAAAATCCTCGCCGCTCGGTATCTACTTTTAATTGAATATTAGGGAACCTCTGAATAAATCGAAGTGCCGAGATTGACGAGCAGATTTTTCGCCAGATGAAGGCAAAAAATTGCAGGAATACTTTGTGTATTTCAAAATTTTTTGACGAAATATGGCGGAAAATATGCCGTCAAGATCGGTGCGGCGATTTGTTCAGAGGTTCCTTAGTATGAGACGCGGACGGATCCTTCCGACCGGGACAAAAAGAGGGACTGTGAAAGGCGGAGCCTTTATCACAGTCCTTTTTTCCCGCGAAAACGTCAGCTGTCGTAGGGGGTTTGGAGGGAGTAGTCCCAGCGGTCGCCGCCCCGGTAGGCGTTGCGGAAGTAGTTGTGCTCGCCGTCGCCGGAGTACCAGAAGTAGTCCGCCGGGAGGACGCGGCCGGAGTCGGACTCGCCGTTTTTCTCGCTGTTCCAGCGGTCCAGCACGTCGGAGGCCAGCTCCAGCAGTCCCTCCTCCACCGGGGCCCAGGCGAAATAGTAGAACTGCCCCGGGGCGGTGACCACCTCGGAGACGGTGCCGCCGTCAAAATCCGGGCTGTCCAGCCGGTTCAGCACCGTCCAGGCCACGCAGGCCCGCTCCGTGTCGCTCTCCACGCCGCTGGCCTCGCACCACATGAGTTGGGCCAATATCTCCGCGTCCCCCTCGCCGTAGTATGCCTCCTCCCGAGCTGGCCGCTCCGGCCGGGAAAGATGCTCCGGGACGCCCGCTTCCGCTCCTGTCCGCGCGGGTCCCAGGGCGAGGGACAGGGCAAGGATCGAGATCGCGATTCCTGACATCATCATTGTTTCACGCTCCTCACGTCATACTATGCGTGAAAAGCGGCTGTCAGAACATAATTCGCCCCCGCGCTTAATGCGCGGGGGCGGTCAACGCCGTGGGAGAAGGAGAACGGCCTGTTTTCCGGCGGTCAGAACTTAAACTCCCCGTCGATGGGGGGAATGTCGCGTCCGGCAAGCTCGGCGATGAGCATCCGGCGGGTGACGATGCCGCACAGGGCGCCCCGGTCGTCCACCACCGGGACGAAATTCTGTTGGAGCGCCGCGTCGATGAGCCTGTCCTCGCTGGCGGTGATGGAGATGGGCGGGCAGAAGTCCCGGCGCATGATCTCGCCCACCGTGGTGTGCTCATGCTCCCGGGGGTCCGTGTGGCCCTGGGTGACGATGTATCGCATAAAATCCCGGTCGTTGACGCAGCCGATGAATTTCCCGCCTGTGTCCAGCACCGGGATCGCCGTGTAGCCGTGGTTGCGCATGACCTCCATCCCCTGACGGACCGTGGAGTCGTCCCTGAGGCAGACGGTCAGCGCCTTCGGCACCATGATTCTCGCTATGTTCATTTGGTTTGAGCCCCCATGCAGATGTACTTTTATAAGTTAAACACATATTTGTTAAAAGTGGGTGAATTTTTAGCGAAGTTTACAAATTGTTTAAATCCGAAGCTCCCTCATTTCCTGTTGCGAAATCCCGGCGGGTGTATTAAAATAGGGGGTATCTACGGGAAGAGGTGTTTTTCATGGAATACTATGCCGGCCGCTGCGACGTGGCCGTGGTGGGGGCGGGGCACGCGGGGATCGAGGCGGCGCTGGCCTCCGCCCGTCTCGGGTGCGAGACGGTGATCTTTACCATGAATCTGGACAGCGTGGGCAATATGCCCTGCAACCCGGCTATCGGCGGCACGGCCAAGGGGCATCTGGTGCGGGAGCTTTCGTGTCTGGGCGGGCAGATGCCGGTGACGGCGGATCTGGCCTGCATCCAGTACCGGATGCTGAACCTGGGCAAGGGCCCCGCCGTCTGGTCCCTCCGGGCCCAGGCCGACCGGCGGGAGTACCAGAAGCTCATGAAGGGCGTCCTGGAGCGGCAGGAGCGCCTGCAGCTGGTGCAGGCGGAGATCGCGGAGATCCGCACGGACAACGGCGCCGTCTCCGCCGTGGTCACCCGCTCCGGGGCGGTGTGGGAGTGCCGGGCCTGCGTGGTCTGCACCGGCACGTATCTCGCGGGCCGGACCGTTGTGGGGGACGTGACGGAACAAAGCGGCCCCGACGGGATGCACGCCTCCGGCCCCCTGGCCGACTGTCTGCGCGCTCTCGGCCTCTCCCTCCGCCGGTTCAAGACGGGCACCCCGCCCAGGCTCAACGCCCGGTCCGTGGATTTTTCCAAAATGGAGCTCCAGCCGGGGGACTCAGAGCCGGAGCCCTTCACCTTCGACGGGGAGACGCCCCCCGTCAACCGGGCCGTCTGCTGGCTCACCTGGACCAACGAGCGGACCCACGAGATCATCCGCCGGAACCTGCACCGCTCGCCGCTCTATTCCGGCATCATCGACGGGGTGGGGCCCCGCTACTGCCCCTCCATCGAGACGAAGATCGTCACCTTCCCGGACAAGACCCGCCACCAGCTCTTCGTGGAGCCCATGGGCCTTGGCACCGAGGAGCTGTACTTACAGGGCCTCTCCTCCTCCCTCCCCGAGGACGTGCAGGTGGAGATGGTCCGGTCCATCGCGGGCCTGGAGCACGCCCAGATCCAGCGGTACGCCTACGCCATCGAGTACGACTGCGTGGACCCCACGGAGCTGAGGCTCACCCTGGAGACACGCCGGGTGCCCGGCCTCTACGGCGCGGGGCAGTTCAACGGCAGCTCCGGCTACGAGGAGGCGGCGGTGCAGGGCTTTGTGGCCGGTGTCAACGCGGCGCTGAAGCTCCTGGGCCGGGAGCCGCTGATTTTGGACCGGGCCGGGAGCTACATCGGCACCCTCATCGACGACCTGGTGACCCGTGGCACCAACGAGCCCTATCGGATGATGACCTCCCGCTCCGAGTACCGGCTGTACCTCAGGCAGGACAACGCGGACCTGCGCCTTTGCGGCACGGGCCGGGACCTGGGGCTCATCTCCGAGGAGCGGTACTGGAAGGTTTTGGAAAAATATGAGAGCGTCCGTCGGGAGATCGCTCGGCTGGAGTCGGCCTTCGCCCCGCCCTCGGAGTCGCTGAACGGATTTCTCGCCGCCCGCGGCCAGCCGCCGGTGACCACCGGGGTGAGTCTGGCGTCCCTCATCCGCCGCCCCCAGCTTGATTACGACGGTACCGCCCCCTTTGACCCGGACCGGCCGGAGTTTCCCCGCGCCGTGCGCAAGGAGGTGGAGATCGAACTGAAATACGCCGGGTACATCGAAAAGCAGATGCGGCAGATCAGGGAGTTCCGCCGCCTGGAGGAAAAAAAGCTGCCCCCGGACATCGACTACGGCGCCATCCAGGGTCTTCGCCTGGAGGCCCGGGAGAAGCTCTCCCGCATCCGCCCGGACAATCTGGGCCAGGCCAGCCGCATCTCCGGCGTCTCCCCGGCGGACGCCGCCGCGCTGATGGTGTATCTGAGCCGGTGAGCAAAGTATATACAAAGTAAATCCGTCACCGAAAGGAGAATATACAATATGTGGAACAGCTTTCAGACCGACGCCTACTCCGGCATGCTCGCGGAGACCGTGGCGATCCCCGGACGCGGAAACGTGCCCATCCATGCCTACTGGTCCCGCCCCCTGGGGGTCGGGTCAGCGCCCTCCCTGGTGCTGATCCCCCATATGCCCGGCTGGGACGAGTGGTGCCGGGAGACCGCCCGGCGCTTCACCGAGCACGGCTACGCGGTGCTCTGCCCCAACATCTACGAGGAGGTGGGCCACGGCACGCCTTCGGAGGTGGCCCAGAAGTCCATGGACCGGGGCGGCGTGCCCGATGACGACGTGATGGGCGACGTGGCCGCGTCCCTCAGCTTCCTGCGGGCACAGCCGACCTCCAACGGGAAGGTGGGCGTCATCGGTATGTGCTCCGGCGGACGCCACACCTTCCTGGCCGCCTGCACCGTCCCCGGCATCGACGCGGCGGTGGACTGCTGGGGCGGCGGCGTCGTCTGCCCGCCGGAGCAGCTGACCCCCGCCCGGCCCGTGGCGCCCATCGACTACGCGGAGGACCTGCAGTGCCCGCTTCTCGGCATCTTCGGCAACGAGGACTGGAACCCCTCCAAAGAGGACGTGGACGTGCTGGAGGCGCGGCTCCGGGAATTGGGGAAAGAATACGAGTTCCACCGCTACGACGGGGCCACCCACGGCATCTGGTACTACCACAGGCCCCTGTACCGGCAGGGCCCGGCCATGGACTCCTTTGACAAGACGCTGGAGTTCCTGGACAGGCATCTGAAATGAGCGAAAAACCGCCCTTCGCCGTGATGGCGAAGCCCGTGGGGTCCCGGTGCAATATGCGCTGCCGCTACTGCTACTACCTGGACAAGGGAAAATATTCCTCCCACCTGAAGCAGACTCGCATGAGCTTCGATCTGCTGGACCGGCTCATCCGCCAGACTGTTGCCGCCTCCCCCGGCCCCGCCGTGTCCTTCACCTGGCACGGCGGCGAGCCGACGCTGGCGGGGCTGGATTTCTACAAAAAGGTCGTGGAGCTGGAGCGGAAAGTCCTCCCCGCCGGGTGGACGGCCCTCAACAACCTGCAAACCAACGGCCTTCTCTTGAACGACGCCTGGTGCAAATTTTTGAAGGAGAACCGCTTTGACGTGGGGTTATCCGTGGACGGCTCGGAGGCGGTCCACGACACAAACCGCCTGGACCTGGGCGGCAGGCCCACCTTCTCCCGTGTCCGGGAGGCGGCAAGGCGGCTCAAGCGGCACGGCATCGAGCCGGACCTTCTCTGCACCGTCAACGCGGAGAGCGAGAGGCGGCCCTTAGAGGTCTATCGGGCCCTCCGGGACCTGGGCAGCGGCTGGGTGCAGTTCATCCCCATTGTGGCGCGGACGCCTGACGGGTCCGCAACGCCCGAATCCGTCTCGCCGGAGGGCTACGGGGATTTCCTCATCGCCTGCTTCGACGAGTGGGTTTCCCACGATCTGGGAAAGCTGGATGTCCAGCTCTTCGCGGAGGTGTCCCGAATCTGGGCGGGGGGCGAGGCGTCCCTGTGTACCCTGCGGCCCGAGTGCGGGCGGGTGCCGGTCATAGAGGAGGACGGGGCGGTGTACGCCTGCGACCACTTCGTGGACCCGGAGCACCGGCTGGGGAACCTGGCGGGTGGAAATCTGGAGGCCCTGGCGAACAGCGGGACGCAGATCCGCTTTGGCAGGACCAAGCGGGACGGCCTCACCGCCCAGTGCCGCCGCTGTCCCTGGCTTGCGGTCTGCAACGGCGGCTGTCCCAAGGACCGGTTCGCCCTGTCCGACGGCGGGGAGCCGGGACAGCACTACCTGTGCCCCGGCCTTATGAAATTTTTCGCCCACGCCCGCCCCGCGGTGGATCGGATGATGGCGCTGAGCCGTGAAGGGAAAGGCCCCGGGGAGATCATGAAAAAGATACAGGAGGAGAAGAATTTATGCTGAAAACCGTCATTCTTGCCGCCGGGAAGGGGACAAGGCTCGCCCAGGAGGGCGTCGACCTTCCCAAGGCCATGCGCGTGGCCCTGGGAAAGCCGCTCCTGGCCTGGGTGCTGGAGGCCGTCCCCACCGGCGTGGAGGACACGATCCTGGTGGTGGGCTATAAAAAGGAGTACATTTTGAACGCCTTTCCCCAGTACGCCCACGCCGAGCAGAAAGAGCAGCTGGGCACCGGCCACGCGGTGATGGCCGCCGTCCCTGCCCTGGGGGACTACGACGGGGACGTGCTGGTTTGCTTCGGGGATATGCCCCTGGTGCGGGCGGAGACCTACGCCGCCTTGGTCCGGGAGCACCGGGAGAGCGGCGCCGCCTGCACCATCCTCTCCGGTACCTCCGACGAGCCTCTGCCCTTCGGGCGGATCATCCGGGACGGAAAGGGCGAGTTCGACCGCATCGTGGAGGACCGGGACTGCACCCCGGAGGAGAAGCTGTGCCGGGAGCTGAACTCCGGCCTCATCGTCATGGACTTCCGCAAGATGGTTTCCGCCCTCTCGGAGCTCCGCACCGACAACGCCCAGGGAGAGTATTACATCACCGACCTGCCCCGCATCCTCAAGGACCGGGGGGAGAAGGTCTGCGTCTGCGCACGGGACATGGGCGAGGAGCTCATCGGCGTCAACACCCCCGCCCAGCTTGCCCAGGTGGAGGAAATATTGCGCGCGGCTCGCGTGTAAGCCGCGTTTGGGCCCAAATGAAGCCTTTACAAAACGCCCATTTAGTGATATACTCTATGGAACCTCTGAACAAATCGCCACACCGATCTTGACGGCAGATTTTCCGCCATATTTCGTCAAAAAATTTTGAAATACACAAAGTATTCCCGCAATTTTTTGCCTTCATCTGGCGAAAAATCTGCTCGTCAATCTCGGCACTTCGATTTATCCAGAGGTTCCCTCTATTCACCTGTGATACGATTTCCAAGGAGGCTCATCCATGAGTAAAAACATCACCCCCGAGCTGCTGGCCTCTTACAGCGGCTCTTTCCACGCAGACCGGGCGAATTTGGTGGCCTGCGACGCGGTCATGACCAACGGGCTCAACAAGAGCTGTCTCAACCACGGCGCCCGCCGCAGCAACACCCACACCTACTCCCTGACCCTGAAGCAGGGTTCCGTCACCAGTCAGAAGTCCAGCGGCCGGTGCTGGCTCTTCGCGGCCATGAACGTGATGCGCGTGCGCGTCATGAAGAAGCTGAATTTGAAGGACTTCGAGCTGTCCCAGAACTACATGATGTTCTGGGATAAGCTGGAGAAATCCAACTGGTTTTTGGAGAACATCCTGGACACCCTGGACGAGCCCACCGACGGACGCCTCGTCAGCTTCCTGCTCCGGGACCCCATGGGCGACGGCGGCCAGTGGGACATGATGGCAAACCTGGTGAACAAGTACGGCGTGGTGCCCAAGTACGCCATGCCCGAGTCCGCCGTCTCCTCCTCCACACGGGACATGAACCGGGTGCTGACGGAGCTTCTCCGGGGCGACGCCTCCATCCTCCGCCGCAAGCACGGCGAGGGCGCGGACCGGGAGGCCCTGACAGCCGAGAAGGAGCGGATGCTGGAGGAGATCTACCGCATCCTCGTCATCTGCCTGGGCGAGCCTCCGAAGACCGTGGACCTGGAGGTCCGGGACAAGGACGACAACTTCATCCAGGACCTGGGTTTGACGCCCATGGAGTTCTATAAAAAATACGTGGATATGGACCTCAACGACTACATAAGCCTCATCAACGCCCCCACGGCTGACAAGCCCTTCTATCACCGTTACACCGTGAAGATGCTGGGCAACGTGAAGGAGGGCGCGCCCGTCTGCTACATCAACCTGCCTGTGGACGAGCTGAAAGCCGCCGCCATCGCCCAGATGAAGGACGGCGAGCCGGTGTGGTTCGGCTGCGACGTGGGCCCCTACTCCGACCGGGAGACGGGCCTTCTGGACATCGACAACTACGACTATGAGAACACCCTCCAGATCAGGCTCCGCATGAGCAAGGCGGAGCGTCTGGACTACGGCCAGAGCCAGATGACCCACGCCATGGTCTTCCAGGGCGTCAACCTGGACGGGGACGGCAAGCCCACCCGCTGGCGCGTGGAGAACAGCTGGGGCGATGAGGCCGGGATCAAGGGTTACTACTCCATGTCCGACGCCTGGTTTGACGAGTATATGTACCAGGTGGTGGTCAACAAGAAGTACCTGACCCCGGAGCAGCTGGCGGTCATCAACTCCGATGTCATCGAACTGGCCCCCTGGGACCCCATGGGCTCCCTGGCGTGAGGCTCCGATCGTAATTCCGACCCGGGCGGGAGATATCCCGCCCGGATGCTTTTTGAATGAGATTTTATACTAATATTTAATTAAAACAAGACACCGAGCGGTGAGGATTTTTCGTGTCAGGCGAGGAAGGCGGCGCCGGGAATACTGTATGTATTTCCAAGCCGCATCTTGATGCTTGACGCGAAAAAGACCGTTGCGAATGTCTTGCTTTGATTGAATATTAGTATCAATTTTACAAATTCCTTAAGAGGCGAATAAAATGTACATCCAATACACCCTCCCCCTCCGCTTTACGCCGGAGGATTTCACCGAGTCCGGGGCTGTCAAAGCTTCCCGCGTCCTCCACGCCTTTCAGGACATCGCTAAAGAGCATGCCACCGCCGCCGGACTGGGGTTCGACGTGCTGATGGCCCAGAACCTCATCTGGGTCATCACCAAATCCCGGTTCCGGGTCCTGGGCGAACTGAAACCGGACACGGACTACACCCTCCTGAGCTACCCCCGGCGCACCGGGTCGCTGATCTACGACAGGGATTTCCACATCCTGGCCCCCGGCGGCGGGGACCTGGTAGTGGGTGCCAGCCAGTGGTGCGTGGTCAACTGCGTCACCCGCCACGTGGCCCAGACCCCCCTGGACTTCCAGGGCGTCTACAACCCGGAGCCCGCCATGCCCGAGGGCATCGGCCGCATCCGCCCCCAGGGCCTGACGCCGGTGTCCCGGCACGTTGTCACCGAGGCGGACCTGGATGAGAACGACCACACCAATAACTGCCGTTACGCGGACATGGCCCTGGAGGTGCTGGGCATCCAGTCCGTGCGGGAGCTGACCATGAATTTTGCCAGCGAGACGCGTCTGGGCGACGAGATCGAGCTTCTCACCGCCCCCGGCGGCATCGCGGCTGGAAAACACAACGGCTCGCTGGTGTTCTCGGCAAAGGCGGAGTGACGATGCTGGAGAAAATGGCCGATTTCTTCTCCGCCCGCCTTGCGGGATATGAGGAGCACCAGCTCACCTGCATCGAGGGGGCGCGGGAGTTCTACCCCTTCACCGCCTCCCTTCTCCCGCGTCGCCCCGGGGCCGAGATCCTGGACCTGGGCTGCGGCACCGGGCTGGAGCTGGACCTGTACCTGGCGCTGAACCCCTCCGCCTCCGTCACCGGCATCGACCTGTCGCGGGAGATGCTGGACGAGCTCCGTCGGAAGCACCCGGGCGTCGCTCTCCTGTGCGGGTCCTACTTCGACCTCCCCCTGGGGGAGGACCGCTTCGACGCGGCGGTGAGTGTGGAGTCCCTGCACCACTTCACCAGGGAGCAAAAGGTACCGCTCTACCGGAAGCTCCGCCGTTCCCTCCGCCCCGGCGGTTTTTTCGTGCTCACCGACTATTTCTGCGAGACCGACGGTCAGGAGACCTTCTTCCAGTCGGAGCTTATGCGCCTGAAGCGGGAGCAGGGACTTGCGGACGGCGAATTTTACCACTACGACACGCCCCTCACCGTCCCCCACGAGACGGAGGCCCTCCGGGAGGGCGGATTCTCTGAAGTCCGCGTCATGGGCCGCTGGGGGAGCACATACACCCTTCTGGCGGAGAAATGACCGCGCCTCCCAATCACGCCCCACCTTGATCGGAGGTTCCATGCGTGATACTATAGCAATCCGATGAAATAATGGCGCATAATACTAATATCCAATTAAAATGAGACATTTGCGACGGTCTTTTTTGCATCATACTTCGTCAGACCGCTTGGAAATACATACAGTATTCCCTGCGTGTTCTTCCTCGTCTGATGCAAAAAATCCTCGTCGCTCGGTGTCTTCTTTCAATTGGATATTAGTATAAGAAAGTGATGACAATGAGCGCGGGGCGAGTAGGACGCAGGTGGGCTGACGCCCATTAAGGACGACGAAGCCATGCGCTCATTGGTACGCCGAACTTGTGTCATTATTTTAATCGGATTGCTATAAACCCAAGCAAAAAGCAGACAGGCGGATGACGGTGCTGGAGATGCGGTGCGAGGAAAAAAGCGGCGGGAGATCTTGAAAAAACGGGATTCTATCGGTGGCACATATCCAACCTGATTCGGCAATATTTCGAAAATGGGCTGGGATCCTTAACCGAGAAGCACTATTTCGGGAATCGCCGAAACATGAGTGTCGAGGAGGAAGCGAAGCTTATGGGCCCCTCGAAGAGCAGGCCGAAAAGTGTGAACTGGTGGAGGCATCCGCAATAGAGAGCGCCTACCGGGCAAATCTGCTATGTCCTGCACCGACACGGGCGGAGGAAGGTCATGCCGAGGAAGCAGATATCCGAAAAAGGCAAGTGAGGAGGTCATTGAGACCTCATAAAATTGAGGAACCTCTGAACAAATCAACGCACCGACCTTGACGGCAGATTTTCCGCCATGTTTCGTCATAAAACTTTGAAATACACAAAGTATTCCCGCCATTTTTTGCTTTCATCTGGTGAAAAATCGTAACCGTCAACCCACCCCCCATCTACCCTCCACCCGAACTCTGTGAAACAATATACATGGAACTCCACGGAACCTCAGAGGATCACAGAGAACGGAGGCAAAGTTTGAAACATCGTTCTCCACGAGCCAGCCCTAAAAAGGGCATAAGGAATCAGCCGCAGATACTGCGGCGAAAAAAGTAAAAAAGGTTCAGCCAGGTTGAGGCTCTAATTCATCCTTGAGTGCGCCGGTTCGGTGCGCACAGTATAGTTGGGCGAACCACCCAACCCGATA
>CANQKZ010000083.1 GCA_947624585.1 uncultured Oscillospiraceae bacterium | reverse complement strand
AGAGCCGTATGCGAGAAAACCGCAAGTACGGTTCTGTGAGGGGCGGCGACAGTAATGTCAGCCGTCTACTCGACAAACGATCGGAGGGAACTCTGTTGAATGACATAAAGCTTCTTTGCGGCGATCTGCCGAACATCCCCTGGCAGGACCGCCCCGCCGGGTCTGATGCGCCCATGTGGCGGTACACGGGCAACCCCATCATCCGCCGAAACCCCATCCCGGGCGTGGCGCGCATCTTCAACAGCGCGGTCCTGCCCTACGGCGACGGCTTCATCGGCGTATTCCGCGGCGAGCAGACCAACGGGATGCCCTACATATATCTGGGCCGCAGCGGGGACGGCATAAGCTGGACCTTCGACGCGGAGAAGATCCCCTTTGTGGATAAGAAGGGGGAGCCCTTCATGCCCCCCTATGCCTATGACCCGCGCCTTGTGAAGGTGGAGGACACATATTATCTCATCTGGTGTCAGGACGCCTACGGGGCAGCGCTGGGGATGGCGAAAACAAAAGATTTCAGGACCTTCACCCGTGTGGAGAACCCCTTCCTGCCCTTCAACCGCAACGGGGTGCTCTTCCCCCGGCGGGTGAACGGAAAATATCTGCTCCTCTCCCGCCCCAGCGACAGCGGCCACACGCCCTTCGGGGACATCTATCTCTCCGAGAGCCCGGATATGGAGCACTGGGGGCACCACCGGCACGTGATGGGCCCCACCCGTGAGTGGTGGTCCAACGTGAAGATCGGCGGCGGCGCGGCGCCCATCGAGACAAGCGAGGGGTGGCTTCTCATCTACCACGGCGTCACCGGCACCTGCAACGGGTTCGTGTACTCCGTGGGTGGGGCCATCTTGGACCGGGACGAGCCCAGCCGGGTCCTGCATCGGTGCGGGACCTTCCTGCTGACGCCGGAGGAGTGGTACGAGGAGCGCGGCTTCACCCCCAACGTCTGCTTCCCCTGCGCCACATTGCAGGACGCGGCCACCGGGCGCATCGCCGTCTACTACGGCGCGGCGGACACCTACGTTGGGCTCGCCTTCACCGACGCGGAGACGGTGGTCCGGTATATTCTGGACCACGACGGGGCCACGGACGCGGACCGGGACCCCGGCAGAAGATGAGGGGGCGTCTCCATGCTGAAAAAGGAAGCGCTCTCCATGCTGGAGAGCCGTATCCTCCCCTTCTGGCAGCCCCTGCGTGACGACAGGTACGGAGGCTTCACGGGGTTTGTGGGCTATGACCTGCGGGCGGACCCGGAGGCGGACAAGGGGTGTATCCTCATGAGCCGCATCCTCTGGTTCTTCTCCCGCTGCGCCAAGGATCTGGGCCGTGAGGACTGCCTTGACTGCGCCGGACACGCCTTCCGGTTCCTGCGTGACTTCTGCTTCGACCGGGAGTGCGGCGGGGTCTATTGGAGCGTCACGTGCCGGGGCGAGCCCGCGGACGAGACGAAGCACACCTACAATCAGGCTTTCGCCGTCTACGCCCTGTCCGCCTACTACGAGGCCAGCGGCGACAGATCCGCGCTGACGTTGGCGGAGTACCTCTTTCACCTCATCGAGGGCCGCTGCCGGGACCGGGACGGGTATCTGGAGGCCTTCGACCGGCATTTCCGGCCCGTGAGCAACGAGAAGCTCTCGGAGAACGGCGTGATGGCGGAGCGGACCATGAACACCCTCCTGCACGTGTTCGAGGGGTACGCGGGGCTCTACCAGGCCTCCCGGGACCCGGAGGTGGGGGAGGCCATACGGAAGATACTGAGGATTTTTGAGGAAAAAATCTACAACCCCGCCCTCCGGCGGCAGGAGGTCTTCTTCGACGAGGAGTATCGGAGCCTCATTGACCTGACAAGCTACGGACACGACATCGAGACCAGCTGGCTTCTGGACTGGGGCTGCGGGCTTCTGGGGGACCCGGAGCTGAGCGCCAGAATATCGAAGATCACCTCCGCACTGGCGGAGAACGTATTTGAGAAGGCGTACAAAAACCACTCCGTCGCCAACGAGTGCGAGCGCGGCGTCACGGACGATACCCGCGTCTGGTGGGTGCAGGCGGAGGCGGTGCTGGGGTTTGTAAATCAATGGCGCAGGCGCCCGGCGGAGACGAAATATCTCGCGGCGGCGGAGGATGTGTTTGACTTCATCCGCCGATATGTTGCGGACAGCCGCCCCGGCGGGGAGTGGCTCTGGGCTGTTGACCGCGAGGGACGCCCCGACAGCAGCCGCCCGGTTGTCAGCCCGTGGAAGTGCCCCTACCACAACGGGCGGATGTGTCTTGAGCTTATAAGGAGGCGTCCGGATGCGTGAGCTTCACCCGGAATACATAAGGCAAAGGGAGCACCAGGAGGCGCTGCTGAGCCGCAAAAACAGAAAGACGGACTTCTACAACGGCATCTTCGACCGCTGGGAGTACCCCGTCCTCACAAGGGAGATGGTGCCCCTGACCTGGAGGTACGATCTTGACCCGGAGACAAATCCGAATTTTCAGGAGCGGCTGGGTGTCAACGCGGTGTTCAACTCCAGGGCCATCGAGCTGGACGGCAGGATATGCCTGGTGGCCCGGGTGGAGGGCTTTGACCGGAAATCCTTCTTCGCCGTGGTTGAGAGCGAGTCCGGCGTGGACGGTTTCCGGTTCCGGGACTACCCGGTGGTCCTGCCGGACACGAGCCCCGAGGAGACGAACGTCTACGACATGCGCCTGACCCGCCATGAGGACGGCTGGATCTACGGCGTCTTCTGCTCCGAGAGCAAGGACCGGGAGGACCCGGACCTGTCCGCCGCCGTGGCCAAGGCCGGGATCGTCCGCACCAGGGACCTCACCACCTGGGAGCGTCTGCCGGACCTTGTGACCCTCCGGTCCCCCCAGCAGAGGAACGTTTGCCTCCTGCCGGAATTCGTGGAGGGGCAGTACGCTTTCTACACCCGGCCCATGGACGGCTTCATCGAGACCAGCTCCGGCGGCGGCATCGGCTTCGGCCTCTGCCGGGACATCACTCACGCGGTGATCGACGAGGAGATCATCACCAGCCCCCGGCGGTATCACACGATCACCGAGAGCAAGAACGGCTCCGGCGCGGTTCCGATAAAGACGGACCGGGGTTGGATCCATATCGCCCACGGGGTCCGCAATACGGCAGCGGGATTGCGGTACGTGGTCTACGCCTACGCCACGGACCTTGACGAGCCCTGGCGTGTCGTCGCCGAGCCCGGCGGGTATCTCATCGCGCCTCTCGGCGGCGAGCGGGTGGGGGACGTGTCCAACGTGGTCTTCACCAACGGCGCCGTGGTGCAGGAGAACGGGGACGTGTTCATCTACTACGCCTCCTCCGACACCCGGCTCCATGTGGCCACAACCACCCTGGACCGACTCACAGACTACGTGTTCAACACCCCGCCTGACGCCCTGCGGAGCGCCGACTGCGTGCGGCAGAGGTGCGGGCTCATCCGCAAGAATCTGGAATTTTTGAAGGACGCGGAGGCGATGTGACATGCTGACGACGGCGGCGGTCTTTTCAGATCACATGGTCCTTCAGCGGGGAAAACCAATCCCCGTGTGGGGCACCTGCACGCCAGGTGAGCCGGTGACGGTGACCCTGGGCGGGGAGAAGCGCACAGCTTACGCAGATCAACAGGGCGATTGGATGGCGGTCCTTCCGCCCATGGACTCCCGGGAGGCGCTGACGCTGACGGTTCGCTCGGGCCCTGAGGAGCTTCGATTCTCCGACGCGGTCCTGGGCGAGGTGTGGCTGGCGGGCGGCCAGAGCAACATGGAGCTGCCCCTGCGGGACTGCCGGGATGCCAGAAGGGAGATCCGCCTCAGCGCCGGACGGAACATCCGGTTCTACACCGTTCCCCGGTGCCCCACGGAGGGCCCGGAGTGGGAGAGCGCCCAACGGGACAGCCGCTGGCGGGCCGCCTCCCCGGATACCGCCGGGGACCTGAGCGGCGCCGCCTGGTTCTTCGCCGTTCAGATCGCGGAGGCCCTGCAGGTCCCTGTGGGGATCATCAACTGCTGTTGGGGCGGCACCTCCGTCTCCTGATGGATGGGTGAGGCGGAGCTGAGAAAGACGGCGGCGGGGCAGGAGTATCTTGACCGCTGGCGGGCACTGGCCGGGGACAGGAGCGAGGAGGACTACCGCCATGAGATGGCGGAGCATGATACGGCCTGCGCGGAGATAGGCTTCTGGAACGCCTACGGAAGATGGGTGAACCGTGGAGCCCGTGGTATTGCCCTGCTGGTGGAGGGCAATTCTCGAAACCGGCTCCGGCACGTCTTTGATGTGTCAGATACCAACAGCGAGACCGGGCGTGAAGCGCCCATCTGGACCATGCAACCACGCTATGAGGCGGCAGTCATTGAGGACCTGGAGAACAGCTACGGAGTGGAGGGCGGTGCGGATTTGCCGGCCTGTCTCATGTCCGCGGCAAAAACAGTCGTTGAGGACAATTATTCGGACTACCTCACGGATATGATCAACGTGAAGGCCGGGAGTCTCCTGGAAGAACTGGACGAGCAAAGCACAAAAGTATGGTTCAGGGGACTTGTGGAGGATAAATCCATTTATTTTATTCACCTCTTTCGTTCCAAGATTTCAGATTCTGAGCAAAAAAATATGCCGGATCTTCCAATCCGGCATTCGCGCAAACGTTCTTCAATTGTATATGTCGTAAGTTCGAATCCCTCCAGTACGGAGGAAACGAGGAAAAATAGGAAAATTTTGAGGTCGTTCCATTTCGCTCTGGAACGACCTCAAAACCCTTGCGGCGCAGGCGTTTTGACCACAAATAGTAGTTTTAACCTGCAATTCTGGAATAAGTGGTTAAAAATCCTACTTTTCAAAAAGGCTTGCGGCGCAAGGGCTTTAACCCTTTTCTTCATTGAATCCCAACATTGTCAAAAGCTCCGCCGGCGTACACACCGGAACGGTGGATCTTGCGTAGTCCCGCACGTTTCTCGTGACTATGGCATCCATCCCTGTACGGATCGCGGTTTCTATCATGACGGCATCCTCGAAGTCTGAGATCTCTGATGAGATCGCCTTCCGGCAGTCGAGTCCCGCCGTGTCCAGGAGATCCAGTGGAATCAGCAGCGTGGACAACACCTTGCGGGTCTCTCGATCATCGTGGGTAAACCGATGGGTCAGGTAGTAAATATCCGTCAGGGACTTGGCGGTCACGAAACCGTCAAAGCGTCGATTGGCAGCCGCCAGGAAAATCGCGTAGGCGTCGTCACAGAACGGCTCCCGCCGCTGCAGGAAATCCACGACGACGCAAGTGTCCAGCAATACCCTCATATCCTGTCAAGCCTCTCATTCCTTGCCTCCTCCAGGGTCATGTCGGCGGGCAGGACGCCATAGAGGGACTTGACCGCGTCCACCCGGTCCTGATAGGGGTTTGACAGCTTTGCAATGACCTTGCCGTTGCGGGTGATGTAAATATCCTCGCTCTCGGCAAGCTGAAGGTACTTCCCTAAGTTGAGCTTCAATTCTGTGGCTGTAATAGACATCGTGGAACCTCCTTTCACCGATGCCGGTGTCCGCATAATTATTATAGCATAGTTGTACGATTCATGCAAGACAATCGAACGGAATTTTCTCGTCACTATAATATATGCGGAGAGGTTTCCTCTGCCTTTTTATGAGAAACCGCTGTCTAAAAACCGTGCTTATCACGAAAATTTAGTTTGCGAAAATGGGGAGTTTTGATAGTCACTCATTTTCTACCGCTTTTAAATTCGCTTACTCTCGCAACGGTTTTTAAAAAGACACAACCCCGTTTTCAATAAAAAAGTTCGAAAACGGGGTCGCATTCAGGTTAAAAATCCTACTTTTCAAAAAGCCTTGCAGCGCAACGGGTTTGGGCTTTTGCGCTTTCAGCCGAAGAGGATGCTCCGGTAGTTGAGCACCAGCATGGCTCCGCCGAGGATCGTCAGTACAGCGCCGGTGGCGAGGCCTACGGTGCGTGCGGGGACGCGGTTGGCAAACCGGGCGGACAGGAGGCTGGAGACCGTGGCAACGGCGATGCACAGGATCATCACATCCCACTTTTCCAGTACGATGGTCGGGTGGATGAGGATGTGGCTGACGGCGGCGATCAGGGCCGTGAAGGTCATGATGAAGGTGCTGGTGCCCACCGCCGTCTTCAGCTCCATCGCCGGTGCCCACGAAGCCTGTGCCGAAGCCGATGGTCAGCCCGAAAAAGAGGGAGATGGCCACACCATTCCAGTCCAGCCTCTGGCCCTTTGCTGCCTGGCGCTCCCGACTGGTGTCGGGCTTCACCAGGAAGCGGATGCCGATGAAGAAGGTGAGGAAGAGCGTGAAGCTCCCCAGCACCACGTTCCCCGCCAGGTACGCCACATAGCCCAGGAAAGCCGTGAAGACCACCAGCATCATCATCCCGCGCTGCCCACGGTGCTCATGGAGAGAATGCACGCCAGCATGATCCATCCGCGCTTAAGGTCGATGTTGTTGTGCCTCGCGTATGTCCAGGTGGTGACGGCAGAGCCCAGGATGTCCGAGGCCAGCGCGATGGCTGTGGCCTGGTAGACCCCCGTCTCCCCGGAGAAGGACGGACACAGCACGATCAGAATCGGCACCATCACCGTGGCGGCGGACAGCCCTGCAAGCCCCGTTCCGATCCCGGCACCAATAGCGGCGATCATGTACCAGATCCATTCCATTCCCTACACCTCGCTTCTTCGATAGTATATCACCGAATTTAACAAAAGAAAAGACTGATGCTCTAAAAAAGTGAGGTCATGCTGCAAGAATGCCCGTCCACTTTGAAAAAGCGGTCATGACCCTTTTGGAGTACGCCGTCTCGTGTATCCCTTCCTCCCAAAGCTTCCTGGCGCCGGCGGGGCCGTTGTTGTAGGCCATGAGGGCCAGGTGAGGGTCGCCGTAGGCTTGGAGGTGGCGGCTGATGATGTAGACACCGGATTCGATGTTGCCCTCCGGGGTCAGGGGGTCCATGCCAAGGCTACGGAGCCAGTCGTGGTTAGTGGCGTTGATCTGCATGAGGCCGTAGTCGTCGGTGACGCTCTGGGCGTCCGGGTCGAAGCGACTCTCCACCTCGGCGATGGCAAGGGCCAGGGCATAGGGGACGCTGTACTTCTCGCAGCACTCCTGCATGATGTCCTGGAGGTCGTAGCTCAAAAGATTGCCGCCGCAGGTGATGTCATCGCGGTGACTGCAGGGCTCCGGCTCAGGGGTGGGTTGTGCGGGCGCCTCCGGGAGAACCGGTGTTTCCGAATGTCCGTAGGAGGTCTGCCGGGGCTCGGGGGTGATAACGGCGTCCTCGACGGGCGTTGCTTCCGCCATTGACCGGACCGTGGCGCCGCCGATGGCGAAGCCGAACAGGAACGTGAAGGTCAGGAACATCAGCAGGAGCGTCGGCCGGTCCGCCCTTGCTCTTTTCCGGGGGCGCTTCACCGTCCTGCGCCTCATGTCGGCGGGGCCCGGCCTGGAGAGTGTCTTGTCCATATCCACGATGGGGATGTCGATGTCCCACAGGAAACCGCTGGGGCGAACGGTGAGATTTGCTGATGCCATTGTGTTCATTCCTTTCGTATCAATCATATATCATCAAAAAATCGGAGCCGTTTGCGTGGCTCCGACGGTATTTGGTTTCCTTATTTCTCAATATGCTGTGTGATCTCCATCCCGTCCTTGAAGCGTATGAGGAGCGTCTCTTTGTCCAGCACCTTGATGGTGCTGATGAGCTGGCGGGTGCGGATATCATCGTAGTCGGTGATGGATGCGTCCGTCTGCTCAATGGTGGAGGCGATTTGCTCCATCCGCCGGTCCGGTTCGCTGGCGGAGGGCTGTTCCAGCTCCAGCTTTGTCTGGAGGGATCTGAGGCCCGCCATTTTCTCATTGGTTGTGCGGAACTCATCCTCGAAGTCCTCATATCTGGCGCTGTCAGCTATGACCAGATCCAGAAGATCCTTGTACCGGGCCTCCAGAGCCGCGAGTTTGCTTTTGACGGCGGGAAGGGACATCTCCGGCTGCGCGGCGGCAAGGACTGCGGTGATGCTCTCACGGAGGACGTCTCTGGCCGCCTGCTGTGAGAACATTTCGTTCATTGCCACGACGATGGCATTGTGCAGGGCATCCTCCTTGAAGGTAGGGGAGTTTTTGCAGATGCGTTTGCCGTTCTCCATACGGTTGAGGCAACGCCATACATATATTTTTTCGCCCTTGGGCATATACGTTTGGCGGCGGTAAGGGCTGCCGCACTCGCCGCAGATCAGGATCTCGCTGAGGGCGTATTTGCTGCTGTACTTGCCAAGCTCCGTCTTGGCTCTGGAGGAGGTCTTGCGTTTTCCGGCGCGGCGAGCGATCTCCTCCTGCACCTTCTGGAAGGTGGCCCGGTCAATGATGGCCGGGTGGCAGTCGTGGACGTAGTATTTGGGGAGCTCGCCCATGTTCTTCTTTGTTTGGTGGTTGAACAGGTCCGCCACATAGGTTTTCTGGAGGATGGCGTCGCCTATGTATTTTTCGTTCCTCAGGATGCCCTGGACGGTGCTGTCGTGCCACTCCGATGTACCGCGTGCCGTCCTGATGCCGTCACCCTCCAATCCAGTGCATATTTTCCGGACGCTGTAGCCCATCAGGTATTGGGAGTAGATGCGCCGGACGATTTTGGCCTGTTCCTCGTCTATCACGGGCTGGCCGTCCTCGCCCTTCCTATAGCCAAGGAAGCTGTCGTAGTGGTAGTAGACCTTGCCGTCCTGGAAGTTCTTGCGGTGGCCCCACTTGACGTTGCCGCTGAGAGACTCGCATTCCGCCTGGGCCTGTGTGAAGAAGAAGGTCAGGAGCATTTCGTTGTCCATGTTGAGGGTATTGACATTCTCTTTCTCAAAGTAGATGCCAATTCCAAGATTTTTGAGCTGCCGAACCGTCTGCAGCCCTTCCACCGTGTTTCGCGCGAAGCGTGTGACGGACTTGGTGATCACCAGGTCCACTTTGCCCTTTTTGCAGTCGGCAATCAGTTTGAGGAATTCCTTGCGTTTCTTCATGGAAGTGCCGGAGATTCCCTCATCTGCTGTTGTCAAGATAGGGACAAAAAATTTTCTATAAATTTAAGATTTTTTCGTTACTCAAATCACCTCGGTCAACTGCTCCGGCAATTCTTCAAGCGCATCGGCGAAGTTGAGTTTTACTTCCAACACCTCGTCGGGATAAATGTTCACCCGGCTCACGAGATCATTCAGCATATCCCCGGTGCCTGATGTATGATAGGAGCCGGCCGCTCCATCCGCAGATACCTTTCTCTCAGAACCCACGCCGCCTCAGAGCTTATGACCCCGTTCACCTCCGCGCTGTTGATACTGCTTTGAAGCTCGCAGAAAAAGCAGTCCCAGGAGAGGCAATCTTCGCCACTGTCCACCTTTGCCCACGCCGCTTCCATATCCTTGATTGCCCTTTGCAAAGATGTGGGAAGATCCTGAGAATCCATTTGTTCACCTCTTTCGTTCCAAGATTTCAGATTCTGAGCAAAAAAATATGCCGGATCTTCCGATCCGGCATTCGCGCAAACGTTCTTCAATTGTATACGTCGCCAGTTCGAATCCCTCCAGTACGGAGGAAACGAGGAAAAATAGGAAAATTTTGAGGCCGTTCCAGTTTGACCTGGAACGGCCTCAAAACCCTTGCGGCGCAGGCGTTTTCACCACTAATAGTAGTTTTAACCTGCAATTCTGGTGCCGGTGACCGGGCTCGAACCGGTACGCTGTTTCCAACATTGGATTTTAAATCCAAGGCGTCTGCCAATTCCGCCACACCGGCGTCAATGTTTCTTTTTGGGGAGGGGGCGTTTTGCGCCGTGCTCGTCTACGATGTAGGTGTTCTCCAGCTGCCCTGTGAGGCTGGCCTTCACGGCGGCGATGTATTCGGCACGGAGGGCGGCGCGCTCATTGAGCTCCTCCTGCGTCAGGGCACGGGTGCGGGATATGCGCGTTAGCTCGCTGATCCTGTCGATTCTGCTCTGTTCCACGATCTCACCTCACGATGGATATTTTACCACGTTCCAGCCGTTTGTCAACCAGAAATTTTTATCCGCGTCACTGCTCCGCCGCCTTTTGAATAGTATGGAGGGAACATGGGCGCAAGGAGGAGACTTGAAATGAGGTTTGCTGTGGTCGGAGGGGACATGAGGCTTGCGCGTCTGGCGGGGCTTCTCCGGGTGGACGGGCATCGGGTGCTGTGTACGGGGCTGGAGCGGGGGGAGGCACGGTGCGTGCCCCTGGCGGAGGCGCTGGAGGGTGCGGACCATGTGATCCTGCCCCTGCCCGCCGGGGGAGGGGAGACGGTGAACGCTCCGCTGGCGGAGTCACCGATCTCGGTCGACGAGCTTACGGAGCTGATGACACCGCGCCAGACGCTCTTCGCCGGCAAGGTGGAGGGGCGCCTTTCGGAGCTTTGCCGGGCGCGGGGGATCCGGTGCTTCGACTACTTTGACCGGGAGGAACTGACGGTCCGCAACGCCGCCGCCACGGTGGAGGGTGCGCTGGAGATACTGATGCGGGAGCTTCCGGCGACGCTCCTCGGGACCCCGGTGCTGGTGATCGGCTTTGGCCGCATCGGAAAACTGCTTGCCCTCCGCCTGCACCTCCTGGGCGCCCGTGTCACCGCCTCGGCCAGAAAACCGGCGGACCGGGCGTGGATCGAGTGCCTGGGCATGGAGAGCGCGGACACCGGGGCTTTGGAGACCGTCCTGCCGGAATTCGCGGCGGTGGTCAACACCGTCCCGGCGCCGGTGCTGGATGAGAAACGTCTGGCCCTTCTGCGCCGTGACTGCCTCTGCCTGGACCTGGCCTCCAAGCCCGGGGGTGTGGACTTCGACGCGGCCCGGCGTCTCGGCGTGCGTACAGAATGGGCCCTGGGCCTTCCGGGGAAGACGGCGCCGGAGACCGCCGGGGCCGCCATCCGGGACACCGTCTACAATATTATCAATGAAAACAATTTGGAGTGAGGATATGGAGAAGCTTCGAGCGGGGGTCGCCCTGTGCGGCTCCTACTGCACCTTCAAGAGCGCCGTGGAGACCTTTGAGCGCCTCTGCGGGGAATACGACGTGACGCCGATTATGAGCGAGCGGTCCGGTTCCACGGACTCCCGTTTCGGGAAGGCGGAGGACTTCCGGGCACGCCTGACCGCCGCCTCGGGCAAGGAGATCGTGGACACCGTGGTCAAGGCAGAGCCCATCGGCCCTAAGAGACTGCTGGACGTGCTGATCGTCATGCCCTGCACCGGAAACACAATCGCCAAGCTTGCCAACGGCGTCACGGACTCCGCTGTCACCATGGCGGTGAAGGCGCATTTGCGCAACGACCGGCCCGTGGTGCTGGCTGTGTCCACCAACGACGCCCTGGCCGCCAACGCGGAGAACATAGGAAAGCTGCTGGCGCGGAAGAACATTTTCTTCGTGCCCTTCTATCAGGACGACCCCATAGGTAAACCGACTTCGCTGGCGGCGGATCTGACGCTGGTGGAGGATACGGTCAAATGCGCCATGGAGGGAAAACAGCTCCAGCCTGTGTTGGCGCAGAGGAAGAAATACAATATATAGTGTCATACGCGGGGAGAGAGATAACCCCGCGAATTTTTTTGAAAAGATTCAAAAAAAGTGTTGACATTTGGAGAAGAAGGGTGTATATTAGGCAAGCTGTCGCGAAGGACAGCGCCGAGGGACCTCGGGACCGCGAAAAACTTGAAAAAGGGCGAAAAAAACTCTTGACAAGTGGGCGGAGATGTGATATCCTACGGGACGCGCGTCGGGGACGACAGCGCGAGTGGGAGACACGGGCGCGAAGGACTTGAAAAAGTTAAAAAAACTCTTGACAAGTTTGAAAAGATGTGCTATCCTAAAGCTCCGCGCGTCAGGGATGACGGCCGGACGGGAACACACCGAAAAAACTTTCAGGAAAGTTAAAAAAACCTCTTGACAAGCTCGCGGAAATGTGGTATACTAAAGCTCCGCCGGGCTTGAGCCCGACAGGGAATGTACCTTGCGAATTAAACAATGTAAGCGAAAACGCACCGAAA
>CANQKZ010000082.1 GCA_947624585.1 uncultured Oscillospiraceae bacterium | reverse complement strand
GTTGTCTGGGGTTTCACGTCGCTCTTATCAATAAGGTTTTTCAAAATATCTTTGCCGTTGGCAAATTCATTTTGAAATACATTGGATATTGCGGGACGCTTTGCGTCCCGTTGGGGGCAGATTGATTCAACTTTTGAATATTTTGGATTACTTTGCAATATTCGCTCAACAACAGCTTCGCCTTACGCAATAATACACTCATTCAAAGTTGCAATAATCCAAAATCATTTCAAAATGAATTTTTCAATGAAAAAAATATTTTGAAATACCTTTTTCAAACCGTGCGACGTACTACCCCGGACAACACACACCCCAAAACGGGCCCCACAACCGCCGCCCACCCAGCGCGGCCCAAAACAGAGCCGCCCCCCTACAGGCCACCGCCAGCGTAAGCGGCCAAGCGAAGCTGATGCTCCAACCAATTAAGTCTTCGGCCCGCGCGGCTATGGTTCCTCCCAGACCCACCGACACGCCACCGCGGAAGCCGACCCGCGTTACGAAGCGCCAATCCCCGGACTATCGCCGGGCCCCACAACCGCATTTTCTCTCTTTTGCTTCTCTTCTCTCTTTTGTGCAGCACAACGTGCGGAACAAAAGAGAGAAAAGAAGGACTCCGCCGTCCGAAAGGACGGCGGACGAACAGCCCCTCGGCGGGCTGAGCCGGATCTTATGCCTTGACTTCCTCCGGGCTGAGAGGAAGCGGTATCCCTTCACGGGGGGCGGGTTCTCCGTCGATGAGGACGCCTTCGGGATAGATGCGGATGTCGAAAGCGCGTCCCCGGACGGTATAGGTCACGTGGGCGGGGTAGAGGGAGCTGGGAAGTTTTGGCTCTACAAAAAGACGGCCTTCACGCAGTTTCAGGCCCAAAAGCGTCTCTGTGGCGGCGCGGAAGTACCATCCGGCGGAGCCGGTGTACCAGCTCCAGCCGCCCCGGCCCTCGAGGCCGGCGGCGGAGTAGACGTCGGCGGCCAGGACGTAGGGCTCGGCGGCGTACCGGCTGTCCCGGTCGGAGGGGGAGAGGGCGGAGAGGAGCTCCGCGCCGCGCTCGGTTTGCCCGGCCTCCAGGAGGGCCATAGCCAGCCACACGGCGGCGTGGGTGTACTGGCCGCCGTTCTCCCGGAACCCGGGGGCGTAGGAGCGGATATAACCCACATCGGCCTTTCCGTTGTCAAAAGGCGGGTCAAAGAGCTTCACGGCCCGGTTTTTCGGGTCTAAAAGTTTGTCGTATGCGTTGTTCAATCCCTGCCGGACTCGGGAGCGGTCCGCCCCGGCGAACTGGGCGAAGGACTGTGACAGGGAGTCGATCTCACACTCATTTTCCCCGTTCTCCCCCGCCGGGCCGCCCAAGGGGGTCCCGTCGTCGTACCAGCCGCGCAGATACCACGCGCCGGACCAGGCGTTCTCGGCGGCGCGGAGGAGGGCGTCGGCGGATTTCGTAAACTTTTCAGCTCCGTTTTCTCCGACTTTTTGACACAGTTTGGCAAGTTTCCGAAGGGTGATGCTTCCAAATAACGTAAGCCACACGCTCTCGCCACGGCCCTGGCGGCCCACGCCGTCCATGCCGTCGTTCCAGTCGCCGCCCAGCATCAGGGCGAGGCCGTGGGAGCCTGTTCCGCGCGTGAGGAAGCACTCCGCAGCCCTCTTTGAATGTTCCAAAATCGTTCCTTTTTCCTCTGAAAACGGGCTTTTTTCGTATCTGTCGTGTTCATTTTGTTTCAACGGCTCCGAATCCAGGAAGGGGGCCGTCTCGTAGAGGATCGATGTGTCCCCGGTGCGCTCCGCGTAGTCGCACAGGGCCCAGGGCAGCCACAGAAGATCGTCGGAACACCGGGTGCGCACGCCCATGGTCCCTTCGGGGGTGTCGTGCCACCAGTGCATCACATCTCCTTCCCTATACTGCCTTGAAGCGGCGATTTTCAGCTGTTTTCGCAACAAATCAGGCTCGATGAGCACCATGCCGCAGGCGTCCTGGAGCTGGTCCCGGAAACCCGTGGCGCCGCCGTTCTGGTATAATCCGGTACGCGCCATCAGGCGGCAGGCGACGGTCTGATAGGCGGCCCAACCGTTTACATAACCGTCCAGTTTTTTGTCCGGCGTCTCGATCCGGACGCGGTTCACAAGGTCCGACCAGTAGGATTTGGTAAGTTTTAGGTGGCGTTTAGCACCCCCTGGAAACGTTTCCAGAACCCCGGTAGACCCCCCCGCGAGGCCCTGTAGACCCCCCTCCGGACCCCCTGCGGAGACCATCGCAAAGAGGGGTTTCGCGGGCAGGGTGAAGGCGACGCAGGGGTCCTCCCCGGAGCCGGTAAATTCATCCATCTCCCCCATCAGGGCGCTTCGCTTTCGGCAGGTGAAGCGCTCCGGCGGGTCGGAGGGGACGCAGGTGAAGACCTCCCCCCGGAAGTCGCCGGAGGGGTTCCGGGCGGTGAAGCGCTGTCCGTCGAAGTCGGTGACAACGCCCCGGATGCCGGTATCGGTCTCCCCCAGGAGCAGGTCGGCGGAGTACTCCAGCTCGGCGCCCGCAAGGTCGCCGGTGAGCTCCAGGATCATCACCCGGCAGGGGGCGTCGGGGGGGACAAAGGCGGTGAGGCGGGACTTTATTTTTCCGAAGTCCCGCTCCCAGGCGGCCCAGCCGAAGCCGTACTCCACTAAGGTGGGCAGGCGGTCCCCGGCGGCGAAGAGGGAGTGGGGCTCGCCGTCCACGGTCAGGGTCAGGCGCTCGGGGCCGGTGACGGCGTAGGGGTCGTTGCGCCAGGGGGTGATCTTGTTGAGGCGGGAGTTTTTGTACCACATATGGCCCGTGCCGCATTCGGTAGCGAGGTACCCGAAGGCGTCGTTTGCCAGGATATGGCTCCAGGCCGTCTCCGGCAGGGTATCGGTGAGGGCGAAGCGGAAGGCGCCGTCCTCATCCCGGCGGGTGCTGACGGAACCGGGGCCGCGAAGGTATCGGGGCGGCAGTTGGGGCAGGCGCTCCCGGTGGGAGGGGGCGGCGGGGATGGCGTCGAGACGGACCGTCAGATCCGCCCAGGCCAGGGCGGCGCGGGAGGCGGGGTCCGCCAGGTCCCTGAGATGGACACCGCCGGGGGCTCCCAGGGTCGTCTCGCGGCCCAGGCGGCGAAGCTCCTCGGTCACAGCGGCGCGCTGGGATTTTCTGTAGTCTCCCCCGTCGGTGAGCAGGAGGATGAGGTCCGACTCCACGCCGTTTTCCGAAAGGAGGGCGTGGCGGCGGAGGAGCTTGACGGCCTCCTCTGTCTCCTCCTGATTTTCGATCCTGGCGCAGAGGATGGGGAGGGTCCCGGAGACGCCGAGGCGCCAGAGGTCCTCCCGGGGGATGTCGCCGGATGCCAGCAGCTCCCGGCGGCGGTCCGAGGGTTCCGGGCCGAAGAGGAGGCCGGGGATGAGCCGGAGGGCGGCGCGGGTGCCGGACACGTCCAGGCCCAGCATCAGGGCGGCGGCGGAGATCCGGGACACGGCCTGGGTCTCACGGGCGCGGACGTTGCTCCGGGCGGTCTGGGCGGCCTCCTCCCGGTCGGCGGAGACGCCCAGGGCCAGGACGGCCCGACCCCGGCCCCCCGTCAGCTTCACGGGGACGGTGACGGACACGTGGAAGTCCGGGCAGGAGCGCAGAAACTCCCCGGCTCCCGGGCTCTCGCCGCGCCTGGCGTGGGTGACGGCGATGAAGGGCCGGTCGGCGGCAAGGCACAGGAACAGCTCCCGCTCCCCCGGCCTCGGGCGGCGGCGGACGGTGAGGATGCTGTCGGCAAGCTCCGCCTCCATCTGGAGCAGGGAGAAGGCCGGGTGGGCGCGGAAGTCGGCCCCGCGCTGTAAAACCGGGGTGAAGGTGCAGATCAGGTCGCACTCCGCCTCCCCGGCGGGGGCGGCGATCTCCACCGTCCGCGTCTCCCCCGCCCCGGAGGGCGGCACGGTGACGGTGAGGGAGGCGGAGATCCCGCCGCGCTTTGCCTCAACGCGGCCCTCGGTGTCGGTGAACTGGGCGGTGCAGCGGACGGTGCGGTCAAAGTCCGGGGCGGGGGTCAGGGGCATCAGGCCCTCGCCGGTGCGGATCCAGAAGGCCATACCGGGTTCACCGGCGGGGTCCGGGTCGAAGCGGGTCACCTCCAGGTCCCGGAACCGGGAACGGGAGGCGCCGGTCTCGGTGAAAAGCACCGAGTAGAGGCCGTTGGACAGGGGCACGGCGGAGGGCGCCAGGGCGTCCACAGACTCGGCGCGCTGGAAATACCCGCCGGTGTCCCCCCGCCGGGGCTTCTCCGGCACGTCCCTGGGCGGCTGGCGGAGGACCACGCGGCCCGTGGGCACCCGCTCTTCCAAAAGCTCCCGGTAGGCCGCCATCCGCTCATCCGACATGAAGCGGGTCTGGAAGATATTGCCGCAAAGGGTGTTGGCGATGGCGACAAGGCTCATGCCCAGGTGGTGGGCCATAAAGCACCGGACCACCTGGGGCTTTCCGGCGGCGGACAGGCGGGAGGGGGTGAAGTCCGCCGCCTCGAACCAGCCGTATTTCCCTAAAAGGCCCAGGGCGTCCAGCCTTTTGAGATTCCGGGCGGCGCTTCCGGGGTCCAGGGGGAGGGCCAGGCAGGAGGAGTAGGGGGAGATCACCGTCTCCGCGTCCATGCCCCGCTTCAGGGCCAGGCGCTGGACGCCGTGGGCCTTGTAGCGGTAACTGAGGCCGGGATCGTAGGCGTAAAAGGCGCTCTCGGAGATGCCCCAGGGGACGCCGCGGCGGGCGCGTTTCTGGGCGTAGAGGCAGAACCAGGAGCTCTCGTAGAGGAGGGAGTCACGGGGCACGGGCAGAAGTAGGTTGGGCATCAAATATTCGAACATGGTGCCGGTCCAACTTGCCATGCCGGAGTAGTTGTCCTGGGAAACCAGGGCGCGGCCCAGCCTCCGCCAGTGCTTGCGGGGGACCTGGCCCAGGGCCACGGCCACGAAGCTGGTCTGCCGGGCCTCGCTGGCCAGGAGGTCGTACCACCCCTCGGTGGGGGCGTCGCGGGTCAGGTCCCAGCCGATGTGAAAGAGCTTCCGGCGGTTATCGAAGAGGGGCCGCAAATCGGTGGCGTCGATCATCCTCTCGCACCGCTCCGCCCCCTCCCGGTCCCGGGCGGACAGGAACCACTGGCGCAGGGCGATGAGGCACCCCAGGAGGTTGCCGCTGTCCACGGCGGACACGTACCGGGGCTCCAGGGGGTCCAGGGTGCGGGTGTCGTACCAGTTTAAGAGATTCCCGTTCCATTTTGTGAGCTTATCCACGGAATCCAATGTCTTTCCGATCCGCTCCCGCGCCTCCGCCTCGCCGATGAAGCCCAGGTCCGACGCGGCGGCGGCGGACAGGAGGGCGAGACCGATGTTGGTGGGGGAGGTCCGGTGGGCGGGGCCCAGGTCCGGCTCCGTCTGCACGTTGTCCGGGGGCAGGAAGTTGTCCGCCGACCCGCAGTTGTCCTCAAAATACCGCCAGATCTCCCGTGCCCTGGCCAGCAGGTAGGCCCGGTCGGACTGGGGGATCAGCCGCTCGTGGCGGCGCTCCCGTGAAAGGGCCCAGGCATAGGCGGGGGCGGCCAGCCACACGAGGCCGACGGCGGCGGCGAGAGGGCCGGAGCCGAAGAAAATCAGCGCCGCGCCCAGGATCGGGCAGGCGGCCAGGGCGCGGTAGTTGACCCAGAGGGTGTTCCCGTGGCGGCGCTCCGCCTCCGACGAGGTGACCCACTTGAGAAGGCCCCGGCGGCTGACGCACATCCGGTAGAGGGCTGTGGCGGCGGCGCGGAGCTGCACAAAGCCCTGGGCGGGCAGGAGCATCAGGGACACCAGGGCGCGCATGAGGGACCCGCCCACGCCGGGCAGAAGGCCGGAGTGGTACCGGGCCGTGGCGGAGCCGTCGTGGCGCAGGAAGGAGCGGGCCAGGTCAAGGATCAGGGGGCTGAGAAGGCCCAAAAGGGCGATGAGGGCCGCCGCCGTCAGGGCGCGGGACCCGGTGAACAGGGCGAGAAAAACGGAGATCAGCGCCGCCGGGGGCGTCAGGCTCCGGCGGAGATTGTCGAAGAGCTTCCAGCGGTCGATGTCCGGCAGGGTGTTGGGCGTCAGGGCCCCCTCCCGGTTTTTGACCCGGCCCGTGCACCAGCGCAGATTCTGCCAGTCGCCCCTTGTCCACCGCTCCAGGCGGGCGAAGAAGGAGGTGACCTTGTAGGGGTAGCCGTCCGTCAGCTCCAGGTCGGAGACGTAGGCGCAGCGCATATAGGCGCCCTCCAGGATGTCGTGGGACAGGACCGTGTTGTCCGGGAAGGAATCTGTCAGGAGGCGGGCGTAGACGGGGACGTTGATGAGGCCCTTGCCCATGAAGGTGCCCTCCCCGAAGAGGTCCTGGTAGAGGTCGGAGACGGCCCCGGAATAGGGGTCCAGGCCGCCCTGTCCGGCGAAGAGGCGGGAGAAGTCGCTTTTCCCGGCGCCGGACAGGTCCACGGAGACCCGGGGCTCGAAGATGCCGTAACCGGACACCACGCGGCGCTTCCGTTCGTCGATCACCGGCGTATTCAGGGGGTGGAGGGCCGCCCCCACCAGCTCCCGGGCCGCCCCGGCGGTGAGGCGGGTGTCCGCGTCCAGGGTCAGGATGAACCGGGCGCCCCGGAGGGCCTTTCCGTCCCCGGCCAGGGCGCGGAGGGCGCTCTTTTTCCCGGACAGCAGGCGCACCAGCTCCTCGATGGCGCCGCGCTTGCGCTCGCGGCCCATCCAGATCTTATCCGCCGCGTTCAGCTCCCGCTCCCGGTAGAAGAGGTAGAAGCCGCCGCCGTATTTTTCGTTCAGCGCCTCCACCGCCGCGCGGGCGGACTCCAAAATCGGTCCGTCCTCCCTGGCGCGGCGGGCGTCGGACTCCCGAAGGTCCGCGAGGATGCCGAAAAGCAGGTTCTCCCCGGCGTCCCGGCTCACCAGGCGGTACTCCTCCAGGAGGCGGGCGAATTTGGGGCCGTCCTTCTCGTTTGTCAGAAGGGCGGAGATGACGCAGACGGTGCGGCCCGAACGGGGGATGCCGCCCTCCAGCTCCATGCGGGGCAGGCGGCGGGGGCGCGTCAGGCGCAGGGCCAGGGCGTCGGTGAGGTTCTTCACAGCCTCCGAGACGGGCAGGAGGGTCAGCAGGGCCACGGCGGCGGAATTGGCCGCCATGCCCGCGAGAATGGCGAAAAAGAGGGAGGCCAGGGAGATGAGGGCGATGTACCAGGAGGCGGAGGGTGTCCGGCGGTCCGCGCCCAGGGGGCGGGTGTAGATCCAGGTCCCCACGTGGCCGTCCCCGCCGGTTTCGGCAAGCTCCAGGATTTTTTTGGCGGCGTCGTACTCCGTCATCCCGGCCCGTCGGGCGATTTTGGCAAGGTGGGCGCGGTAGTCCCGGCGGGTCTCCTCGTCCATGAGGGGGTAGACGCCGGAGGGGTCGGCCCGGAGGGCGGCCTCCACCCGGTTGACGGACTCCAGGATGTCCCCGGCGTCGATGAGGGACAGGGCCCGGAGGGAGGTGAAGATGTTGCGGAGGAGCAAAGCCCGCTCTTCCTCCGCGCCGTCCGGCTCCGGCTCGCCGGGGTGGGGCAGGACGGCCTCCAGGAAGGCGCACAGCTCCGCCTTCAGGGCGGGGACGAAGGCGGCAAGCTCCCGCTCGGTGAGGACGCGGACCTTCTGGAACTCGTCCAGGAAGAGGCGCATCCGCTCGCCGGTGACCTCCCCCCGGCCGGAGCGTATGAGGGCGGCGGCGGCCTCGGAGATGAGGGCGCGGCGGGCCCCGGCGCATTTGGGGAGACGGCCCAGGGCGCGCAGCTCGGCGGCGGCGGTCTTGCCCTCCCGCTCGGCGAGATACCAGTTGTCCCGGAACCACTCCGCCGCCTCCCCTCCCCCGCCGTTCTTCATGGCGGCGAGGCGGGAGGCCAGGGCTCGGAGCGTCCGGCGGACGTCGGCCTCGCAGACGGAGCCGGGGACGGTCCCGTCGCGGGTAAGGGCGGAGGCGGTGTTGCGGGCGAAGTTGCCCAGGGTCTCGTTTTCCATGTAGATGCCGGTGTCGGTGTCGCGCATGACTGTACCTCCATGATTCGTTCCGTTCACACTATTATCTGCGCGGACAGGCTGAAATATGCGGGAAAAAGCGAAAAATAATCCTTGACAAACGGGGCGGGGCGGGTTATAATGGGCGGCAGTGTAAAACGAAACTGTTTTACAGGTGAGATACAATGCGAAGCGACACATATGAGCTGACGCTGCTCTACGACTTCTTCGGGGAGCTGCTGACGGGGACGCAGAGGGAGTATTTCGAGTACTACTACTCCGACGACCTGTCCCTCTCGGAGATCGCGGAGATCACCGGCGTCACCCGGCAGGGGGTGCGGGCCGTGCTTCAAAGGGCCAGGGCGCTCTTGCAGGGGTACGAGGAGAAGACCGGCGTGGTGGCCAGGTTCCGGGAAATGTCCCGGCAGATCGACTCCCTCCGGAGGGACGCCGAGAGATTGGCGGAGATCTCGGAGGGCGAGGCCGGGGAGCTGGCCCGGTCCATTTGCGCGGGGCTGGATGAATTGAAAGGTTGAGTTATGGCATTTGAATCTCTGTCCGACAAGCTCGGCAACGTATTTAAAAAGCTCCGGGGCAAGGGGCGTCTCTCGGAGGCCGACATCAAGGAGGCTATGCGGGAGGTGCGGATGGCCCTTCTGGAGGCCGACGTCAGCTACAAGGTGGTCCGGGACTTTGTAAAGCAGGTCTCGGAACGGGCCGTGGGCGCGGACGTGCTGGAGTCGCTGACACCGGCGCAGATGGTCATCAAGATCGTCAACGAGGAGCTTGTGAAGCTCATGGGCACCACCACGACGAGGCTCAATATCAACTCCAAGGGCATGACCGTGGTGATGCTGGTGGGCCTCCAGGGCGCGGGCAAGACCACGAACGGGGCCAAGCTGGCGGCTCTCATGCGAAAGCAAAACGGCAAGAGGCCGCTTCTGGTGGCCTGCGACATCTATCGGCCCGCCGCCATCAAGCAGCTGGAGACGGTGGGCGGGCAGCTGAACATCCCCGTCTTCCAGATGGGCACCGAGGACCCGGTAAACATCGCGAAGGCGGCCATCGCCCACGCGAAAAAGCACGCCAACGACCTGGTGATTTTGGACACCGCCGGGCGGCTCCACATCGACGAGGCGCTGATGGACGAGCTCAAGCGCATCAAGGCGGAGGTCCAGCCCGACGAGATCCTGCTGGTGGTGGACGCCATGACCGGCCAGGACGCGGTGAACGCGGCGTCGGCTTTCGATGAGGCGCTGGGCATCACGGGCGTGATGCTGACGAAATTGGACGGCGACGCACGGGGCGGCGCGGCCCTCTCAGTGAGGGCGGTGACGGGCAAGCCCATCAAATTCTGCGGCGTGGGCGAGAAGCTGGACGCCATCGAGCCCTTCCACCCGGACCGGATGGCCAGCCGCATTCTGGGTATGGGCGACGTGCTGACGCTCATCGAGAAGGCGGAGCAGAGCTTCGACGAGAAGAAGGCCCGGGAGCTTGCCGAGAAGATGCGCAAGAACGCCTTCACCCTCCAGGATTACTACGACCAGCTCCAGCAGGTCAAGGAGATGGGGGGATTGGGGGATCTGGCCTCCATGCTCCCCGGGAACATGGGGAAGGCCGTGGCGGGGGCCAAGATCGACGAGCGGGCTATGGCGCGGACCGAGGCCATCATCCTGTCCATGACGAAAAAGGAGCGGCTGGACCCCTCCATTATCAACTCTTCACGGAAAAAGCGCATCGCCGCCGGCTCCGGCACCGAGGTGGTGGATGTGAACAGGCTTCTCAAGCAGTATGAGATGATGCGGGACCTGACGCGCAAGATGTCCAAGGGAAAGCTGCCCGGATTCATGGGCGGCGGGAGAAGACGGGGCGGGTTCCCCTTCAGATAAAGCTTTCTGTAATCAATTATCTTTATAAAGAGGATATTTGAAATAATACTACATTTTTATTCAGACTTTGGAGGTAACAGAAAATGGTCAAAATCAGACTTCGCAGGATGGGCGCAAAGAAGGCTCCCTTTTACCGCATAGTGGTGGCGGACTCCCGGTTCCCCCGCGACGGGCGCTTCATCGAGGAGCTTGGGACCTACGATCCCCGCACCGAGCCCAGCACCGTCAAGGTAGACGGTGACAAGGCCAAGGAGTGGATAAAGAACGGCGCCCAGCCCACCGATACCGTCAAGAAGCTTCTCAAGAACGCGGGCGTGCTTTGATTGGTGGTTCACCATGAAGGAACTGCTGATCTATATCGCGCGGAACCTGGTGGATCAGCCCGACGAGGTCACGGTGACCGAGCGCGAGGACGGGGACAAGACCGTCTTCGAGCTCCGCGTCGCGCCTGACGACATGGGAAAGGTCATCGGCCGTCACGGGAAGATCGCCAAGGAGATCCGCACCCTCATGCGCTCTGTGGCGCAGAGACAGGGAAAGCACATTTCCGTGGACATTGTGGACTGATACTAATATCCAATCAAAACAAGACATTCGCGACGGTCTTTTTTGCGTCATACATCGTCAGACCGCTTGGAAATACATCCAGTATTCCCTGCGCGTTCTTCCTCGTCTGACGCAAAAAATCCTCGCCGCTCGGTGTCTTCTTTTAATTGGATATTAGTATGAAAACGAACACCGCCGCAGGCCGGATGCCTGCGGCGGTGTTGCTTTTTTAATCGGTCGAAAGACGATCATTTTCCCGGTATATCGACCCCGGCGCTGTGTGAGGCTCATTCGGGGGAATTCCAAAGCTCCTCCAAATCCTCGAAATCCGAACAGGTCACCCAGCAGGGGCCCCTGCCCGCGCTGACATTATCGAACAGATAACAGAACGCCGTACAATGCCAAACGGTATATTCCCGGTCCGTACAGCCGTCAAGATGAAAAATGATGCCGTACCCATGGCCCCCGTCCGGCACATCCGCGGGATCGACAGTTCTCTTCCGGATGTGGATGGATCTGACGGCGTCAGCCGCCGTTTTGATCCCCGCCCTGTCGTTTATCTCCTTTTTTTCGTAAGCAGACCCGGCATATATCGGATATACCGTCACGGACTCCACCGACGACAGATCAAAGTCAAGGCGCACCCCGTTCACGAAATACCACACGGCAAGGGCAAAGACCGCCGCCGCCAGAGCTGTCCATGCGAGCACCTTCCTTTTATTCACAGGCAACCCTCCCTCATGCAGTCAGCTCGGAGCTCACGAAGCGGACGTACTGATCTTCAAACCAGCCGGTGGTCATCAGGACGTACACCGTCTCGGGGGTCTCTTCGCTGGTGTATATGGTTCCCGTGGCGTCAAAACCGGCGCGGAGCTGGCTCTCTCCCGGCTCCTCCGATTCCGGGACGGCGGTGAAGGGGCCGTACTCCGTGTAACCGTCGGGCAGGGCTGTCTCGGCAAAGCCGGGTACGACCCGGGCCATTCCGTCCCAATAGTAGAGCCTGCCGCCCACGTTGAGCTGGGGGAGCATATCGCCGGGAAGCGTGCCCGCGCCGCCCTCGCCGTCGGCGCGCGATCCGGTGAAGCTTCTCACCATGGGCGGCAGGGAGACGGCGGCGAGGATCAGGAGCGCCAGACACGCAGCCGCGACGGCGTACCGGCGGTACCTGCGGGCTTTGGGCGGTTTGAAACCGGCCTCGATGTGTCTGTCCTCCAGAAGGTCCAGAGCGTCGGACAGAATTTCCGTGTTCATACAAAATATCCCTCCTTCAGAAGTCTCGCCCTCAGCTTCTCCCGCAGGCGCATAAGCCTCACGGCGGCGGTCCCGGCGCTGATGCCGAGAGCGGCGGCGATGTGTGCGGCGGAGTCGCAGTACCAGTAGCGGCGGACAAAGAGATAGCGGTCGGTCCTGCCAAGGCCGTCCAGGAAATCGTTGACGATCCCGCTAAGCTCCGCCGCCTCCAGCGCCTCCTCCGGGCCGTGGAGGTCCGCCAGGGTGTTTTGAAGCTCAGCGAGGGACTCGTCGTAACGGCTGTCCCGCTTTTTGGCGGTGCTGTCTCTGTGCTTTTTCAGGGAGAGGTTTCGGACGACGCGCAGAAGGTACGTCCGCAGAGGGTTCGGGCGCTCCGGGGGAACCGTGTTCCAAACCCCCAGATACGCGTCGTTGACGCACTCCGCCGCGTCCTCGGCGCTGCCCACGATATTTTTGGACACCGTCTGACAGATCTTTCCGTACTTTTCCGCCATCAGCCCTATGGCCCTCTCCGAGCGCGCAAAGAGAAGGTCCACTATATCGCTGTCGTCCATCCGACCGCCTCCTTTATGTCCGTCTCTGTTTATACACTACCTCTTTCGGAGGGGTTATTACAGGCCGGAGGTCATTTTTATAATCCGCCTTTCTGCGAAAGGCACCGACGAGGTTATGAAACAAGTGGTGCCCAACACTAAAATATTTGTTATACTGTCCACGGGGATCTAAACAAACTACAGAGCCCGTGGAGGTGAGTGGCGGGGCTGTATAGCGGCAACCCCGTATGTTTATATGGTGTCG
>CANQKZ010000081.1 GCA_947624585.1 uncultured Oscillospiraceae bacterium | reverse complement strand
CAAGTGACGCAACATCTGGTGTCCTCATCCCCTGCGGCACTTGCGTCCCTTGCGACCCTGTCGCCGCACACGTCGCCGCAGAAACGCCAGTAACACTGGAGGTGGCATCGTGATTCGCCTCTGCGCTAAGAGCCCACACAGCGCCAGCGTTGCCCGAATTGAAAAGCCGCTCTTTTTACGTTTCGGGCTGCGGTTACGGCAGAGAAAAAACTCTCCCCTTGGGAGAGGCAAGCATCGCGTTTGTCTGTACACCGGGCCCTGCCCGGCGCTCCGCCAAACGCATTTGCGGGCAGTAGCCCGCACCCACTATGACGGAGGTGAAAAATGAAAAAGGACAAAACGCTCAGCATCCGCCTCTCCAAGCTTGAGCTGGACGTCATCCGGGCCGAGGCGAAGAAGGCTCACCTCTCGCAGAGCAACTACGTCACCCAGTGCTGTCTCGGTCAGCAGGTGGTAGTCATGGACGGCCTCAAGGATGTGCTGACGGAGCTGCGGCGCATCGGTAACAACGTCAACCAGCTCGCGGTACTCTGCAACATGGGTAAGCTCCACGCTGCCAACCTCGACGGAGTACAACAGTCACTCTCCGAGATCGGCCGCACCCTCCGTGAGATGCAGGAGGGAAAGTGAACAGATGGCAATAGTCAACTTCGTCAACTACTCCAGCCGCTCAAAGAGCAGTCAGTCCCGCGGGTGCATGAGGTCGGTGATGAAGTACGTCTCGCGGGATGACAAAACTCTGTGGCATGACCGACAGCTCGTCACCGGCGTCAACTGTCAGGCCGCCTCGGCCTACGACGACTTCCTCAACACCAAGCTCCTCTACCACAAGGACGGCGGCAGGATGTTCTACCACCTGGTACAGAGCTTCCCCAGCGGCGCGGAGGTGAACCCGAACGTGGCTCACGCCGCCGCGCTCAAGCTGGCGGAGCAGTTCAAGGACCACGAGGTGCTGGTCTGCACCCACACTGACCGGAACCACGTCCACTCCCACCTCATCATTAACAGCGTCGACTTCGAGACAGGCCGCAAGCTCCATGTGGACGGCGATGTGATCCAGCAGCTGAAAATGGTCAACGACCAGATCTGTGCCGAGCTGGACCTGCCGGTGTTCGAGCCGCCACGGGAGAAGAAGGAGAAGCCTATGTCCTCCCGCGAGTACCGCGTTGCCGAGAAAAGGCTGAGCTGGAAGTTCGCGCTGATGTCCACCATCGACCTGTGCATGGGCTACGCCGGTAGCCGCGAAGAGTTCATGGAGCTCATGAAAAGTGTGGGCTACGATGTGAAGTGGACAGACGAGCGGAAGTACATCACCTACACCACACCTGACGATCAACGGTGCAGAGATAACAAGTTGCACGAAACTAAATATTTGAAGGAGAACATGGAACATGAGTTCACAATCCGACAGGCCCAAGTCTCTGGAGGAGCTGAAGGCCCTGAACCGCCCGCCCCAGGCGGAAATGGTTACGCTCCTCAGTGGTCTGCTCCAACGGCAGGCAAGAATAGAAGAAACGCTCACGACGCTGATGACAGCCGAGGACGCGAAGAAGATACTAAGCCAGATGACCAGCCTGAGCAACCGCATACAGGCTCTGCAACAACAGGTTGGGAAGCTGTGCGAGAGCAATACTACGAGCATCGAAAACATGGAGAGAGCTTCGAGGAAGTGCGTGCGCAGCTTAACGCATACCGCGAAAGTCTCAATAATCCTGACGGCGCTGATCTCCCTGACCTCGACTATCTTGCTGGCACTGTTGCGGCTGTTGCTGTGACCGCCGTTGCTCTGGAGGACACCGGCCCGGTCCGCGACGCCACCACGACACACTACCACGTGGACTCCAAGGCATTGAAGGAGATACGGAGAAAGAAAATTGCCATGGGCCACAAGCCCGACGACCACGAGGATGAGAAACCTACATGGTCTCAGAAAATGTACTAAGGAGGTAAAATGATGGCAAGCATCACAAAAAAATCTGAACGAAAATATAAGATCACCGTCAGCAACGGCTACCGCGCTGACGGCAGAAAAATCTCAAAGGCCAAGACCATCACCGTCCCGGACTCCGTTCCACGGCGCGGCATCGAGCAGTATGTCATCCACGCCGCCGAGGAGATGGAGCGCGAGGTCAAAAACGGTTATAGCGAGGACGGCGAAACGCCGTTTCAGGAGTACGCCGACCATTGGCTGAGCCGCCAGGTCAAGTATGCCCCCAGCACCCGCGCAAGCTACGAGCGGATGCTGCAAAGGATCTACCCGTACATCGGCGCGATCAAGATCAAGGATATCCGCCCCATCGCCCTGGAGAATATGCTAACGGAGCTTCGCAAACAGACGCGCCGGGGGAGGCCCATTCAGGAGGCCACGGTACAGAAGTACCTGACCGTCGTCTCCGCCGTCCTCTCGGACGCCAAGCGCAACGAGATCATACAGAAGAACCCGGCGCGGATGATCGACCTGCCTGACACCGAACACCGGGAGCAATTCATCCCCACGCCGGAGCAGGCAAAGGAGTTCCTTGACGGCCTTGTGGACGAGCCGTGGCAGTACAAAGCCTACTACCTGCTGGCGATCTACACCGGCTGCCGGAGGGGGGAACTGTGCGCCCTGAAGTGGTCAGACTTCATCATGGACGGCGACCGCTGTATCCTCACCGTCAGCCGTTCCCGGAGCATCGTGGCAGGGGAGGGGGTGAGAGAGGGGTCTACCAAGAACGGCAAGAGCCGTGTCATTGCCATCGACGAGGACGTTACGTCCTTTTTGAAAGGCTACTGCTACTACCAGATTCAGATCGCTGAGGAGCTGGGGTATGAATCGGGTGACTACCTGTTCACGAACGACGACGGGAGCCTTATCCACCCCGACACCTTCACGAAGCACCTGCGGACGATCTACGAAGAGCTGGGCTTCCCCAGTGAATTCCATCTCCATACCCTCCGCCACTACTTTGTCACGACACTCCTCCACAGCGGCGTGGACAAGCAAACCGTAGCGGAGCTTGCCGGCCACGGAGACACGTCCTTCCTGGAGCGCACCTACTGCCACCCTCAGATGGAGCTGAAGCAACACGCCGCGGAGGTCATGATGCAGAGCCTTTTAGCATCGTGATTTTGTTGCTTTCGTAGAAGAATATCTTTCCAGTAGCTATTCCGCGGCGTTTGGGGTATTGTGTGTTTGCCTCACGAGGGCAAATCTTGAAAGGAGAGAGGGCTGCAGTATGGCAAGCATCAGAAAACGGGGCGGCGCGTACATGATCATCGTATCCATGGGCTACGACCACAACGGCAAGCGCCGCCCGCCCCAGCAGAAGACCGTCCACCCACCGGAGGGACTGACCCAAAAGCAGACGGACAAGTGGCTGCAGGAGCAGGCGACGCTTTTCGAGATGACCTGCAAGAACATCACTCCGAAAAGAAACCCCAATACCACATTAGCCGAGTACACGGAAATCTGGCTCCGGGACATAGCGCCCACGAAGCTGGCAAAGTCCACCGTTATCCGGGAGCGACAGGACACGGAACGCTTTCTTCCCGTCCTCGGCGGGTACAAGCTCACGGAGCTGACAGCCGACCACTTCCGCAAGCTCTATGCGGATATGCGCCGCAAGAAGAATAAAAATACGGGAAAACCGCTCTCCGAGGCGACCATCGAGGGTGTCCACGCGTGCTTATGTGGAATTCTCTCTGACGCCGTGGAGGGCGGTTTTATTGACAGGAACCCGGCGTGGCGGACGTTCAAATATGCCGGGAAGAAGTTCAAGCGCCCTGTCGCCGACGAGGAGACGGCGGCACAGATCATTGCGGCGCTGGGGCAGGAGAACATCAAGTACGAGACATACTTCAAGCTGATCATCTCCACGGGCATGCGGCGAGGGGAGTGCTGCGGGCTAAAGTGGAGCGACTTCGACTACAATGACCACACCATCCACATCCACCGCAACGTGGTGAAGCTCACGGGGGAGGACATCATCGTGAAGCCGCCGAAAACCGCCGCCGGGGACCGCTACGTCTACTTCTCCGCCGAGATGGAAGCCTTGCTGGAGGACTACCGTAAATACTGCGAGGACGAGGCGAAGCAGTACGAGAAAAGGCAAATCACCGATGACGATTACTTATTCCGTCGCAAGGGTACAAGCCTTCCGATGACGCCCACAACATTCACATGGCGGTTCAAAAACATTCTCCGCAAATACGGTCTGCCGGACAACCTGAACGTCCACAGCCTCCGCCACACGGCGGCGAGCCTGATGATTGCCACCGGCACCGACCCCGCCACCGTCGCCGGCCTCCTGGGGCACTCCCAGGTCAGCACGACTCTGGACATCTACACCCACGCTTTCGACAAGAATAAACGCGCGGCCAGCGAGAAGCTGCAAGAGGCGCTGGAGGTGTAAACAAGACAAAGCGACCGCTCCTCAGGCCCCCAGTTGTGAGGAGCGGTTGTTTTAGCAGAAATAATGTGTTTCACCAAAAAATTCTTGCCATTTTTCAAGGATTTCGTCGCTTCTGGCCTCCAAAATGCGCAAAATATTATTTAGCGTTTTTTCTGGAATATGAGAATTGTTGTGACAGACATAGCACTTTCCTGCCTGCGTTATCCAAATTTTTGTGGCGTTCATATTTGGAGTGCCCTGACTTACATGGACATGAACCGGCTCCAGTGGAAAGGATTCGTTTGCCCAAAAATAAACGATATACGATCCAATTCTAAAAATTTGAGGCACTGTCAAATCCACCCTCTTGAGAAAATTGAAGGATCAAGTGTGCAGTAGATGTAATAATTTCTTTGTATTTGCTCAATTCCGCCTGGGAAAATCCGCAAATATCCTCCCACTCATACGCCGGAAGCCAGCAGACCGCGCTGTGAAATCCGTCTTTTTCATCAGGTTTTTCGATATACACCTTCACGTTCTTGTTTTCAAGCATCTCAGAGTGGACAATTTCGGTTCCGTCATTCAGCGTAAGAAATGGATACATCATAGAAAGGCCCCCCGAAAAAATGGAGAAAGACCTGCGAAAAATTAATTTCGCAGGTCTTTGGTACGCCCGATGCGATTCGAACGCACGACCTTCAGAGTCGGAGTCTGACACTCTATCCAGCTGAGCTACGGGCGCATTTATTTGACGCAAGTAGTAATATAACAGATTCGCACTGAAATTTCAAGAGCAAATCAGATTTTTCAGAGATTTTTTTCGCGACGTTCAAATGCCTTATTTTTACATCACAGAACGACAGAAAAAGTAACACGCCAGATGATCCGGCGTGTCTGAAATCGAAAAGAAAACAGGTTGAAACCCAGTAGTCAATGCCCTGAAATTAGTAGTCAAACAGTAGTCAACGGCGCGATAATTTCCTTATCTGCAAATCCCAAATCCTTAGCGCCGCAAGGGGTTTGCTCATAATCGCTCCCAAATTCGCCTGAAACGTCGGAGTCTGACACTCTATCCAGCTGAGCTACGGGCGCATTTATTTGACTCAAGTAGTAATATAACAGATTCGCACTGAAATTTCAAGAGCAAATCGGATTTTTCAGAGAATTTTTTCACGATGTTCAAATGCCTTATTTTTACATCACAGAACGACTGAAAAAATAACACGCCAGATGATCCGGCGTGTCTGAAATCGAAAAGAAAACAGGTTGAAACCCGGTAGTCAATGCCCTGAAATTAGTAGTCAAACAGTAGTCAACGGCGCGATTATTTCTTTCTCTGCAAATCCGAAATCCCCAGTGCTGCAAGGGGTTTGCACTTTATCGCTCTCAAAATTGCCGGATGCCTGAGTCTGACGCTTTATCCAGCGAAGCCGGGGCGCGTTTACGCAGTGCAGGTAGCGATATAGCATACCCATGCCTGAATTAATATTTCGCATTTTAATTAGGCCCTGCTCCGCAACCCTGGCAAAATAGCGGCAACAAGCAGGAGGCAAAACAAGACCAACGCAGCCCTCAGCGACCTGGTGAGGTTCAAGAGCAGCAGGGCGATGCCAATCACGCAGAAAGCGGTTTCTTTCAGGCGCGCCGGAACGCGGGCCAGACCGTAAGCGGTCTTGCCCGTCCCGAAAACACCCTCCACAGCGTTGCGGGCGCAGTTGTCCTGATACTCCTGCTTCTTTTCCTGCCGGGACAAAGTCCGGTTTTTGGGCGGCTTGCCCAGGGCTGGGCCGGACATACGGATCTCATGCTCTTTGCAAAAGGCCAGCGTCTGGCGGCTCCGGTAGATCTTGTCCGCCAGAATGCGTTCAGGATAACAGCCATAGCGCTCCCGGTACCTGGCCACCGCTCGCCAGAGGTCTTCCGATTCGTTGAACGGCTCAAAGTCCAGCCGTTCGATCCTGGCGTAGCCGTCTGCCAAACTGATGTGCAGTTTTGCACCGAACTCGGTGTTGGCGTGGGCTTTCCCCCGGACGATGGGGCGGACCCAGGGCTGGGCCAGACTGACGATGCGTTGGGGAATGCTGTGGCTCCCGGACTCATACATGATATTCTGCTGTTCATAGACGGTAGTGACTACATTCAGGCGGTCCGCCTGTTTTGAGGACAGTTTTGCGCCGTTTTGAACCAATCCGGCCACATAACCGATGTCCCGGCGGATGTATTGCAGCTGTTTGCGCACTGCGGAACGGATCGCCTTTGCGCTGCGTTTCCTGCTTTTGGACAGCCGGAGATAGTCCTTCCGAGCGCGCTTGCGGTACATCCGGGGCTTCTTCTGACCTGCCGTTTCACACAGCTCGTCCACGGTCCTCTCCACTTTCTCCCGCGCCTGGTTGAGCAGATCAATGTCCTGAGGATAGGCGATATCTGCGGGACAGCAGGTGGCGTCCAGGATCAGCGTCCCGCTGTTGGGCGGATCGTTTCTATCGTTCGGATCATCCTTCTTCTCCGTTTCTCTTTTGGGAACAGACGCCTCCAGGATCGCCGCCAGGTCTTCCACGCTGAACCGTTTCCGGAATGCCACCAGCGTGGATGTCCCGAACGGACACGGCCCGTATTCCTTCATGCCGATGAAGTATTGCAGGTATGGGTTCTCGCCGATGTGCTTCACCAGCCACTGGTCGCTGCATTTCAGACGCCGTTGGATCAACAGCGCTCCCAACGCCATCCGCGCCGGATGGGCCGGGTGGCCGTTGTTCACGAATTGCGCCGCGTACCGCTCCTCCGCCACGTCCCAGGGAACCAGCGCCGCCAGCTTGACCCAGTCGTTTTCCGGGTCCAGTTTCCCATACGGAAACACATAGTCCTCTATCCGCAGCTGGCTGTTATCTTTATACATCTGCTCCGCCCCCATGTGCAAGCTTTTTTCGGGATTTTTCTAAATTCCCTTGCACCTATTTTACCTCATCCGGCCTGAAAATGCACTATTTTCTATGCGCGATGACTTGAGGAGTAGGGCCTAATTAATTGTATAGAGGATGGATGCTGCATATTTTTTGAAAATGATATTTTCTGAGGCAGACAGCGGTTCCACTCAGCGCCCGTGAGGGTACAAATGAACGCAATGAAGCCGAATTCTCTATTATCTTCCTTTTTCTTGTCTTTTTGCGTTCTGTTCATTGAGAGTTGGAACTTTCTTACGGGAAGATGTTCTAAAAGTATAAAATACTTACACCAAAAATTATAGCGGCGGGGACGGATTTTTTGTACAATTCAGACATCCCATTAATTAAGGAGGATACCCATGAAAAAGAAGATCATACGGAGTGCCAAGCTATTAAGCCGGTCAAGAATGCTCTAACATTCGGGGGAGGATTACCCACTTGGACAATTGCGGATAAAGCACGACCGGCGGGGAAAATACCCGCCGGTCGGTGTTCGTCAGGGCGGGGATCAATCCTTTCCCGGCCCGATGCGCGTGGTTGGGTTACGGTGTCGGCCAGTCGCCGTAGTGGACGTATTTGCCTTCCTCATCCGTCACCACAGCGGGATAGGGATAGTTGCCGGTGAGTCCGGTCACATTACTGGGGATAAAGGTGTGGTCCGCGTCCGCCGTGCCAATGTCTGCGACGCCGGCCATGCAGTTCACGAGATTGCTTTGCGTTGTAAAGCTGTCCGCATCATTCCACAAACCGCCGCCCTGGATGTAATAGGTATTCAACAATTTTGCGTTATAATCCGAAGTTTGACTACTGTAATACGGATTGATGATGTTGACGATTGGATACCTACCAGTCTGGCCAGTCTGGGTTCCAACATCACCGCTCCATACCATATAGGAGTAGCAGTTGCTCACGGTAAGCATATTACTGCCCTGGTGCAGGCCGATGATACCGCCGGCAGAGATGTAGGGGTTACTCCCCCCACTCATTGAGGCTTCGTTTCTAATTGTGCCGCCCGCGTAGCAGTTGGTGATATTGACGCTCCCGCCGCCGCTGACTGCGCCGGCTATACCGCCCATAAACGCTCCAGTCGTATCACCATTCATAAGAGCACGTCCACCGCTGGCCCGTTTGTTTACCAGCTCCACCACGGCCTCACAGTTAGTGATCTGGGCATTACTGCTCACCCACCCAGCGATGCCGCCGATACACTGGCTGTAACTGTCGTCTGTACTTGGGTTGTTTACCGTGATCGTATAGCCCGCCACGGCGCAGTTGCTGACGATGGCATCGTTGCCGTACAGGTCGCCCACAATGCCCGCGGCGTTCGCCGATCCATTGGCGGTCGAAGCGATGATCTCGGCTCCACCGTTGGGGGAGTACAGGATCACGTTTTCGACTGTCCCGCCATATACGCTGGCAAACAGCGCGGCGTTCTTTACGGTGTTGGGTGGCGTGATGCTCAGTTCCAGGATACGGTAGCTCTGGCCGTCATAGCTGCCGGTAAACCCGTTAGTTGCCCCGTTGCCGATGGGGACATAGTCGGTGACACCGGTGCCATTCAGGTCGTGTCCCTGAATGAAGGTCTGGCTGAGATACGCGTTATGGTTGATATTCTGGAGCTGACGGATGGTGCGCACCTTGTAGGGTGTAGCTACTGTTCCGGTGGTCGTGATGGTGTCCGCGAAGTCGGGGTTCAGGGTCGCCGTTTGCAGCGTCTCGGAGCCCTGTTGGATGGTCCAGGTCTGGGTCGTGCCGGCAGGTGCCGCACTGCCGTAGCTGTAAGCCGTGACTGTGACAGTACCGAGATCAACACCCGGCAGTGCCGTCTCCAGCGCGGTTTTCAGGCTGCTTTCCAGAGCACTTGCGGCACCGGTATCCACGGTCCCGCCAGACGCGCCGGTCATGGTGGGGCTGCTGCCGTCAAAGTCACCGGCGTAGAGCCAGCCGTAGCCGTAATTGCTGATGCCCGTTGTGTCGTACTCGTTGCAGAGGGTGGAGCCGATTGACAGTTCATCCCACGTTGCGGCGCCCTTCTCCCTATCCCACGCCTTGACGGAGTAATGGTACTCGCTGCCTTCCAACTCCCAGTAGATGTAACCCGACACCTGGAATTTTGGCATCACCCAGTCGCCGTAATGCTCTTTGAGGTTGGTTTCATAGGGGTAGTCCCCGGTGAGCGTGTCGTCGTATGCGTGTGTGGTAAAGTCACTCTTAGTTGTAGCAGTGGGCTTGGTTAGGTAGGTTTCGTTCCGTGGCGTAGTTTCAGCTCCACTGTTGTTAAATGCGACACCTGTGGCGTAAGTGGTTCCGCCGGACGCGACCACGATTTCAGCCTGTTCTGTTTGAGCGCCAATCAACAGGCCCAAATTGTTACTTCCTTTCACCGAACAGGTGCTATAATTGATGCCAGAAAGCGTGACGGTGTGCCTGGTCGAGCTACCCACGACGCAACCAATCAAACCGCCGACCTGTTGATTACCGGTTACATTTGCGTCGTTGGTATACGTACTGCCCACGGTGTGACCGGCTGAGTAGCAGTCAACGAGCACGGAGTCATTGTTGCTTGCGGCGAGCGCCCCTATCAGACCGCCGACTCGGTCGCCGCCCTCCACCTTCACGGCGGCAAAGCACTTTGTCACCGTGGCACCGGCGTCAGAATTGAGATTGCCGATCAATCCACCTACGCGGTCATCTGATCCGGAGACCTTAAACGTGCCGTAAACATCTGAAATACCGGCGGGCGCGTTTGCACTGTCTACATAGACACCGCAGTTTGTGAGTGTATCCCCTTGGAAACGTCCGGCCAGTGCGCCTACATATTTATTGTTGTCTGTACTTTCGACACTTATATTCACAAGACGGATGTTGCTCATGTTACCTTTTGACCGCCCAAATAGGCCGGTCCCATCCCCGATAGTCCCATCGCCAATGTAGAGGTTGCGGATAAGGAAATTGTTGCCGTCGTAAGAGCCGCTATTCAGTGAGGCGGGGGTCTGTTTGTTTGCGGACGTTCCGACCGTCAAATCCGCGCCCGTGTATTTGTCGTAGTCGATATCCAACAGCTGGACATAATTACGATTTTGGGCGGCTTGTTGTGAAGTGGTGCCTTGGTTATACTGGGCCCCTGTCGCCGCCGCAAGATTCGCCAGCTGTCTCGCCGTGCGGATTATGACTTTGCCGTTGTAGTTGTTAGCCTCTTTTTTGTTGGGGTCTAAGGAATTTGTTTCCGGCTTTGCCTGCGGCGTGTTGATGTTGGCGGTGCCGGGGTCAGTCGTGAGGATTTCGCACGCGAAAAACGGGTTAAAGTAGTATTCCGTTGTGCCCACGGTGATCTTGTTATAATAGTTGGTCGCGCCCACACCTTCCAGACCGTTGACTTTGTAGAGGTCATATGTCTTACTCGTGGCACTGTCTGTGTACGTCCCGACAGGGGTATTTTCGACACTGATGCTGGTTACACCATCCACCGTGGGGGCCGCCGGGGTGGTCGATGTGCCTCCAATCTGCTCCACCGGTATACAGTACCCATCATCCGTGGCGCAAATACCGGAATTGGGGGTACCGGCTTGGAGGGTGTTTACAAAGGTGGGCGTTCCGCCTGCCAGGTCGGCGATATACCCCCACACGCCGTAGTTGCCATCGACAAGATCATAGTAGCACAACGACTGCGCGGAGGCGGTTTCCACCAGCCAGTCGCCGTAGTGGGGCATGGGGAGGGAGGCGCCGCCCACAGCGGTGATATCGCTGGCCAGCATGGGATAGGGGTAGGGATCGGCCAGCCCTTCTTTGAGTATGTTGTACGGCTCCGTCAACCCCTGGGGATTTACTTTCACCCCGGCACCGGGATTATACCATTCGGTATCGTTGAACGGAGCAGTGCCGATCTTGGCCTTAAGTGTAGACATACTCACGCCTTCGCCAGAACTGCTTTCGTAAGTTATGCCGGTTTGCTCGACGTAAAATGCATTATTCGTCATTGCCGTTCCGTTTTGCGCCACGCCATAGATGGCGGCGGTAGCGGCAGCGTCCTTGACGTAACGCACAGCGGCGTAAGACTCGGAGACGGAACCCGAAGAACGAGGCATGATACCGGCAACACTACCACCCCCGGTAACAGCGATAATACCGGCGGCGTAGGAATTGTTCACCGTCACAACACCTTCATTGCCTGCCACAAGACCGCCTATCGAGCTGCCACCGCTCAAATAGTTAGCGGCGTAGGATTGTTCTATACCCAGTGTTACGCCAGTATTCACACCGCCCACAAGTCCACCGGTGCCGGCACTCCCGCTAATAACGGTGGAGGCGGTGCTTTTTGAAATAGTGACGTTTCCTTTGGCACTACCAATCAGCCCGCCGACAGCGCCGCCGGTACTCTCAATGTACGGGGCAATCGTCGTAGGAACTGTATAGTTTTCGAGATAAACCTTACAGCCGCTCACGGTGACGGGGTTAGCGGTCGTCTCGCCGATGAGGGCGCCCGTATTGTCACCACCGCTGACCTTTGCGTTGATAAGCGTGACGTCGCTGATTGTGTTATCAGCCCCGGCACCAAAAGAGCCGAAGAGGCCCGCAACGCCAGTCTCATCCACGTTCAGGTTCTTGATGGTCTTGTTAGCTCCGTTGAAGTTGGCGAGATTGTCATTGTTAATGGCGTGGAAGGTCTGGTGTGTGTGTCCATCGTCACCCGTCGTATCGTCTTTGTAGGTGTCATCCCAGGACTGGATACCAGAGCCGTTGTCGTCAAAGTCAATATTCCGCGTCTGCTCTGCGGCGGTGATGGTGTTCGTCACGCCGGAGGTATCGCTGTCCAGGTTTTGCAGATGCCGCCCGTAGGCGATGTGGGCGGTGACAGGCTCTCCAGTGACGGAATCCTCCTCCACACTGGCAAAGAGGCTGTTCACATCTTCCCAATATAAATACTGTGGAAGATAATTAACAGGGTCCGTACTGCCGGAGGTATCGACAGCCGTAACTTTTACCTCGATATCGATATTCGCTCCGGGGGCGATGGCGTAAGTTCCGGTTGTCAAATCTTTGACCCAGTTTTTGAAGCTCTTACCCACGCTCCATCCGGCAGCCGAAGTCATATTGCTATATGTGCTCTCGTCAAGCGTGTCCAGAGCGATTTCACCCTCGAAAACATTGTTATATGGGTCGAGTACCAAATCAACTCCCTGAGAACCCAGTACATCCGGGACGATTGGTACGGTTTTTCCCCCGGCGGAGATAGTAACGTTGGCTTTGAT
>CANQKZ010000080.1 GCA_947624585.1 uncultured Oscillospiraceae bacterium | reverse complement strand
TAACAGCTTCGGCAATGAGACGGACGATTTCTTGACTGGTTGCCAAGGTGGTCGTCCAAATACATTGTAGTAGGAGTTTTAACCACTTACTCCAAGGAAAACCCTGAAACCGCAAGGGTTTCCACTCATAAAGAATGTTTGGGAATCCGGGAGGTAACAGCATGATGCAACAGCATCGTGCTGTTACTTCTTTTTATCCACAATACTCCGGGGAAAAATCAATCTCCCCGATAAAGTTATAATGCACGTCAATCCGCTGTACGCGATGACCACTGGATTTATCCGCTTCATGGACAACGATTTTCTCCACAAATTCATGCAGGAGCATAGGAGTCAATTCCGTCGGTTCGGTGTATTTTTTTACGATTTTTAGGAAACTTGCAATATTGACAGTCTCCGCTTCAACTGCATTGACCACCACGCTCAAGGCTTCAACCGATTGCTTCAATTCTGTCTGTTCCGTTTCATAGGCGGCAGACAGCTTGGCAAACCGCTCCGCACTCAGCTTACCTATTATATGGTCCTCATAAAGCCTTTGTATGATGGTGTCCAGTTCCGTGATCCGCCGTTTCTCCTTCTCCAGTTTGCGTTTTGCCCGTTCCTGTTCCGTGCGTTGGACAGCCAGTTTATTCTTCATAACATATCTGACGAACGCATCCTCGTCCTCCCGCGCATAGGCCACAACACGTTGCAAGTTTTGGAGTACAAGTTGTTCCAGCACCACCACGCGGATGTAATGTGCGGAGCATTGTTTGCGGTGGTTGCGATAGGTGCCGCAAGTGTAGCTTTCCTGCTCATGTTTCAGCGAGGTGGCTCGACAATGATAAAGTCGTTTCCCGCAATCGGAACACACAACCAGTCCGGAAAACAGGCCAGCCTCATCTTGCTTCAGCGGACGCCGCCGTTGTGCCCGGTTCCTCTGCACGATTTTCCACGAGTCGAAATCAATTATTGCCGGATGTGTGTTTTCAAACGTCACACGTTTCTCCGGGGGATTTAAACAGAGCAATCTCCGCCTGATAGCGCAAGTCACTGTCCGCATGGGAGTATGTTTTTCCGTATTCATCGGTGTATTTCAGTAGAGACTGGCTTGCGATAAATCCCTCAAAATGACGGAATACAAATTCGACAGCCTCGGTATCAAATTTTTTCGCGGCCTCGATAATAGAAAACGGTACTCGTCTCATGTAGGACCCTCCATCAACTCCCGCAGATGCCTTACCGCCGCCTTTCGTCTCCGGCAGACGGTCGCCCGGCTCATGTGTACCAGCGGCGCAACCGCCACGTCTTTCAACCCAGCGCAATAATAGAGCAGGACAATCTCCCGATCACTGGGCAGGAGATAAGACAGGGACTCGCCCAGTTTTCGGTCATAGATTGGAAAGGTCATGTTCTGAATACGGAAAACATGGGACGGACCTTTGGCGTAATTAGTTTCATCCTCCTGCGTGGCCAGCGTGTAGAGCATGGCGTCTGTCAGGGTGGTAAGGGACTGCTCTATCTGCCATCTTGAGATTTTTTTGTTCCTCTCCTTTTTGACGGCGTTGATGATGGATTTTTTACAATAGGCTTCAAATAGCATTTCGTTGAAATTTTCATACCTTGTCATATGTAAATCACCTATCTGCCTTTCTATACCCTAACATCCATTTTGAAGTGATAGATAATTTTCCCCGTTCTGGAGTTGTTTTCGATTTTGTCATCACCATTGATTATGCCCCAAACTTCGATTGTGCCTTTGTTGTCGATCAAGCCGCTGACATTGAGAACGCCATTTTTATTCTCTTAGGTGCCGACATTGATCGTACCGTTGTTCGTCACCGTTACGCCTGAAGGGACAGTCAGTGTCATATCGCTGGGCACAGTCAGGCTGGCCTGATTGCCCACAGTCAGGCTCTGGCCGCCCGTAAGTGCAAAACCCGGTCTGAGGGTTTGATCTCCGTACACCGTTCCAGCGTTTCTTTCAAAAATGATACCGCTCCAGTTGTTCTGCTTGCTCTTATCAGAAATAATACCGCTGGCGTAGATCACCGCGTTTCCGTCAGGTTCAGATCCAGTGGAAAAATCACCGTAGATAGCCGGATTATTGCCGGAACTGTTGGCCGTGACAGAACCACCGGAAATTTCGATCTTGCTCGTCACTGTATTGTCGCGGGCGCCGCCGATCCCCGCGCCTTCTTCAACGCCGACGGCCGTGACATTTCCGCCGGTGATGGTGATGTTCGCCCCATGACCGGTGGCGCCGGCGCCGATTCCAGCGGCGGTCGCGCCGCCGCCATGCGCGTTTACGGTACCTCCGTTGATGGTGATGGTGACGGGGTTGCTACCATCGGCGCCGTTTTCGCTGCCGGCGCCGATCCCCGCGCTGTACCTACCGCCAGTGGCCGTGACATTGCCGCCATTGATGGTGATTTTTGCCTCTTCACCGCCGATGCCCGCGTTCCATCCTTCTTCTGCGGTGGCTTTAACATTGCCGCCGTTGATGGTGATGGCGCCGCATTTGTCACCCTGGCTACCGCTGCCGATTCCAGCCAGCCATGCATTGGGTTCGCCGTAGAGGCCGGTGGGGTCGGTGCCGCCTTTTGCGATCAGCGTGCCGGTGCCTCCACTCTGACCCCATATGGTCAGGGAGTTCCCCGTATTCACAGTGATTCCCAGGAGCGCTGTGAGGGTGCATCCATCCGCCAGGATAAGATTCACATTGCCCGTAACAGTAATCCTATCACTGACAATGACGGAACCATTCACCACATACCAGCCTTCGTCATTGTTCCATGCGGTGATGCTACTCTCCACTTCCGTGGCGGAAAGACACGTTTCCCCGGTGCCGTCGGTGCCTATGTATGGAACATTTGCTGCTATCGTCCTCGGCTCATCCGCTCCGGTCATATCGTCCAGCGCCTGGATCGCTTCCACCGCCGCGTCATAGCGGGTGATGTCCAGGGCCGCCGCCTCGTCCACGGTCAGCTCCAGCTTGGCCGCATCGATGGCGGCCAACTGGGCCTCCACGTCAGCGCGGTTGTCGGCAGTGATAGTGTCCGCATCCGGGAGTGCGTCGATCAGGGCCTGCACCTGCTGGACGGTAATATGCTCCGTCGGTCCGTCGGCTTCCTCTGCCAAGGCTGCCGCAGGCAGCAGGGTAAAGACCAGCACCACGGACAGCAAGCCCGCCAACCATTGCCTTAAAACACGCTTCATATTCAAAACCTCCACAATAGAGATTGAGTATCAACCCCGCGCCGGTATCAACAAAATAGTAATTCAGTCGGCGCGCTCCCCGCTTTTCACCGTGCGGCAGACGCAAAACGCGGCCCCCGGAGGTGTTGCCGGACCAAAAAAAGTATAGAAACCAGAGCCGCGAAAAAAATCTGTTTTGCGGCTCAGTTTTTCATGTCATTTTTTGTGGAGGTATCTTGAATTATCGCGGCTGTGGCGGTATAATTTACTATGTATAACCACGGCGCGGATCACAGCGTCCCTTTGGGCGAGGCAACATTACTATTTTGTGATATGCCGCTATGACACCAGCCCCAGCCGGTCCAGGGTGCGGGCGTGTTCCGCGCCGGTGGAAATGAGGTAGATGCGGGTGGTTTCGATGGACGAATGGCCCAGCACATCGGACAGCTTGGCGATGTCCCGCGTCACCCGGTAAAACGTCCGGGCGAACAGGTGCCGCAGGTTGTGGGGGAACACCTTGGATTTTTCCACCCCGGCCTTGTCGCACAGGGCTTTCATCTCCGCCCATATCTGGCGGCGGGAAATGGGCTTTCCGCTCCCGGTGAGGAATATCTCGCCGGAGGCGGTTTTTTGCTTTCTGGCGTATTTCAGTAGCTTCCGGCAGAGCTTAGCCGGAAGTAAAATCGTCCGCACTTTGCCCTTGAGGGAGATGTCCGCCCGGCCCGCCCTGGCTGCCTCTACGGTGATATACCGTACCTCGCTCACCCGGATGCCGGTGGAGCAGATGGTTTCCATCAAAAGCGCCAGCCGGGGTTTCCCGTTTGCGGCGGCCAGCAGACGGTCATATTCCTCGCGGGTCAGTTCCCGCGACTGCTCCCGGAACACCCGCCGCTGGAGCCGCAGGGCCTTCACCCGGCAATCTTCCCAGCCCAAAAAACGCAGGAGGGCGTTCACCGCCGCCACCATGGAATTGACAGTGACGGGGGCGTAGCCTTGGACCACAAGCCCGTCCCGCCACGCGGCCACGGCCTCCTTTGTGACGGACGCGCCGCCCATGTGCGCGGCAAAGGCCGCCGTGTCCCGGAGATACTTTTCAATGGTACCCGCGCTCTTTTCCTCCCGCCGCAGATAGGCGGCAAAATGTTGTAAATCTGAGGGTGAAATTCTGTTTTTCATAGCTGCCTCCCGTAAAATAGAAGATACCGCTATTCTACCCGGAGGCCAGAAAATATACCGGCGGCCCGTTCTCTCGCCAGAAAAGCGAAATGCGTCTCACGGTGAGACGCATTTTCGGCAAATTCCTTGTGTTGAGAGCGGTCCTGTGATATTATTGGAGTATCATCATAGGAGGGCTTGCATATGAGCATCCGCACTCTGGCCAGCGGTGCGTCCGTATGGCGGGGCTATCATTATTACACGTAGAAAAAGGTGCTTTCCTTTATGCAGACCGGCGAGGACGAATACACGGGGCAGGTGGCCGGGAGCGGTCCCGCCCCCTATCAGGTCACAATCAACCTGTCCCATCCCCGGCGGTCCCGCTGCAACTGCCCCCACGCGGACGGGCGGCGGGTGATCTGTAAGCACATGGTCGCCCTGTTCTTCACCGCGTTCCCGGAGGAGGCGGAGGACTACATAAAGGAAGTAGAGGAATATGAACGGGAGGAGGAACGGCGCAGAGAGGAACACTACGCGGCGCTGCGCTCCTATGTGAAAAGCCTTTCCAAACGGGAATTGCAGGAGCAGCTGTTTGAAGCTCTTTCAGAGCTGGAGGAAATGGGCCGCGGATTTGATTGGTGAACCAGCAGAAAAATACGTCTCACGGTGAGACGCATTTCCGATGGGAAACGCGCCGCGCCGTGAGACGTTTTCGATTCAGCCGTCCATAAAAGCCAGCCTGCCGACAACGGTAAAGCCGGAGGCGGCAAATTCGGTGATGACAACATTATTCTGTCCGCTGGAACAGTGGCATACCAGCAGTTTCCCGGCCTCGTTCCGGCCCACCACCATGCCAACGTGGGAGGCATCCGGGTAGAGCGCGATGTCGCCGGGGAGCGCGTTGGCCTGTGATACCGCCGTCAGATTGCGGCCGATGTACCAATGGCCGTCGCTGTGCAGTCCCGCGTTTCTCAGCGCCCAGTCGATAAAGCCGGAGCAGTCCAGGCCAAACGGACGGTATGTGCCTGTGGTGGAGCTGCCTGCGGACCATACCTTTTGAATGGTCCCCCAGCGGGAGTCCCAGCCGATGACGTAGCTCTTGCCGCCCCAAAAGTAGTTGACCTTGCCCACAAGCCGGCAAGCCGTTTCCACGGCGGCGCGGCGCTCCGGGGAGAGATCGGCGGGGAGATCCCGCAGCACGTTCCGGGCCTGTTCCTGGGAAACGGACAGGTCGGCCAGCAGCAGGTCCATAGCGGCCAGCTCGTCCAGCAGCTCGGTCAGCGCCTGGTTTTGGCGCTCCGTAAAGGCATACTCCGTCCGCATATCCTCCGCTGTTTTCGCCGTGACAGTGATGTGCAGGATACGCTCCGTCCAGCTGTCGTCCGTATCATCGTCCGGGTCGCTGTCAGGATGGTCAACCGTCTCCACCTCCGAGGTCACGGCGCACATATCCCAAAAAACGGCCTTTAACAGATCCACCCGGTCGGGGGTCAGGGCGGCAACATCCACGCCGCTGTCGGCCCCCGCCGTTTTCGCGGCGAAAACGGCCACCACCTCCCGCCAGTCCGGGCCTTGGCCCTGGATGTCGATGCCGTCATAATCTCCGGCCTGCATCGTCTCCAGCGTATTGGAAAGCTCCATGTTGAGCTGCCCGACGACCACATTGAGGGGCATGGCCCCCGGTGTCGGTTCGTTGGAAAAGAGGATGCCAAACGGCGAGGCGATGATCGCGCCCACTAAAATGATCAGGCAGATAACGGGGACCAGGAACGCGCCGCCCACAAGTCCGGCGATGGCGCTGATCAGGGAGGATACCGCCTTTACCGTAACGGCGGCGGCCTTCCGGGACAGATCCAGCATGGCCTTCGCCCCCTTTTGGGACTGTTTCAGCAGTGTGCGCTGTGCGTTGCGCTGGACGCGCCTTTTGGCCAGATGGAACGGCTGCGCCGCCTGTTTCCCTCTCGCCGCCGCAGACACCGCTTTTGCGCCGGACTTGGCCGCGGCCTGCCGGGTCTTGGGGATAAAAGCGCCGCCAGCGGGCTTTTCCTTGGGTGCAAAGGAGCGCCGGGGGCGCTCCTTGATCGAGGTGGCGGATTTCCTATCAAGCGGGGCCGGGGTACTCCCCGCGCTGTGTGCCGGGGACAGCGGGGCCTCCGGGCGGGGCGGAGAGGAAACGCGCCCAGCCTTTGCGCGTGGGGCCTGCAGCTCCGCCCTGGCCTTCTGCCGCATCCGCTCCTGCGGCCCCGGCTGGGCCGCAGTTCCTCGTACCGGCAAGTCGGCCTGTTGTGTGCCCTGGACAGTCGCGGGCCTTTGCCGGATGCCCGTGCGGTCCCGTTTCTCCTTGATCGCGGCCTGCCGCATCCGCTCCTTTGGGGACGGCCCCGCCGGTATGCGCTCCAGGCCGGGGCTGGATGGTGTGGGGCGCTCATGGGCTGCCCCTGGCCGCCGCTCCCGGAGGGGCGCCGGGGGACTGTCCGGCTCAGGCCGCGTTTTTATCTCGCTGGCGGCGTTCTCCCGCATACGCTCCCGGACCGGGGGCGGCGGGGACTCCGTGCCCAGTGAGGGCGCTCCGGCGATGGCCGGTTCTGTGCGCTGGCGTTTCTTCTGCTGTTTCCGCTTATGGCGGGAGATGGATTTGGAAACAGCATCGGCGGTATGCACCCGGAGGCTGTCGGCGGTGGTGTAGATTTCTTCCTCCACCTGTCCCGCCGCCTGGACTTCGGGGGCCGTGTCAACAGCGCCGCCGGTGTCCCGACCGCGCTGCCGCTCCATATCGCCTCGTCTGCGCTCATGCCTTTTTTGAAAAGTAAGTATCTTGCACGGTCATAATCTGCGCCTGTCGCCTCGCAAAACTGTGCAAGCGTCAATGTGTGGTCTTGATATTCAACCGAAAGGTTGCTGCGCTGATTGTTCACCTGCTCTTTTGGGCTGACCCACCTGCAATTTGATGGCTCATAATTTCCGTCGGGGTCAATCCTGTCAATTGTTTTTCCTTCAGCCCAGCCATTTTTCATAGCCCATTCGCAAAAGGCGTTAAAATCTGAAAGCCATTCATCGCATACGCGAATTCCGCGCCCACCATAATATTCCCATTGGGAGCAATTTGGCTTTGAGCATCGCCTACGCATTGAGCGATAACTGCCATAAAGGCCTTTTGGGGCCTGTTTTCGCGCCCCGCTTCTTATTCTTTTTGTTGCCAACGGGTCACACACATAGCATTTCGCCGTGCCTCGCAGAACGGTTGCGGTATTATTCCAACGCTCCGCTCCACATCTTGTGCAACGAATTAGGTATTCGCTCCTGTCTTTCCCATTGACCGAAATGGTTCTGGCAGCTAATACCTCCATCGTTCCGAATCTCTGACCTATTTTTGAACTTTGTTTCATGTTCACTCACCATTGAACACTAACAATGCATTTGTTTCCCGCTCCACCGTCCGGAGCGGCGTGTCGTTGTAGGTGAAAACCTGGAGGTCGTTCATCACTGCACCTCCCTCGCCGCGTCAATCACCCCTTGGAAATCCGCAGCGATAAGCTCCATCAAATCTTGGGCACCGAAAATAGAAGCTGACTGAACATCTCCATCAACGGCATTAAGGGCTATTTCATAGAGTATGCTCGCACAGTTATCTAACCGGCGCACATGCTTATCCAGCGTGTCGATGTCAATGATCTTCTCTATCATCGTACCACCTCCGCTTTCGCGGCCCAATACCCCTTGGCCATGCCGTAGTCGAAAGCAAGGCAGATGCCGTCAATGGGGGTTGCCCTTACCATCTCCAGAATAGCCCGCATGTCACACATCTGCATCCCATAGCGGGTATGTGTTTTCGGGCTTATCCCTGTGCTTTCAATATACCTCTCGATTTTTTTGGTGTTATCCATTCAGGGTTGATTAACGAGTTAATAAATTATGAACAAAGGCGCGTGTATGATCGAAATTGTATGAGTGCATTCACAATAGTTTCCGTTATATGGCAATAAAAGCCGATATAGTTAGTGCTTCAACGCCATTTTTGTCCTTCATTTTATCAACGCACAGTTTGAATATTCATTAATTTTTAACTCGTTAATCAACCCTGGTTATCCATTTTTACCTCCTTGAAATTCCAAGGAAGGTCTGATATAATGGATTTATCAAACCTCCTTGGTTTGGTGCAATAGGGTGTTGTGGTCAGCCGCCAAGCATCGGCCGCAACACTCTATTTTTCTTGCCCCAAAATCATTTCTATGCCCTCTCGAATTACGTCTGTCCTCGTTTTGTGATGTTTCTCGCAATACACTTGTAACCTTGCACTCGTTTCTTCATCAATCCGAGCTTTAACTTCAATTCCTTTCGGCTTTTCTGATTTCGGGCGTCCTGTCCGTGGGCTCAAGTCATCACCTACTTTCTGTGCCACAATAATACAATACTTCTTGTGGCTCAAAAAGTCAAGAGGTTTTTCAAAAAAATATAAAAGATTCAAAAACCGCTTGACAAATACACACTGAATATGTATAATAATAGCATAAGGAGGGCAGGATATGAAGACAAAAGACCTGATTGAGCTTTTGGAAAGAAACGGTTGGACCTTCAAACGTCATGGCTCGAATCACGACATATACGTAAAGGGCAAGGAACGTGAAAGCATAGTGCGTCATAAAGAAACAGATGAAGAACTGGCTAAGGCGATCATCAGGCGGCGGGGGCTGAAATAGGCCCCGCCCGCTAATGCAAAAACAAGGAGGTAAAACATGAAACAGGCATACCCGATAGTAATGAGCAAAGGTAAGCCCCATATTGTAGTCTATATCCCTGATTTTGATATCAATACACAGGGAACCGACTATGCTGACGCAATGGAAATGGCAAGAGACGCCATCGGGCTTATGGGGATCGATATGGAGGATGAACACGAAGAGCTCCCCGCTCCCTCTGACATGGGCACCGTAAAGGGAGAGAATGAAGGCGACATCGTAACTCTTGTGGATGTCGATTTTACAGAGTACCGCAGGCGAAACGACATGAGGACAGTACGACGGAACGTAACGCTTCCCTCATGGTTGAACGCTGCCGCAGAAAAGAGCGGTGTAAACGTCTCCGCCATACTGCAAAACGCTCTTAAGCAGGAGCTTCATCTTGCGGAATGATCATATTTTTTTGGCGGAGGGCCATTCCCTCCGCTTTTTTTGCAGACCATTCCGTCAGCCGAAACCCTCCTTTCCAAAAAGATGACGGCCCCCTCGCGGGAGCCGTCCGGCTTGTTTCAGGATTTTACGAGTCTATCATAAACCCTATGTGTCCGTAATTTCAAGTATCACGGCGTGACATCGCGTAACATGGCGTTGCAAGTTTCCGAATTCAGATACCTGTAGCAGGAAGACTTGACCGTGACCTCGGTATTGTGTACTCCCACAAGCCCGGCAACCTCACCCCAGCTCAGGCACCGGATGAACCGCAGGCGGAATATGAGCCGGAGCTGTATGTCCCCGACGGAGCGGATAAATGCCATGACCGCCTCCTCGCTGTCGGCGATCCGCGCTCGAAGCAGATTGACCTGGTCCTCCATTTCCGCGATCTCCACCGCCAGATCCCCCACTTTGTCCGAGTAGCCGGACCCCCGTGGCATCCCGGTCAGCGCCGGAGACGCGGGGCTGGCCGCCGCGCGCAGATTCTCCAGCATCTCCTCGGCCCGCCTCAGCTCCGCCCTCAGATCCCTGTGTTCGTTGAGTTCATCCAGTGTCATACCCCGCCCCCGTTCTGCTTGCTATCCTTCCACCCATACCCTGTCGGGCAGGGCCGCTAAAAGTCGGTCAAACTTCTCTGTAGCCTGTTCCCAGTACCAAAATCCAACACTTTCGGCCTCCTCATAGGCTTCATCAATGGCCTTGATGGTCTTCAGCAGCGACGTGTTTTCGTCCCGGAGGATGTCCATGGTGGCCTTGAGATAGTCGTATCTCTGCCGAAGATCCAGATATGACAGCAGGATACCCATGCATTGCCCGATGGTGGACAGGATCTCCGCCTTGGTGTGTCTCATCAGCCGTTTCCCTGCCTCCGTGACCGCCAGCTCCTTCTCGTAGGACGTCAGAGAGTAGTAGTCCTCCTCCTCAAAGTCGAACCCCACGAGACGGTATCGGTTCCCGATGAGCGCCGCCGTACAGTCGTTGAACATCTGCTCGTAGTCGTTTTCCCATGCCGTCTGCTGGTAGATGGCGTCTATGAGTTGGTCAACCATGGCTGACAGGTCCGAAAACGCCATTTTGAACTCGAATTCCTCCTCTTCATCGCCGTCCAATGCGTTTAAGAGAGTCCCATCGTCATTCTCTATGAAATACTGGACCTGGTAGCAGGCCTCCTGAATCTCGTCCAGCTCGCACCGGATATCCGAAAACCCCATGGACATCAGCGCCGACCTCTTGTACCGGAGCGGCCTGGTTCTCTCGCCCTTGGTCACGTCTCCGCCTCCCTGGGTCCGCCCTTCCCCTCCATCTCCTCTCTCAAGCTCTCTTTGATGTAGTAGTCCAGCCCCAGCTTCCGGCAAAGCGCCTCAGCCTTCCGCCCGAACTCCGCCCAGTTGATATCCGAGGGCCAGTAGTTGAGCTTGCCGATCTTGACCTTATCGAACAATTCACGGCAGTTTGAAATAACGTTAAGAACATAGTCCGCGTTAATCACCGGCTCGAAAGACACCCACGTTTTTATGCCCCGGTCCTTGGCTTCGCCCAAATCTTCCATCCTTCCGAAGCCCCAATAGGTTCCCGGCTCTTGATCTCTCTGCGCCCCCGTGTAGGTGATTCCGTACCAGTCCCCGCCGTCCAGCAGGTCAAAATCCCGGTCCCCGCATCCCTTGGTGAGTATCTGCACATGGTTCCCAGTCTCCTTCAGGAGCTTGATGATCTCCCGCGTGGGTGTTGTGTCGTAACCGACAGGGTACGGGTCGCAGAGAAAGCACAGATGTATGAGCTTCCCGGTGATGCCCTCCCGTTCGATCTGCCACCGTGTCTCCTCCACAATATCCCGGCGCGGCTCCACCCGACTGTGAAATTCCTCCCGCATCCGGTGGAGCGTGTTGGGCGCGAAGCAGTAGTAGCACCGGTGCGGACACCCGGTGTAGATGTTCAGGGCATAATCCCCGTACTCCTTCGCCCTCCCGCTGGGTACATAGATGGGCTTCATTTCCCCGCCCCCTTCTCCACATACTGCCTGCACGAATTCCGAGAACGGCTGACAACAAGGGGATACCCATCGGATTCCCTGCCCCACCGGTTCCGCGCCCAGGGGTGGACGGCGCACCGTCCGCTGGCCCTTCCGGGGTTTGGCCGGAAGTTACCGCACGTCCCGCAGTTCTTCCCCTCAAGCCTTGGATAGACCCGAAGCCGCATCTCGGAATCCGCCTCAGCCAGCTCCAGAAGCCGTTCCGCCCCCACCAGCTCCGCCGCCCGGCGGGTCATCTTCTCCTCGTATTCCGTCATGATTGACCTCCTTTGAGCGTGTGGAATCTGACGCCGATGAAGCACTCCCGGATGACGTGCCCGCGCTTTATGGGGAAATCCACCATGTGGTACCGCTTGCGGGGGTGTATGTACGTGACCCTCCCCCGGAGCATCCTGCCCCCGGGCATGCCAGCCCCGCTCCCGAAGGTCTGGGGGTATCGGATCACCGTGTCCCCCAGACTCACCTCCCGCGCCAGCTCCTCCGCCGGAAGCTGTACCTGTTCCGGCTTCGGCGTCACTTCCCGGGAAAACATCACCGGGCTTCTGCGCTTTTTTCCCATTGTCCTCCGTCCATTCTCGCCCCGCAGTGGGGGCAGTACAGCCATGTGAGCCGTTCGTACCGGGTCGCCTTATGCGTACACCCCTCGCCGGTGCATTTATACAACCCGTCCCCGCACTCTACCCAGCGCTCATGCCGCACCGGGTCGACGGTGGGAGCTTCGTCGATGGAGTAAAGGAAGTCGTTGGTGCTGTATATGTACTCGTTCTCCCCGTTCTCCAGCCAGTCCTCCCTCAGCGCCTCCGCGTCAATGAGCCTCACTGAATCACCCATACCGGATACCTCCCGGTGACGGCGTAGCACTCCGCGTGGGAACCCAGGGCAATATCTATCTTACCGGATCCCACGCCCCGGTCCTGCACCTCGAAGGTACCCAGCCCCTCGATGTAGATGACGGTGCCGAAGGGGTAATCCCGACACATGGCCACCGTGTACCCCTCCGTGACCGTCACCCCGGAGGCCGTCACCCCGGAGGCCGTCACCCCGTCCGCCCGGGAACAGCAGTGTGTGCAGTAGGGGTCATACCCCGTGACTTTAAACTCTCCGATGTATACCATCTCCGGCTCCGAGGGCGGAATCTCCCCCTCCACTGCAGGGTTCATCAACGAGTAAACATTATATGAACAACCCCCCTTTAACTCGACAGGAAAACATGGTACACTGAGCGAAAGAAGATGTGAACCATGAAAAAACTAAGTTTGCTTGAAGTACTGGAAGGCCTGGAAGACAACAGGCGGCAGCTCAGCGTGTGGTATCCGCTGCATGAGGTGCTGTTCATCCTGCTGACGGCGATCATATGTGGGGCGACCTCCTACGCGAAAGTGGAGACCTTCGGACATATGCGGGAGGAATGGCTGAGAAAATATCTGAAATTGGAGCACGGGATACCGGATGCCGAGACTTTTCGGTACGTTTTGGTGAAATTTGAGCCAGAAA
>CANQKZ010000079.1 GCA_947624585.1 uncultured Oscillospiraceae bacterium | reverse complement strand
TACGGAAGCGAAAGCGGCGGCCAATGCGTCATCACCGGCGGCACCGTCCTGGCCTGCGGGAGCAGCGGCATGGCGGAAGGCTTCGACTCCTCCTCCACCCAGGGCTTTCTGATGCTGAATACCTCGGCGTCGGCCGGGACCACCGTCACGGTCAAGGACGCCGACGGGAACGAGCTCATATCCGAGACGGTCCCCTGCGGCTTTTCCTCCGTCCTCGTCAGCACGCCGGACATGAAGATCGGGGACACCTGCACGCTGGTCGTCGGGGATACCGAGACGCAAATGACCATCGATAATTCTTCCAGCGGCGGTTTCGGCGGCTTCGGCGGCGGCCGGATGCCCGGAGGAAACGGCTTTGGCGGCGGACAAATGCCGGGCCGGGGCGGCTTCGGCAAGGGCGGCGGGACGATGGACAGCGGCACAGCCGGTGAAGCGCCGGACGGCGAAAGCCCCCAAAACGGCGCCTTGCTGTCGTCGGGCGACGCCGTCCCGCCCGATCTGCAAAACGGCGATGCCGGTGACAGATCCCAGTCAGGCATCCCCCAGGACGGCCGCCTTTTCGGCGGACGCCAGGACGGAGGCAATATGAGGAACCCCACCGGCGCCATGCCCGGACAGGATAATACGTCCCAACCAACGGATACGCCCGCCCCCATTTCCACCGAAGCCCTCGCCCTCCTCGGCCTCTCCGCACTCGTCCTGCTCCTCGGCTGCGCCATCGCGCTTTTTTACAAACGAAGAGGATAACACCGCCGCCAAACAAAAATCCCCGAAATCTTGCGATTTCGGGGATTTTTTGGAAGAAGTGGTTAAAAATCCTATTTTTCAGAAAGCTTTGCGGCGCAACGGATTTGAGCTTTTGGTTCATTCAGCCAAAGAGTGCGCTCCAGTAGTTTAGTATCAGCATTGCTCCGCCGAGGACCGTCAGCACGGCGCCGGTGGCAAGTCCCACGGTGCGTGCGGGGACCCGGTTGGCAAACCGGGCGGACAGGAGGCTGGAGATCGTGGCAACGGCGATGCACAAGAGCATCACATCCCACTTCTCCAGCACGATGGCCGGGTGGATGAGGATGTGACTGACGGAGGCGATCAGGGCCGTGAAGGTCATGATGAAGGTGCTGGTGCCCACCGCCGTCTTCAGCTCCATGCCGAGAAACGCCGTGAAGACTACCAGCATCATCATCCCGCCGCCGGTGCCCACGAAGCCCGTGCCGAAGCCGATGGTCAGCCCGAAAAAGAGGGAGATGGCCACGCCCTTCCAGTCCAGCCTCTGGCCCCTTGCCGCCTGGTGTTTCCGGCTGGTGTCGGGCTTTACCAGGAAGCGGATGCCGATGAAGAAGGTGAGAAACAGCGTGAAGCTCCCCAGCACCACATTCCCCGCCAGGTACGCCACGTAGCTGCCCACGGTGCTCATGGCGAGGATGCACACCAGCATGATCCATCCGCGCCGGAGGTCGATGTTTTTGTGCTTCGCGTATGTCCAGGTAGTGACGGCGGAGCCCAATATGTCCGAGGCCAGCGCGATGGCCGTAGCCTGGTAGACCCCCGTCTCCCCGGAGAAGGAGGGGCACAGCACGATCAAAATCGGCACCATCACCGTGGCTGCGGACAGCCCCGCAAGCCCGGTCCCGATACCGGCGCCCAAGGCGGCGATCATGTACCAGACCCATTCCATTCCCGACACCTCGCTTCTTTGATAGTATATCACTGAATTTTGGAAAAGGAAAGACCGCCGTTCAAAAATATAGTGAGGTCATCCGTTCGTTTTGGGAATGACCTCATCTTGGTTTATAAGGTCATGTCATGCCGCGAGAAGGTTTGTCCACTTTGCAAAGGCTGCCATGACCTTTAGGGTGAAGTTTTATGAGAAACCACTGTCTAAAAACCGTGTTTTTCATAAAAATTTAGTTTGTGAAAATGGGGAGTTTTGATAGTCGCCTAATTTCTTCCGCATTTTGATTCTCTTACTCCCGCAACGGTTTTCAAAATGACGCGACCCCGTTTTCGATAAAAAAGTTCGAAAACGGGGTCGCATTCATCTGGAGCTGCTACCCAGATTCGAACTGGGGACCTCATCCTTACCAACTAAAGAAAAGCTGTCGTAGCCTGTTGTTGGTTATTATGCCTTATTGGCATTTCTGCTTGCGGCGCAAGGGGTTTGGCATTTTTATTGCCGTGATTTATCGTAGCTTGCAGGGCGCTGAAATAACCTGTTTTTCCGTGCCCGTGTCGGTTTTGTGTCGGTTTCGGTTTTGCGGCCCGGCCTGTGACCTCATCCCTTTGGGAATGGGATGTGGAGCAAGCGCATGATCTCCTTCTCCGACTCCATGACCCGCTCCGCAATAAACGCCACAAAGGCCCTACTGTCACCTTGGAGCTGGTACCGGCGAATGGCGGCGAGGTAGTCCGCACGGCAGATCGGGGGGATGACGGCGAGCTGGTATCCCTCCTGAAGGAGCGCCAAATTCATCACTAGGCGGCTTGTACGCCCGTTGCCGTCTATGAACGGGTGGACACTCACCAGCTTCAAATGGAGCATGGCGGCATATTCCACCGGGTGGAGATGTGCTCGCTCCGTGTGGCTCCACGCCTCCAGCGCCGCCATCTCCCGTTCAATACTCTCCGGAGCGGGGAACACATACTCTGTGCCGGTGACGATGACAGGACGGTCACGCCAGACGCCGGCAAGGGCTTCATCCACTTGGCGGTAAAAGAGCCGGTGCAAGGTTTTGATATCCTCCACACTTATGTCCCGCTCCCCCATGAGGGAAAACATGAAATCATAGGCGGCACCGTGGCCCACCGTCTCATAGAAATCGCGGAGCGGGCGGCCTCCGATGGTCAAGCCATCCTCAAGTACCACCTTCGTTTCCGAGATCGTCAGCGTGTTCCCCTCCAAGGCGTTGCTGGACCACGTAAGGCCAATTTTGTAATAATCCCGAAGTTCCCTCAGCGTGTCGCCCTCGAAGGGCCTGACGGCGTCCAGAGCGGCTTTGTAGCTGTCGAGCTTATCAAACATCGTCTGTGCCTCCCTCCGGGATATACTCCATGATGTCCCCTGGCTGACAACTCAGAATCTCACACAGCCGGGAGATCGTTTTGGCATCGAGGCCCCCGGTGCCGTTTTTTATTGCCGTCAAGGTCCCCTGACCAATCAGCTTTTCCTTGCGAATTTTGTACGTTGTGTATCCCCGTTCCCGCAATAAGTCAAAAAGTTTGTTGTAAACTATCGGCATATCGTTTTTTCGCCTCCCTTTCCATTATCCCCATTATACACCGAAACATTCACAAAATCAAGTGTACACACTCAACAAAAATATTCACAAATATTTGTGCACATTACCAGTTGACTATACACCTATTTTTGTGTATAATTATAGTCAGAAAGGGAGAGAAATACACCGGCTGCCGCGGACGAACAACGACAAGAACGGACAGTAAGCGCGGGAACGGATTCGGTAAGTCGACCCATCGGGCGCACGAAAAGTGAAGAAAAGCCACCCGCCGCCGGGGCCCTCCCCAAAAACAAACAGGAGGTCAAGACAGTGAGCACAGTAGAACTCAACAGTAAGGCCCAGGAGCTCCGGGAGCTCCGCAGGATGCAGGAGGAATTGGAGGCGGAGATCAACGCCATTCAGGACCTATTCAAACTGGAGATGACCAACCGCAACGCCGACGAACTGGCCGGAGCCGACTGGAAGGTCACCTGGAAGACCGTCACAAGCAGTCGGCTGGACACCGTCGCCCTCAAAAAGGCTCTTCCCGATGTGGCCGCCGCCTTCACCAAGTCCAGTATATCCCGGCGCTTTGTGTTAGCATAAGGAAAGCCCGCTATCCCAGCCGGTCAAAGCAAGATAGCGGGTCCAAAGTACCAAACCCCGGCGGGGGCCGGTAAATTCATTATACCGACCCCCATGCAAAAAGTCAAGACAAGAGAGGTACAGTTCATGAATAGCACCAAACCATTGGATTGCGAGATCGTCTCCGAAGTAAAAAAACTCGATGATATAGCTTTCCGGGCAGTAATTGTCACCATGTCTGCTATGGTAGCCGGTTTTGATAACGAAACTGCCCTGGAAGCTGGCAATAGAGTGCTCACTGCGGCGGGTCGTAAGCCTATCACGTATGGACAGATAAAGGCAACCCAAGGCAAAGAAGTCGAACAATCGCGAAGAAAGGGGGTGAGTGTATGAGCCAAGCGCAGTACATACTGGCTCCGAACGAGGGCGAGCTTACGGACAAAATCAAAATCGACACGTCATCGATTCCCGGAGAAGTTCAGGACCGTCTGGCTGCGGCAACGTTAGAAATGGTTCACGGCATCCTACGGCAGCCGGGAGGCCGCGAAAAACTGGAGAGACGAATCAAAGAGAAACGATCCCGTTCTGGAGGCAGCCGGTGAATTAAACACAAAAAGCGAGACCGATTACGCCGGCCTCGCTTTTGCCTGTTGCAACTGCCACCATGGCCGCTTTTCTCTCGCCCCGTGTTGTTTATCCACTGGAGCAGGAAACGTAACACGGCCCCGTTATGGGCCTTTATCTGTAAAATGACCTTCGTCTGTCGAGCTCGGCTTCCCCGATGACCTCCAACACTCTCTCGGCAAATTCATCACCCCAATCATGCAATGCCTCCACGGTATCGTCACTTGCCGATCCGTTGATTTCAACGTTGAAATTCACAGGGACACTTATCTGGGACAATCCGCCCATGGAGTCCATCTCTGCGTTTACCGGCTGTGCATCCATCGGCAGCGCCTCCATAGCGGAGAGCAAAGCCGCCGTTTCGCTGGCATCAAGGACGCTCTCGCCTCCACGGAAAAGCACAAGCTCCGGACCGTTCTCCCCCACCAAGTGTATCCCACTGGCGGCGTTTTCGGTACCGGAGGCGTAGCCGGTATATCCCCTGTTGCCCCCATGGGCGGCGTTCCAGGCTTCCTCTGCGGCGGCGTATTCGTCCAGATATCCTCTGTTGGCACCGTGGGCGGCGTTCCATGCATCAGCGGCGGCTTGGTACTCATAGCTGCTCATCGTTGCCTCGACTTCGCTCTTGAACCCCTCCAGCGCCGCTATGACCTCCGGCGACAGGGCATCGATGCCATCAAGGTACCCCCGCAGGGTCTCCATGGCTGCCAGCTTTGCCTCGGCGTTCAGGTCCATTTCCTGGAGCTTTGTTTCAAGCTCTACCACGATGTCATCCACAGAGTCAGAGAAATCCCCTCTCAGCGCCGCAATGGACGCGGATACGTCCTCCTGCGCCCCTTTCAGGCTCTGCCAGTTGGAAACCATATCCCTGAGCTGGTCGTCTGTGGCCTTGGCCATCCCGGCCACGGCATTCACGCTGTCAGGCGTTCCATCTGCAAAAGAAGCTATGAGTACCGAAAGTCCCTCTATTTCTTCGGAGCGCTGCGAAAGAGATTTCAGGTTCTCATTATATTCGCGCCAATATTCCGCCTGATTAGACAGTGCACTGTTTATACTGCGCGCCTTGACGGCCTCTACATCATCTGCATCATCCCACAACTTGTATTGCCCCGTTACACTTTCGTAGGCCGCCTTATAGGCATCGTCATAGGCTTTACACAGAGATTCAAGCCGCTCACGGTAGCTGTCCGCCGCATCTTGGGCCATTTCCATCTGACGGGCGGACTCCTCCTGCTGGCGGGCCATTTCCGCGCTGGCTTCTGTGCTCTCACTCGTAGACCCAGTCAGGTTTTCAATCGCTTTCTGGGTGTTGTCAATGGTTCCTTGCGCCTCTTTGACGGCCGCCTCATCCTTCGCGATTGCCTTTCGGATCTCCTCGGCGCTTGTGTTCGCATCCCGCAGAGCCTTATCGTATTGAGCTACCTCCGCTTGGAGCTTTGAATACTCCGCCGATTCTTCGCCAAGATTCGCGATGGTCATATCCCATGCGGCGATTTGCTGGCTGTCAGTTTTGTTGATCTCGTCAGCGATTTTCTGCGCTTTTGCCCGAATCTGAGCTATCCGTTCCTCTGCTTTTGCTCTTTTTTCGGAAATGTCTTTGGCCTTCAGCTCTGCGTCCGTCAGTTTGACTTTGTTTTTCGCGGCTTCAAGAAGAATGCCAGCCTGGGCCTTGTATACCTCAGTTAGTTGCTCCTGATAGGCTTGAGCGCGGGCGTTTTCTGTCCATGCGGCGGTGTTGGCTCTCAGAGCCTCGGTCCCGCCTTCAATATATCCGTTTTGGATATCAATTTGGTCGGCAAGCTCTGGAACTGTCTGCGTGAGGAGCGTCAGAATATTTTTATACTCCTGCTGCTCATCGTTATTGAGCTTGGAGAAGTCCCCCATCTCCTCTAAGCGGGAAATGTACATGTCCGCCATGTTAGAGGCTGCTAGGATTTCAGTGGAGGTATCGTCATAATGCTTTCCGGCGGCGTCTACAGTTTCGTTTAGCTCTTGGGCGGCTTCGGTCAGTTCCTCCACGGAGGGTATGCCGTTGTTAGCCTCCTTGTACAAAGAAACGATCCCGGCAGTCAGCGCCGCCACAGCCCCGACACCCAGCATGATTGGCCCCGCAACAGCAAAAGCTGACGCCATGTCCAACGCCTTGATGACCTTGGAGATCGCCGCATATGCCGTAAGCGCCACTGTCGCCGTGCCCACTGCTCCAACAAACGCCGTCACCATCTTCAAGAGCGTGGGATGTTGCTTAATGAATTTATTTGCTAAATTGAGAACATCAGTAGCTACTTCATAGGTGTCACGCATTGTCGGCGTGAACTGTTCCCCGATGCTCATCTTCAAGGCATCCCACGCTGATTTCATGATGGTGAGTTCACCATTCATGTTGTCAAGCTTGATGTTTGCCATGCGCTGCGCAGCGCCGGAGCAGTCGTTGATGGTGGCGGCAAGGGACTGGTAGTCCGCATCTGTGGCATTGAGGATAGTCAGTAATCCGTTGAAGCCACGCTCGCCGGCAATGGTAATGGCGTTATTGACGCGCTCTGCCTCGGTCATCTGTTCGAAGTAGCCCCTCAGGGTGTCGATGGTCTCCGAGAAACTCTCCATTGTGCCGTCTGCTTTGACAGCTGAGTATTCGTATTCCCCGAAGGCGGCACCGGTGAGGGTAACTCCTTCCAATAAGCCATTGAAAACGTTACGCAGGGCGGTGCCGGCCCGGCTTCCCTTGACGCCGGCGTTTGCCATAAGGCCCGTGGCGACGGCCACGTCCTCAATGCTATATCCCAGGGCGCCCGCGACAGATGCAGAGTTTTTGAACGTCTCGCCCATGATGGATACCGACGTATTAGAGCTTGTGGCCGCCGCCGCGAGTACGTCAGAGAAGTGCGCCGTGTCAGCCGCTGAGAGGCCGAAGGCGGTGAGGTTGTCCGTGACGATATCAGATACCCTTGCCAGGTCCTCGCCGGACGCTGCGGCCAGTTGCAACACGCCATCCATGCCATTGAGCATGCTATTGGCGTCCCAACCGGCCATTGCCATAAATCCCATGGCGTCAGCCGCTTCTTCGGCGGTAAACTTGGTCGTTGCACCAAGCTCCTTTGCCATGGAAGCAAGCTTTGCCATGTCCTCCCCGGAGGCCCCGGACAGGGCCTCCACGTTGCTCATGGCCTCCTCAAAATCCCCGGCGCCCTTGATGCACTCCATGTAGGCGTCGGCGATCTCTTTAAGACCGGCGGCGATCCCGGCGGAGACAAGGGCCTGGGACACCGCTTCAAACGCGCTGGTGGAGGTCTCGCTAAAATCCTCCGCGCTCTGAGCGGCGTCCTCCTGCTGGCCTTTGAGGTCTTCTATCTGGTTGCCAAGGCGGGCGCTCTCCCGCTCCAGGTTGTTTGTGTCCACGCCGGCTTCCCGGAGGGCAGCGCCCATTTCCTGAAGCTTCTGTGCCTGCCTGTCAACAGACGCACTTGTCTTGTCGATTTGCTGTTGCTTAGCAAGGAGCTTGTTGGCAAGATCCGAGGAATAGGTTCCCGTCTCCTGTATTTCACGCTGGATATTGTCATACTGCTGCTGGAGGTTTTCCAGTCTAGACCGGTTTGCCTCAAGGGCATTTTGTTGTTTTTGAAATGCAGAAATGTCTGATTGGGTCTTGCTGAGCGCATGGATTTCTTTCTGCATGGAGGTAACAGCGGATTGGGCGGCCTTGAAAGTGCTGTTGTAGCTGCTCCCCAACTGTGCATTCAGTTGGAATAGCATTTCGTATTCTTTTCGACTTGTCATAGTGTGACTATTCCTCCTTGTTTGCCTGTTGATGCCGTCTCATAAACCTTACGAAGGCTCCCTTTACCGACGCTTCAGTGACATATTTTCCGAGGGTATCCGCAACCTCGCTCCAGGCGAGGCCACGAACAAAGCGAAGACGAACAATTGTGCGGACCCGGGGGTCGTCTATGCTGGCAGCAAACTGCTCTATGCTTATCTCAGAGCGGGAGACATCCTTTTTCAGGCCAATGACTACCGCTTTAATATCTGAAATCTCCGCTGCCAGGGTTCCAACGATATCTTTTGCCCCAGGAGTCCGGGGTAGTCCGTCAATCTGCGGAGCTTTAGGCCCAGCCTTTGCCTCCAGGTTCTCCAACAGTTCCTCCGCATCAAGCAGTTTTCGCACCATTTCAAAATGCGCATTCAATTCCGCCAACGTCATTGCCAAAGCGTACCTTTCGAGGAAAAAATATTATAAGCATCCGCTCCAGGGACAAGGGCGACCGGCAAACTGCACCGAGCGCCCTTGATTCGCTTTATTTAAAGCCTCGTGGTGTTTCCTGGCGAAACACCATACGGTTGTTATCCGACGGAATGTCGGTTACACCATGTCTGCGGAGGAATTCCCGGACTGTAACACCTCCGAACCGGGCAACTTTAAGTTTATCCGGCCAGTTGAGCATGTCTTGAAGGAGCCTTTGATTTTCCTTTAGCTCAGGGAACTCAGCTGTCAAAATTTCGTATGCATTTTTTTGATCCATTCAGCGCACCGCCTTGTTGGATAAATATTTTTTCGCATCTGCCCTGGCTCCCGATTTGTCCTTCATGTAGGTGTCCGGGTTTTCCAGCGCCACAGCAAGCTCTCCCGGCTTCGTCGCCAGCTCTGGAAACGAGGCCAAAACTTGGCTTTTCCTTTCAAGAGCTCTGTTCAGAGTCCTTCTTGCGTGTGCGGAGTCGTTGTACCCGGCGACAGTCTCAATGAGTTCGTCGGGGAGTGCGCCAAGGGTGTCGAACCAGCTTTGTTCCTGGAAAAAAGCCAAGTAAGGGTGTCTTTTCTTAAACATCTGGATGGTCTTCTCTTTTGCCATGTACGTTTATCCTTTCTGCCCAAAGGGCCATTTTTTATGATATTCCAATGAAGAAGGAGGGCTACGACAGCAGAATTTTTCGGAATGCATTGAAAAAGCCTCACAAAAAGCGTAACGAAATGCTATATTTTTACCCGTTTAACTACGCGAATTCTGGGGTCGCAGAGGCCGCGACTCATAGGGGGTAGGGCTTCACAGGACCCGCACAAGCTCGTTGCAACTCCCTATATGCCGCATTGACGGTTTTAGCCGTGTCAGCCTTTGGCTGTCATTCTCCACGGTAACAGGCTTCATAAAATCTCATTTCGCGAATCTTCCCTGAGAAGAAGTGATTGATGTTGTAATCACAGCGCCGGTATTTCGTCTCAAAATGCCGGCGAATGATAGCCTTATATTGATCAGGGTCTATGTCTGCGTACTGGGGGGAAAGGGCATCCTGGAATATCCAAGGCATGTCCTGAATGATACGCGCCACCTGAGATGCCCTTATTGCTGGGTGGGCGTGTCCCATGTGTAGCTCATACTCCCGGAAATACTCCCGAAAGATCTCTAACACGTCCTCCAGCGGGTATGGGTTTCCTTCGTTGTACACGCTGGCCGCAACCTCTGAGAAGCGGTTAAAATCAAATATCATATCATCAGCTCCTTATGTGTGGAGCGTTAGCTCCATTTTTGGCGTGGAACTTGCTAAAGTCAGCCTTTCGGCGTGAAACCCTTTTCGTTCACCGTTACAGCTGATTATTTCAGTTGCAGTTATAGTTCTCTTTCCTGTTCCTGTTCCTGCTCCAGTTACGGTTATAGCTCCTGTTCTAGTTATGTTGTTTTCGTTAAACGAAAATAACGAGCCGTTGTTCTCGTTTACGGTTCGTTGCCATCAATGACATTAAGCCAGTCTCCGTATTCCTCCGGGTTACGGCCTGCGGACTTCTCTTTTTTGCAGTACGCAGCATACTTTCTCTGCTTCTGCCTCTGCGACACCCGCTCTTGATATGTGGCACCATCGCGGTCCATTTTGCCCTGTAGACTTCGCCAGAGGGTTCTCATGCCGCGATCTTCAAATGTCGGAGTTATCCCACTCTTGCCATAGTTTAGTATTGCCCGAAAAATCTGCCCCGCTTCGGCATCAGTGTATTCTTCCAGGTCGTCCAGGAGGTCGAAGTATACCATTGTCCCTGGTCTATTTGCCTCACTCATCGGCTCACCTCCCCGCCGCTTGCACCTCGGACTTTGTGCGTAGCTGCTCCATCAGCGCCGGTACGTCAATGTAATACGTTGGCCCACTTTTGATATGCGGAATGGTCCCATCCTTGCACCCTTTGCGCAGATAGTACTGGCTGAGGCCGGTTGTCCTGCAAGCCTCGGGGATCTTCTGAAAAGGAGTATGGCTTTCGGTCATAGTTATTCGCCCCCTCTCCCGGCAACAATTGCCCTGATTGCAGATATGAACAGTTTCTGTTTTTCTTCTGAAAGTTCTTTGCGCATCTGGCGGGAAAAGGTCGTATCTGCCATTCCGCAATAGTCGGCAATTTCCCAAAGCTTGACGCCTGCTCTTTTTGCTTCCCGCCTGATTATTTCATTTGCCATATTCTTTCCTCCATTCTTGATTTTTTTCTTGCAATCAAGTAATGCTTGTGCTATTATCAGTATAACAAGAAAAAGAAGAATGTCAAGAAACACTTGCTTATATTGAGCAAAATCAAGAGATATGGAATTTGAGGTGACAAAAATGCCACGCACTCCGAAAAGTGGAACAGACGGATACAATAAAGCATTTCCGATGATATTGCGTAAACTCATTGAAGGAAGCGGCAAGCCAAAGAAAAAGCTGGCTGAATATCTCAACAAATCTGGCCAGGCAGTATCGTACTATTGTGACGGGACCTCATCGCCAGACTGGGAAACAATTGTGGCCATTGCAAAATATTTTCACGTTTCCACAGACTACCTGCTCGGAGTAAGCCCTGATGATACTCCGAATCAAACGACCCGCTCTGTGTGCAAATATACTGGGTTATCATCTACGGCGGTAGAATATTTGCACACGTATTGCAACCAATCTGTGAGGAGCTTTTATCGGAAATATTTTGATTATCTTTTAAGACATGGCGAAGAAAATATTGCAAATGTTCCAAGCTATATCATCGAGGCGGCGCAGGCGGCTGTTATTGCCGAACGAGAAAAAGAGGAAGCGATTAGTCTAAAGCGTTCTGTGGACAATCGTGTATGCACGCTCTCAAAAGACGGCACTGGCTACAAGATTTCCGCAAAAGAGGCCGAAAGCCACTTTATCGACAAGGCATCCGAAGAAGTGAGCAAAGCCATTGCCGAAACACTCGGAGAATTACAGTCCGAAGTAGAAAAAGGGCTCAAGGAAAATGGTGGAGAAATAAACGTTGACGATTTTATATGGATCTCTATTGACGATGAAGAGTTGGAGGGGATATAAATGCCATCCACCCGCAAGCGTGAAACGAAAGACGGTCGAATTTACTACGAGATTACCGTCAGCCGGGGCCGGGGCAAATCGCGCCTCACGCGCCGTTGGTATCCGCCGGAAGGATGGAGCCGAAAGGCCATAGAGCGGGAGCTTGCCGCCGTGGCCGCCGAGTTTGAGCGGCAGAGTGATGCCGGCGAAGCTATAAGCCGCTCAGAACGCCGGGAGCGGGAAGCGCTGGAGGCCGCCGAGGCCGCGAAGATCCTCACCTTCCGCCAGTACGGGGAGCGGGTCTTCATGCCGGCCAAAGCCGTCACCATGAGCGAGAACAGCCGTGCAAACTATCAGGGATATCTCGACAAAAAGATATACCCGGTCCTGGGAGATATCAAGCTCCCGGAGATTACCCCGGCGCAGATCTCCGCGCTGCTTCTGAGTATACAGTCAGAGGGCAAGGCCCACAGCACGGTCATCAAGGTATATACCATCCTCCACAGCTTCTTTAAAATGGCCTATCTGAATGACATGATCGACCGCAACCCCATGGACAAGGTGGAGCGGCCAAAGCCCCGGAAGGATGAGGCAAAGGCAACAGAGCCCAGCGCATATACTGCCACCGAGATCCAGACCATCATGGCCAGCGTGGAGCGTGAGCCTTTGAAATGGCGTGCCCTCGTTCATTTGTTAATTGACACGGGGATCCGCCGGGGCGAGTGTTGTGCCCTCCAGTGGAAGAATATTGACTTCAAGACCGGCGCGATTACCATCTGCGGAAATCTCTGCTACACCAAGCAGAAAGGTATCTATCTGGACACCCCGAAAAACGGTCACACCCGCACGGTGTACGCCGGCGCCGATACCATAGCCCTCCTGAAGCGTCTGCGTGTGGAACAGGCTCATAAGGCTATCAGCACATGGGTCTTTACTCAGGAGAGAAGCCCGGACCCGATGCACCCGCAGAGTCCCACTCGGTATTTCAAGAAATTTGGGGAAAAGTACGGAATAGAGGATTTCCACCCCCATAAGCTCCGGCACAGCTTCGCCAGCATCGCCATTACGAGCGGGGCCGATATCGCCAGCGTTTCCGAAGCCCTGGGCCACAGTGACAAGGCCGTGACCCTCAGAATGTACACGCACGCCGATCAGGAGAGCATCAGCCGCGCCTCCGAGATTCTCCGAAAGGCAATAAAAAACGCCGGACAGGCATGACCCTGTCCGGCTTACTTTTTCTTGTTGGTGTCGGTTTCTGTGTCGGTTTTGCCCGCAGAACGCATTTCGGCGCAATCACGAATTTGTTAAAAAAGTCATGAAAAATAAAGGAAAAGCACTCAAAACATGACATTTCAAGTGCTTTTCGTTGGAGCTGCTACCCAGATTCGAACTGGGGACCTCATCCTTACCAAGGATGCGCTCTACCG
>CANQKZ010000078.1 GCA_947624585.1 uncultured Oscillospiraceae bacterium | reverse complement strand
CCCGTGGCCCGCCCCAGCTCCAAAAGCCCGCAGGCGGCGCAAGCGGCGGCGATGTCGTCCTCCCAGGGGCAGCCGGCATCCTGCGCGAAGTCCACGGGGATGAGGCCGCTTGCCGGGATGTGGGAGATAAAGAAGTCCGCGATCCTCCCGACGGTGTCCAGATACGCCCGGTTTTTCGTGTGGAGGTAGCTCAAGGTAAACCCGTAGATGCCCCAAGCCTGTCCCCGCGTCCAGGCCGAGCCGGGAGCCATCCCCTGCCCGCCCGGCTTGTCCACGACCTTCCCCGTCTCCGGGTCGAATACGACGATGTGCTCGCAGGAGCCGTCGGGGCGAACGAAGTGCTCCATGGCGGTGTGGGCGTGCGCCTCGGCGATCTGGCGGTAGCGCGGATCACTTGTCAGCTCCGACGCCTTATAAAGGAGGGGCAGATTCATCATGCAGTCGATGATGGCAAGGCCGGCGTTTCTCCCGTCCCCGGCGTCGTTCCAGGCCCGGATATACCGGCCCATGAGGTTGAACCGCCCCGCCAGGTTGTCGGAGGCCAAAAGAAGCCTGTTGCGGCTATTCGGGTTCCCCGTCAGCGTCAGGTCCGCCCCCGCCGTCAGCAGCCACTTGAAGCCGCTGTCGTGGTCCATTCCCCCGGCGTCCATCAGGTTCTGGTCCAGCTTTGCCTCGATCTCCTCCGCGCACTCCCGCAAAAGAGAGTTCTCCCGGAACCCGTAGAGCTGCCAGAGCGTCCCCGCCCAAAAGCCGTTGGTCCACCAGCAGACGTTTTTCTCCGTCATGTCGTCAAACAGGCCGTTCTCATCGGCTGAATAAGGAATCTTATGCCGGTTCCGCTCCGCCGCAGCAAGGGTCTTTGCGTAGATTTTTTCAAGAAGATTATTGAAATCAATCATTTTCTTCCCTCATTTTTGCTCTTCTGCCCTGTGAGCCTCCAGAAAAGCAAGAACCGTGGCGGCGGCGATGTCCACCGCCTGGCCTGTAAAGCCGTGGCCCGCGCCGGGGATCACGGTCAGCTCCGTCCTGTCCTCTCCGTAGGCCCTCACCGCCCTGTCGATGACCCCTCTTTTCACCAGCGTGTCCCTGTCGCCGTAGACGATGCACACGTCGCCCTTATATCCCGATATGGCCTGATAGGGGTCCAGATCCTGCACCGAGGCTATGTACTCCGCGCCTATGGAATAGCCCATCAGCGCCGTCTCCCGTGCGGGAGCGCCGCGCCAGTCGTCCGGGATGTTAAAGGCCGGAAAATACATGGCCACAGCCGCGATCAGATCCTTTACATCCTCCCCGGCGGCGGTGAGGCCGCTGATAAAGCCGCCCTGGCTGCCCCCAAAGAGGAAGATCTGCCCGTCAACGCATTCAAGCCTCCGTATGTCCTCGATCGCCGCCCTAAGATCCTCCACCATGGTATAGGGCGTGTATTCCTCCGCCGTCCTTCCCGCGCTCCTCCCGTTTGGCTGAGCGCCGCAGAAGTCGAAGGCGTAGCAGACAAACCCGTTTTCGGGAAACAGCTTGCATTCCGCGGGAAAATCGCTGTAATGGCCGTTGAAGCCGTGGCACAGGATCACAGCGGGGTTCCTGCCTCCCTTCGCGGGGACATAAAGCTGCCCGTACAGGGCGATCTCCCTGCCCCGCCGGTCTTTATAGCGGACGGTATGCTCGCTTATCACGGTCTGCGCTGCCTTTTCCCGGCAAGTCGCTGCATTCATGTTGTTGACCTCCTTAATTATCCTCGCGGGCCGCTGAGAAAGCCCGGATCTCTTCCTCTTTCACACGGTTCAAGCTCGATTTTGACGCCGGCAAGGATACGCAAAAGCTCCCTGTCGTCTCCGTGCATTTGCCTTGTTACCCTGTCAAACACCATCGTCGAGGGGCGCATGGCCGTATACGGCTCCCACGCAGGAATACCTTGCGCGGATGGTACGCCGTTTCGCGCAAAGCTCGTCCACGCCGAGCACATCACATCCTGAAGCGGCTCCGTTATCCCCGGAATATAGGCCGGTTCGATATGATCGGCATTGTGGAACACATAGGGGATCTCCGCATTATGCCACGCAAGCGTGCCGCCGTAAAGGGGAAATTCCAAATTGAAAATATAGTTATACGTGCCGGCGCAGCCTTGGAGGGCGCGAAGGTGGGCGTATTCCAGCGCGCCGGAGCGGAACATGGTGTCCATGAAGAGAATATCCGCTGTGTTTTTTTCGGGGTACGCCTTTTCAAAAGCGGAGATTGCCCTTGTTCCGGCATTCCCTAACTTTTCCATAACAAGCCCTTTGCGCTTTTCGTCGCTCCAGCTGTTCTTCCTGCCGTCATCCAAGGTAAAATTGAAGTTGTGGGTAAATTCCCCAAAGACGCTTCCCACAATGACGGGGATCCTTTTCGCGTGCTCACGGATGGGGTTGTGGAAAATGCTCCCCAGGTAATATGCTCCGTCGCAAACCGGCCCAAAGCCCGCAAACGCGCCGTCCTTTATCTCACGCACCGCCTCCGCTAGGCGGTAATACGGCACGGACTCCAGCTTGCCGGCTTCATCCTTGCCCAAACCCATATGCCGCAAAAGACGCTCCGCAAAGGCGCGGGACTGCTCCGGCGTTGTCTCCCCAAATTTTCTCGTAACGCCGCTCTGGATAATAGCGCGGTGGAAAAGGCCATCTGCGGACGGCATCTGCATCAGGGCGGCAACCTTCCCTCCGCCTCCGGATTGACCAAAAATCGTAACACTGTCCGGATCCCCGCCAAAGGCGGAGATATTCTCATGTATCCATGTAAGCGCCGCCACGATGTCCGCCAGCCCTGCGTTGCCGGAATTTGCGTATTCCGGCCCGTAAGATGAAAGATCAAGATGCCCCAATACGTTGAGCCGGTGGTTCAGCGTGACCGCCACCACGTCTCCGAAGCGGCTGAGATTTTCCCCGTCATAGGCAAAATGCTCCACGCCCGACCCGGTGGCGAACCCGCCGCCGTGAAGCCACACCATCACAGGCTTTTTTGCCTTCGGGTCAAGGCTCCCGGTCCATATGTTCAAAAAGTGGCAATTCTCGTTTTGCGGGTAGAAATAGTGGGGCACGGTATATTGGTCGTGGGGGATGGGCGTCGTCAGCTCAGGACATACATAGCCGTAAACGATCGCCTCACGAACGCCGCTCCAGGACTCCGGCGGCTCCGGCATGTGGAAGCGTCTGGCCTTCGCGTAGGGGACGCCCCGAAAGATGAAGGTGCCGTCGGACAAAATGCCCCGCAGTCTACCCTGTGTTGTGTCCGTCTCGGCGACACCGTAATCGCAAATGACCTGGTGCGTCAGCTTGCGCACAAACATATTGTAACCTCATTCCGCAAAAAAGTCCACCGTTTTTTCCCTCATACCTTCGGCGCTGAAGGTCACGGCCACCTCTCCGCAGCCGGTCGCCTCCACAAGCGCCAAAAGCCGCCCGGCCAGGGCTTTTCTTTGAGGCGACGAGTAGAGGCTCAGATCAGTAAGGTCGCCGCTGTCCATACCCACCAGCCTCGCCGGCCCCGCGATCTCACAGCGCACCTCCGGCTCCGCGTCCGGCACGGGACGGCCCCGCTCATCGGTGAAGCTCAGTTCGATATGGACTAGCTCGCCCACGCGAAGCTTCTCCCTTTCCGCCGCAGCCTCCACAGACACGGCCCTCCCGGTAGTCTCCACCGTCTCCACGGCCACGACCTGTCCGTTCATCCAGCCCTCCGCCCGGAGCGTCCCCGGCTCGTAGGGAACGTCCCACACAAGATGCAGGTCGTTGGTGGTGCGGAATCTGCCGAAGCCCTCGTTCCACGCGTTCACCGCCCCGAATCTGGGACACTCAAACCCCTTTGTTCCCACCAGCCTGTCGTTTATGTAGAGGCTCACCCTTTCACAATTGGTGTAGCACACCACCTCCACGAACTGCCCCTCCTGTCCGCGCCAGTTCCAATGGGGCAGAAGGTGCAGGGTGATCTCATCTTTGTTCCAGATGGATTTAAAATACCAATAGGCGTCCTTGGGGAATCCCGCCGTGTCGATGGGTCCGCAGGCGGCGCCACGGGCGGGCCATCTTGTTTCTCCCAGGTAGTCGATGCCTGTCCACAGATAATCTCCCGCAACGAAATCACGGCTCACCGTGTAGCGCCACAGTGCCTCGTGTTGGAGCGTGGCGTCGGCGTAGTGTCCGAAGAAGCCCCGCCCGGAGTAGTCCCCCCTCCTTCCGCCCACGGAGGGGTTCTCCGAACCGATCATGCGGCGGCTGGGAAATTCATGCCTGTCCTCGTCGTAAAATGTCTCCGCCCGCTCACGCCAACGGCCCACGTAGTTGTAGCCCACCACGTCCAGGGCGTTTTCAAACTCCCGGAGCGTCCTGATGTCCTCCACGGCAGCAATGTTATCACAGGCGGAGGTGACCATGCGGGAGGCGTCCTCCCGGTGGCAGATGTCCTGAAGGAATTTCAGGAGCTTCACCCCATCCAGGGAGGACTGCTCCGGGATCTCGTTGCCGATGCTCCACAATATAACGCTGGGATGGTTGAAGTCCCGGCGGAGCATGGTTGTCAGCTCCTCCTCGGCGTACCTCTCAAAATACCGGCTGGAGCCGTAGGCGAACGCCTGGGAGTAGTAGTTGTCCGTTTTGTTTTTCGAGAGCATCCACTCGTCAAAGATCTCGTCCATGACCAAAAAGCCCATCTCGTCGCAAAGGTCTAAGAATTGAGGGTCCGGCGGATTGTGGGCGCACCGGATGCCGTTGCAGCCCATGTTCCGCAGAAGTCCGAGCCTCCGCCGCCACACCTCCGGGCGGAAAGCCGCCCCGGTGATGCCGCCATCCTGGTGGAGACACATACCTTTGATTTTGACCCGCTCCCCGTTCAGGAGGAAGCCCCTGTCGCAGTCGAATGCAGCCGTTCTGATGCCAACACGGCTTGTCACTTCATCCACCGGCTCCCCATCTACTACCACAGTGCTGACCAGGGTATAGAGATACGGGTCCTCCACCGTCCAGAGGCGCGGCGAGGCCACATTGGGCCTGGTCATGGAGTCGGACGCCTCCCCCGGCTCCAGCCACACCGACGCCCCCGATGTGCAGACGCACTGTCCCTCCCCGTCCAGAAGCCTGTGGATCACCCCCGCGTGTACGGGACTGCCGCTGTCGTTTCGTATGAGGGCGCGGATCTGCAGGGAGGTGGTATTTCGCGTGGGATAGATCCCGTTGGCACAGCAGCGGACGCCCCAGGGTTCCATGTGAACCTGCCCCGTCCGTACCAGCGTCACCCTCCGGTAGATGCCGGAGCCGCTGTACCAGCGGGAATTGGGCTGATGGGAGTTGTCCACCCGCACCGCCACCACATTCTCCTCGAAAACAAGCGAATCTGTCAGATCCACCGTGACGGAGCCGTACCCGTAGCCGTGCCAACCTACCCTTTTGCCGTTGCAGTAAATCGTGGCGTCCATGTAGACGCCGTCGAACCGGAGACTGACGCGCTCCTCCGCCCCGACGTCCGTCAGGGAAAAGCGTTTTCTGTACCACCCGACCCCCGCCGTGGCAAAGCCTCCGCCGCCCCCGGTGGGCGCGTCCTGACGAGGAGCATATTCCGTGCTCCAATCGTGCGGCAACGTCACCGTTTGCCAGGAGCTGTCGTCAAATCCGATCCCCGCGCAATCCCCCTCAAGGTTCAAGGCAAAAAGCCACCCTGAATTGAAGTCAGTCTCTGTCCTCATAGCTTTTGTTCACTCCTTTGATTGCTGAAAAGCGGGCAGCCGGCAAATTGCCGGCTGCCCGCGGCCGCTTGAACAGGTTCAAATTATGGCGCCGTTTTTATTTATGGCTCTCGCAGAAAGCCTCGTACTGGCTGCGGCACTCCTCCATAATGGCGTCGATACCGGCGTCTTTCAGGCGCTGCACCATCTCGTTGTATTTCATCTCCGTGTCGTCGCCGAAGAGACCCAGGTTGAAGCTCTGCTCATACTCGCCCACGATCCCGTCGATGACGGCAAGCTCGGCCTCCACGTTGGTCTTGTCAAAGGTGAAGGTGGAGGCGATGGGCGCATACTCCTTGGGCTCGCAGATCTCCGCAAACTTGTTCTGGCGCGGGTCGGGATTGTAGGAGGCGGGGCTGTTCTTCCCGGTGATGCCCCAGGCCCAGACGCCCCAGTTGTAGTTTGCCGCATCGGGTCCGTCCTGCCTGAACCCGTCCTCGGTCATGATGTAGTGCGTACCCTCGATGCCGCCGACCACAAGGTTGTTGACCTCGTCGAAGCCCTTCAGCACGTCCATCACAAGGGCGGCGCGCTCAGGAAGCTTGCTCTTGGCGGTGATGGCAACGGTGTCGTCGGCGTAGCTGCCGCGCTGGGCCTTGGCGTCGGGCGTCACGTCAAACACGTCGTAGGTGCCGACACCGGCGTTCTCCATGTCCTGGCCGGCGGTGGGAGCTGAGGCATTCCAAATGAGGCTGGCGACCTTGCCGCTCTTGAAGTTGTCCACGGCGTCGGTGGTGTCGTTGATGCGGTCAGGCGACCATACGCCGGCCTTGGCCATCTCAGCCATTTCCTTATAGAGCTGCAGGGTGTCATCGCAGATGAACTTATAGAACACGTCCTTGTCCCAATCGGGCAGATCTTCGTTCCCATGTGTATAATACATGAAAGCGTAGCCGGATGCAAGAGATTCCGCACCGACATTTTGCCACCAAAGGTGATCGGCGAACTCCGCGGTGCCGCGCTGGCCGTTGGCGTAGATGCCGTTAGCCCGCTCGTTCTCCGCCAGGGTGATGAGCGCCTGCTTCATGGAATCCCAGCTGTTGATCTCAAAATCGCCGTACTTGTCCAGAAGGTCGGTACGGACCACGAACACGTTGTAGTTGTTGAAGGTGGCGTTGTTCTTGGGGATGGTGTAGATCTTGCCCGCCACGGAGACCTGCTCCCAGCTGATGGGCGCCTGGATGGGATAGCTGTAGGGCATGTACTTCTGCAGGAACTCAGGGGTCAGCTCCTTGAAGCCGCCGTTGGCGACCTCGGAGGAGTAGTTGCACCAGGAGGAGGTGTACATCAGATCCACCTGGTCGCCTTCGGGCGTGAGAAGCAGGGAGTATTTGTCGCCCATCTCGCCCCAGCTCAGGAACTTGACGTCCAGGGTGGTGTTGATCCAGGGCTCCATGTACTGGGTGTTGACGATCTCCATGACCTTGTCCATATCGGTGGGCTTCTCGCCGATGGCATACATCACCACCGTCTCATGCTGGGACAGATCGAAACCCTTGTCCCTGTACGGGCTGTCCTCGGAGATGCCGTTGTTTCCGCCGGGGTTATCCTCACCCGCGTCGATACCGCCGCTGCTGCCGTTACCGCCGTTGCCGCTCTGCTTATCGCTGTCTCCGCAGGCGGCAAGGCTCATGACCATGATGAGCGCCAGCGTCAAAGCCGCCAGCTTTTTCCAAAGTGACTTTTTCATATTTTCCTCCTAATATTATCTTTTATGATAAGCTGACTTTTAAGATCAGCCTTTCACCGAACCGATGGTGATGCCCTTGACAAAGAATTTTTGCAGGAACGGATAGAGTGCTATGATGGGGCCGATGGCAACCACCGTCATTGCCAGCTTCATGCTCTCCGATGGTACGGACGCCACCGTTCTTCCCTGCTCCTGGGCGATCTTTGTGATGAACTCGGCGCTTCTGAGCATGTTCTGAAGGGTGTACTGGAGGTTATACTTGGTGTCGTCGCTGATGAACAGCATACAGTTGTACCAGTCGTTCCAGTAACCAAGTGCTGTGAACAGGGCCAGCGTTGCGATCATGGGCTTGCAGAGGGGCATCATGATCTGGAAATAGATCCTCAGATCCCCCGCTCCGTCGATCTTTGCCGATTCCACCAGCTCGTTGGGGATGCCCTTCATGAAGCTTTTCGCTATGATCATATTCCACACCGAGAAGATCCCCGGAATGATCAGGGCGTAGATGTGGTTTTTGAAGTGGAGGTACTGGGTGCAAAGCAGGTAGTAGGGGACAAGTCCTCCGCTGAACAGCGTCGTAAAGAAGAAGTAGAAGGACACGCCGTTCCTCCAGGGGAAGCTGGGCCGGGAGAGGACATAGCCCGTCATGGTGACAAGGAGTATGGACAGGACCGTTCCCACCACCGTGACGAAGGTGGTCACCGCATAGGCGTTCAGGATCTTCTCCGGGGACTTGAAGATGGTGGCGTAACCCTCCAGAGAGAAGTTCTTCGGCGTGAGGATCAGGCTGTAGCCGTTGGTGAGGATCCATTTCTCGTTTGTGAACGAGCCGGTGAGCACAAGCACGAACGGGATCACGCACGCCAGCGCGAATACGGCCACCAGGGAATACCCGATGATGTTGAAAAGACGCATATCCCATGTGCTTTTGATCTTTATCCGCTCCGGCTTATTTTTTCCAAGCATTCTTCGTCCTCCCTTCCATCAATAAAGCGCGTAGTCGGGGTCGACCTTCTTCACGATGTAGTTGACCAGGTTGATCGTGATAAAGCAGAGGACCGACTGGTAAAGACCTGCGGCAGCCGACCAGCCCATGTTGGAGGTGGACATCATGGTGCGGTAGATGTAGGTGTCCAGCACGTCCGAGGTCTCCATCAGGTGCTGCCCCTTGACCAGCTGATAGAACATTCCGAAGTCGCCGCGGAAGATACCGCCCACGGAGAGGAGCGTCATAATGATGATGGTCGGCTTCAGGCTGGGGAGCGTGATGTACCAGATCCTCTGCCAGATGTTGGCGCCGTCGATCTTTGCCGCCTCGTTGATCTCCGGGCTGATACCCACGATGGCTGCCAGATACACGACGCTTCCGTAGCCCGCTCCCTTCCACAGCTTCAGGAGCACCATGACGATGGGCCACTTGCTGGCGTTCTCGTAGGCGTAAATGCTGACGCTCTCAAGGCCCAGCTTGCTCAGGATCTGGTTCAGCACGCCGTGGTCGCCGAAGATGTTCAGCATGATGGTGGCGACAACGACCCAGGAGATGAAGTGGGGCAGGAACATGAACGACTGAGAGATCTTCTTGAATTTCACATGAAGCATCTCGTTGAGTATGACCGCCAGCCCCACCTGAAAGACCGTTCCTGTGGCGATGAACACGATGTTGTAGAGAAGCGTGTTCCTGGTCAAAGACCACAGCTTTTTGGACATGATCAGATACCTGAAGTTGTCGAAGCCGTTCCAATCGCTTCCGAAAATACCCTTCATGTACTCGTACTTCTTGAAGGCGATGATCACGCCCGGCATGGGTATGTAGCAGAATACGAAGCACATGATCACAGGGATCACCAGCATCCACAGCATCGTGCGGTTCTTTTTGACGTTTTTGATGAGCGTCTGTCCACGCGGGGGTTTTGATGTCTGTTTCTTAGCCATTTTATCCGCTTATCCTCCCTTATAGTTTTTCGTCCCTCCGGGGAAACACTTTTTCTCTCCGCTGGCGCCACCTCCTTCGGATTCCCGGTAAACCATGGGTTCATTATATTTCCCAAAAAATACAATGGCAAACATTATTTGCTTTTGACCGAAAATCTTGTGACCGGCGCATATTTCTTGTTCAATTTGCACACACAATTTGATCTTTTCTTGTAATTTAACAGGTTCTGGATTATAATAAGGGAAAAGAACGAAGGAGCTGAGGCCGCCTATGAAAATCGAGTATCTCGTCAACTGCCTCAAGGACATCGTGATGAGCGCGGACATTCCCATTCCCGCCTGCCAGCCGGAGGACGGTATTCGCTTCATGTCTCCGCCCCCAAACATGCCGGCGCCGGGGACCGTGTTCGCGGGAACGCTCTCCGAGTGGCGTATGCTCTGTGAAAACCGGCTTGTCCATGCTCAGTGTACATACCTCGTCTGCACAAACGGGGAATCCTCCCTGCCGGATCCGCCGGATATGCGAGAGTGCAACATCCTCATCCTCAATGCGTCCGTCAAAACCACGCTCCACAAGCTGACGGGGCTTGTCATGAGAAGATCCGTCTTTCCCGACGCCGGCCAGTCCGCGCTTTACACGGATTTCTGGCATTCCATTATGGACGGCGCCCTGGAGGACAGGGGACAGGTGATGCAGTCGCTGCGTCAATTTCCCTATCCCATGCACCCCCACGTGGCGTGTATCGCCATCACCTCCGACTCCCAGGGCCTTGATCCTCTCCAGATCCAGGAGATCCAGTCGTCCCTCCGAAGCTTCTTCCCGGAGACGAATCTGTTCCGATATAACCGGGAATGGATCGTGCTGTACTCCCAGGAGAAGGACACCTCCGTGGAGCTGGACATCTCCTACCCGGAGTTCTCCCGCCTGTTGGAGCGCCACTCCCTGTGCGCCGGAATAAGCTACGCCTGTCAGCTCCCCGAACGCTACCGGACCATGTACCTCACCGCCTCCGCTTCCATCAAGCTGGGAAAGACTCTAAAGCTTGAACCGTATGTAAAGCGGATCTACAGCTACTGCCAATACAATCCATACTACCTCATCCGACTGGCGGCGCAGAAATTCAAGGAGATCCACAACACGGACAACCTGGTGTATCTGGCCCACCCGGACGTGATACGCCTCTACTACTACGATCTGGAAAACAAAAACAATTTGCTGGACGTGCTGGAGGCGTACCTCACAAACGCGCAAAACCTGACCCTCACCGCCCAGGCGCTCTATATGCACCGCAACACGGTCACCAACAAGCTGAACAAGATCGAGGAGGTGCTGGGCCACAAGCCCTTTGACCAGCGGAACCACTTCCTCATATTGCTCTCCTGCATGATCGTAAAGTACCTGCGTTCGCGCAAGGAGATCACGGAATTTTTCCCGCTGTAAGGAGTGACGGAGATGTGGAACATACTGAATCCCAACAATTTTCTCGGAAGGACATTGAGTTGGATCGCCGATATAGTGATCTTGAATTTCCTCTACATTCTCTTTTGCCTGCCTGTGTTCACCGCCGGAGCCGCCACGTCGGCGCTCTATTTCGCCACCGTGCGCATGGCTGACGGCACGTTTACCCAGCCCTGGCGGGACTTCTGGAGGGGCTTTCGGGACAATTTCCGCGCCGTGACCCCCATTTGGCTTGCGGCCCTTATTTATGGCGGGTTTGTGGGGTACCTTATTCTGATGAACCATTTGGGAGCATGGGGCGGTGAGCCGGTCATATGGATCTATATTGTCCTCGGTGCGATCGCAGCCGTACTGATCCTTTTCTGCGACTGGGTATTCGCGCTCCAGATGCGCTTTGAGAATCCCCGCCGCGTATTATTGAAAAACGCCGTCTTGTTCACCGTCAGGTTCCTTCCGTCACTGCTTGTCCTGGAGGCGGTCTGCGTCACCTTTCAGGTTCTCATCCTCTCGGATATGCCCTACTGGCCGGTTCTGCTCCTGTGCGGCTTCTCCCTTCCGGCGTATCTCAAGGGACGATACTTCTCCCGAAATTTCAACAGGCTCATAGCCACTCTGGCTCTGGACGCCCTTCCCGCCAAACCCGAAGAAGAGGAATAAGAATTCCCCCGACGCATCGCTGGGGGAATTCACCGAAAATCTCCGCCTCCCGGAGCGCCACGCCTTAGCCGGCCCTTTTGGATACTGCAACAAAAAAGGGACTGTGAAAAAAGCCCCGTAAAAAGGGGGGGCTGTGAAAAAAGTCTTTCAGTCCAAAATTAAATACGCAAAAAGGTTATGTGAGATCCGATTTTGCTGGGTTCCACATAACCTTCTATATAATAAATTCGCGATGCGATAAGATTTGAATCGGACTCAGAAAAGGACGAAAATGAGCTATTCCTATGAGAGACGAATATAACATTGAAGAGTTAAACCCCAGAAATAATCCCTACGCCGGACGGCTGAAAAAGCAAATCACCGCGAAAATCGTGTGGCAACAGTGTGGCTACAATTATTGACTTTTTACTCTCTCTGTGCTATATTAGCGATATAAGGAGGTGCCGTCATGGATAACCTGGTATCCGCCCCGAAAACAGATACGTTTCGCATTCGCATAAACCCGGAGGTTCGCTCACGTCTCGAACAGGTCTACGCCAAAAACGGTCTTACGCTGACGGACGCGGTGAATGTGTTCTTCCAGCAGTCCCTGAACGCCGGGGGCTTCCCGTTCCCTGTCACGGAGCAAAACGCTGAGATCGTGAAGGCCCGTGCCCTCACCCGCCTCATGCGTGAGCTGGACGCCGGCGACAAGTGTCAGGAGATGGTGGACGCGAGCGAGGCAAAGCGCCTTTTGGGGCTTGAGGAATGAGCGTATTTTTTAAGAAAACGGCCATCGACGACATAAACGCCGCCTGCGCCTACATTGGGGATGTGCTGAAAAATAAGCCCGCCGCCCGGAAGCTGGCATCGTCCATATACGACACCGCTATGCTTCTCGCGGACAATCCCTACATGGGTGCGCCGCTCAACGGTAAATACCCGGTGGACACGGATCTCAGATTTCTCATCGTCTCGAAGCAGCTTATCTTTTACCGCGTCGTGGAGGATGACCACATTGAGGTCACCCGCGTTCTGGACGGGCGGCAGGATTATATGACTATTCTATTTTGAAATCGACCCCGCCGGAGATGAGAGTTTTTTGTCTATCGAGTTGATTTTGTAATGCAGTTGGTATATAATATATGTGCAACAGATAAAGAAAGGAGGCAGGTTTATGGCAAGCACAACAAATTTCAGCGTCCGCATGGACAGCGACATCAAAAAGCAATGTGAGACTCTTTATAATGAACTGGGGGTCAACCTTACCACGGCGATCAACGTCTTTTTGCGCCAATCTCTCCGGGTCGGCGGATTCCCTTTTGAGGTGCGACTGGATCAACCCAACAGAGAGACGATTGCCGCCATGTTAGAGGCAGAGCGAATCGCGCGTGATCCCAGCGTAAAGCACTATTCCGATGTGGAAGAAGCACTCCGGGAGCTGAAACGATGAACCGTGATATCGTCTGGACCGCCAGATTCAAAAAGGACTACAAACTGGCAATGTAACGCCATCTCGACATAGAACTACTGGATAATATTATCCGGGCGCTGTCACGTGGCGAGACGCTGCCGGAAAAGAACATGGATCATGAGCTGGGCGGCAATTGGGCAGGACACAGGGAATGTCATATCCAGCCGGATTGGCTGCTGGTCTACCGCATTGAGGACGATGTGCTGGTG
>CANQKZ010000077.1 GCA_947624585.1 uncultured Oscillospiraceae bacterium | reverse complement strand
CGCCCTGGATGGCCGCGCCCACGGCCACGCACTCGTCGGGGTTGATGCCCTTGAAGCCGTCCTTGCCGGTGAGCTTCCTGACCTCGTCCTGCACGGCGGGGATGCGGCTGGAGCCGCCCACCATCAGGACCTTGGAGATGTCGGAACCGGAGAGACCGGCGTCGGACATGGCCTGGCGCACGGGACCCGCCGTGGCCTCCACCAGGTGGGAGGTGAGCTCGTTGAACTTGGCCCGGGTCAGGGTCACGTCCAGATGCTTGGGGCCGGTGGCGTCGGCGGTGATGTAGGGCAGGTTGATGGTGGTGCTCATCATGCCGGAGAGGTCGCACTTGGCCTTCTCGGCGGCCTCGCGCAGGCGCTGCATGGCAACGCGGTCGGAGCTCAGGTCCACGCCGTCGGTGCGCTTGAACTCGTTGATGAGGTATTTTACGATGCACTGGTCGAAGTCGTCGCCGCCCAGGCGGTTGTTTCCGGCGGTGGCAAGGACCTCGATGACGCCGTCGTCGATGTTCAGGATGGACACGTCGAAGGTGCCGCCGCCCAGGTCGTAGACCATGATCTTCTGGCTCTGCTCCTTGTCCACGCCGTAGGCCAGCGCGGCGGCGGTGGGCTCGTTGATGATGCGCTTCACGTCGAGGCCCGCGATGCGTCCCGCGTCCTTGGTGGCCTGGCGCTGGGAGTCGGTGAAGTAGGCGGGAACGGTGATGACCGCCTCGGTGACGGTCTGGCCCAGATAAGCCTCCGCGTCCGCTTTCAGCTTCATGAGCACCATGGAGCTGATCTCCTGGGGGGTGTAGGACTTGCCGTCTATAGTGACGCGGTAGTTGGAGCCCATCTCGCGCTTGATGGAGCTGACGGTCCTGTCGGGGTTGGTGATGGCCTGGCGCTTCGCCACATGGCCCACCATGCGTTCGCCGTCCTTGGAGAAGGCCACCACGGAGGGCGTGGTCCGCATACCCTCGGCGTTGGCGATGACGACAGGCTCGCCGCCCTCCATGACCGCCACGCAGCTGTTTGTAGTTCCAAGGTCAATGCCTATGATCTTTCCCATTTTCTTTTCCTCCTATATTGAAATGAATGAATTTATTGATTTATATCCGGGCGCCTTGAAAAGCCCGGGATCTCCCTTAATTTGCCACCTTCACCATGGAGAACCTTATCACCTTGTCCCCCAGCGTGAAGCCCTTTTGGAACTCCTCCACGACCTCGTTCTCGCCGTACCGCTCATCCTCCACGTGCATGACCGCGTTGTGGAGGTTGGCGTCGAACTTCTGCCCCACGGCGTCGATGGCCTTGATCCCCAGCTTCTCGAAGACGTTCTGAAGCTGCGTCATGGTCATCTCCACGCCCTTCATAAACTTCTCGTCGGCGCATCCGGTCTTGATGGCCCGCTCCAGGTTGTCATAGACCGGCAGGAAGCCCATCACCGTGTCGGACTTGACCTGGGCGTACAGCGCCTCCCGCTCCTTGGACGAGCGCTTGCGGTAGTTCTCATATTCGGCGTAGAGCCGGACGTATTTGTCCTTCTCCGCCTGCAAAAGCTCCTCGGCTGTGGGCTCGGCGGGCTTCTTCTCCTCCGCCGCGTCCTCCTTGACATCGGTCTCGGGGGCTTTGACCTCCTGCTCCTCGGTCTCGGGGGCCTCGCCCTTCTTCTTAGACATCGTTGTCTCCTCCCTTTATCATCAGTTTGCCAAAACCCGCCGGCGGCGCCTTCCCACCGCCCAGGAGCTTGGAGAGCCCCCCGGCAATGAAGCTGAGCTTGGCCGCCACGGCTGAGTAATCCATTCTTGTGGGGCCCACCACCCCGATGAGTCCCCGCATCCCGTCCCCGGCGTCGTAGCTTGCCAGCACCACGGAGGAGTCCCGCAGCTCCAGCGCCGCGTTCTCCGGTCCGATCAGCACCTTCACGTCACCGAAATCCGGCGTGCCGGTGAGGGCGGAGATATTTTGCGAATCCGAAAGGTAATTTATGAGCTTGTGCGCCTTGTCCGGGTCCTGGAATTCCGGCAGCTTCAGGAGATTCGCCTCCCCGGACACGTTGGCGCCGGAGCCCCGGGAGGTCATCAGCGTCTCGATGACGAAGCCCGCCACCACGCTGGTGAGTCCCACGGTGTCCCCTACCGCCCGCTCGGCGGAGGTGATGAGGTCGGAGGTGATCCTGTCCTCGGGAAGCCCCACAAAGCTTGCGTTGAACACCGCCGACAGCCGCCGCAGTGTGTTCTCCGTGAAGGAGAAGGGCAGGTGGACCAGCTTGTTCTTCACCGTGTCCCCGGTCAGCAGCAGGACGATTATAAAGGAATTGGAGTCGATATAGATGAGGTCCACCCGCTTGAGCGTGGCCGGGGCGGCGGCCGAGATGGTCAGCGCCGGGTAGCTTGTCAGCTCCGTGGCCATTTTCCCTACGTCCGCCATCAGCCTGTCGTGGCCCGCGGCGTGGCCGGAGAGTTTTTTTGTGATCTTGTCCGTCTCGCTCTCGGTGAGCTCCCGCTCCCGCATCAGCTCGTTGACATAGAGCCGGTAGCCTTTCGCCGTGGGGATCCGCCCGGCGGAGGTGTGGGGCTGCTCCAAATACCCCTCCTTATCCAGCGCCACCAGCTCGTTGCGGATGGTTGCCGAGGAACAGGTAAGGCCCGCGCGGGACAGCACCGTCTTGCTCCCCACGGGTTCGGCGGACTCGATGTATTCCTCCACCACCGCCCGCAGGATACGCTTTCTTCTCTCGCTCAGCTCCAATTCTTCACCTTCTTTAGCACTCCCGTTTCCTGAGTGCTAACGTTACTCTACCACTAAGGGCAGAGAATGTCAATAGGGAGTTTTGGATTTAATAAAAATTTCAAAGAAATTTGTGTAAAGAGAGGTCGCTGGCCGCTGGGGCTTTGATCGGATGCCGTCCGAACGGACGGGGGACGCTCTTCTTTTCTCTCTTTTGTTCCGTGGCAGAGAAATGCCACTGCACAAAAGAGAGAAAAGAAGCAAAAGAGAGAAAAGGCCGGTGTTGGGGTCGGCGGTGGTCCGGGGTTGGCGCTTCGTAACGCGGGTCGGCTTCCGCGTCCCGTGTCGTGGGTCTGGGTGGAACCATAGCCGCGCGGGGCGTAGACTTAATTGGTTTCTGCATCAGCTTCGCTTGGCCGCTTACGCTGGCGGTTGTCGGGGGTGGGCGGCTCTGTTTGGGGCCGCGCTTTGTGGACGGTCGTTGTGTGGCCCGTTTGGAGGCGGTGTGTTGTTTGAGGTTGTGCGTCGCACGTTTTAAAAAGGTATTTCAAAATATCTTTGCCGGTGGCAAATTCATTTTGAAAAGAAATAGGATGCTGTATGGGGTCTAAACGGGTTTAAGGGCAGATTTATTGCTTGGTGATGGTTGCGCTTTTTATTCATACGTGGTATACTCTCTATGTAAATTTACCGCCGCAGTAGGGGATAAAGGAGGCCCATCATGAAGCTTGAACCAAAACTTGTCTGCGCCGCTTTGCTTGTCCTCACCGTCCTTGCCATTGTTCTGCGCTTTCTGCGTCACGAGGAGGTGCCGGGAGTCCTGATTGGGCTTGCCGGAGCGCTGTGCGGGATACTGGTTCACATTCTGCGTGAGGAGCGCGGAAATTCTCATACGAATATTTGATAAAGATCCGCGCTTCCCCGGGGACCCCCACGGAAGCGCGTTTTCGCGGTACGACCTGTCACCCCTGGCCCCGGCGCTTCGCGATCTCGCCGTGGAGGTAGTCCAGCGCGTCGGAAAGGCCCCCTACGCGGTCGATGAGGCCGGACTCTACCGCCTCCTCGCCGTAGATGACGGTGCCCACGTCGGCGGCCAGCTCGCCGGTTTTCAGCATCAGCTCCGTGAACCTCTCCCGGGTGATACGGGAGTTTTCCGTGACGAACCGGACGATGCGCTCCTGGATTTTTCCAAAGTAGTTGTACGTCTGTGGCACTCCGATGACCACGCCGGTGAGGCGCACCGGGTGGATGGTCATGGCGGCGGAGGGGGCGATCATGCTCATCTTTGCCGCCACCGCCAGGGGCACGCCGATGGAGTGCCCACCGCCCAGCACCAGGGACACCGTGGGCTTGCTCATCCCGGCGATGAGCTCCGCGATGGCGAGGCCCGCCTCCACGTCGCCCCCCTGGGTGTTCAGCAGGATCAGCAGGCCGTCGATGTCCTCCGCTTCCTCGATGGCCGCCAGCTGCGGCATCACGTGCTCGTATTTTGTGGTCTTGTTGTCCGAGGGCAGCAGCTGGTGCCCCTCGATCTGCCCCACGATGGTCAGGCACTGTATGGTCCCCCGCTCCGACCGGACGGTGGAGGAGCCCATATCCTGGATCTGGTCCTTCTGATAGATATCCTCCGGCCCGCTCTGGGCCGTGTTTTCCTTTTCGTTGTTCACAAAAATTCCCCCTTTGGGACAGTTTGCCCCGAGGGGGAGAATTTTATTTACAGGGGACCCGGATCATCTTCCCCGACGCCTTACGTCCGCCTCGACACGGTCCTTCCAGTTGGCCTTCATGGGCGCCCCGGCGCGGACGTGGGCCACGGTCTCGCTTATCACGTCGAAGTTCAGCGCGGTGCCCTGGCTGTCGGCCTTGTAGGTGACGGCGTTGGATTTGCCGATGCCGAACCGGGCGGCCTCCCTTGCGGCGTCGATGTTGGCGCCCAGGAAGATGAACTCCCAGCCCCGCTCCCGCTGTGCCTCGATGAGCTTCTTCACCCGGTCGTAGGTGTACTTGCGGCTGGCGTTCTCCATCCCGTCGGTGGTGATGACGAACATGGTCCTCTGGGGCACGTCCTCGGGCCGGATGTATTTGTGGATGGAGGCGATGTGCTCCACGGTCCGCCCCACCGCGTCCAGAAGGGCGGTGGATCCCCGAACGGCGTATTCCTTTTTTGTCAGCTCCGGCACCTTCCGGATGTCCAGCCTGTCGTGGACGGTCACTGTCTCGTGGTCGAAGAGCACCGTGGTCACCAGCGCCCGCCCCGGCTCGTCCTTCTGCTTGCGGAGCATGGAGTTGAAGCCGCCGACGGTGTCGGACTCCAGCCCCGCCATGGAACCGCTGCGGTCCAGGATAAATACCAGCTCCGTCAAATCGTTTTTTCTCCCGTTTGTCATTTCAGATGACCTCCTTTGTTTTCTTTGATGGTCCTATCCTATCATAGAACGCCCCGGTAAAGGTCGCTTCCGAAGCGACAAATCCGAAAACAACGTCCGTTCACAAAATGTTCAGCTTTTTTTCAGATTCCTTTCAGCTTCACCGGTTAAAATTGGCCCATCCAAGTTTTTTGGAGGTGGAAAATGGAATACAGACACGAGTGGAAATTTGAGATCACCTTTGCCGATATGCTCACGCTCCGCCAGCGCCTGCGCGTGCTGATGGAGCCGGACCCCCACGCCCTCCGCGGCCGTTACCTGGTGCGGAGCCTCTACTTCGACACCCCCGGCGACCTGGCCCTCCGGGAGAAGCTGGACGGCGTGTCCCGGAGGGAGAAGTTCCGTATGCGGACCTACAACGGAGACACGGCCCTCATCCATCTGGAGAAGAAGTCGAAGCTGGCGGGCCTGGGCAACAAGCAGACCGCCGGCCTGACAGCGCCGGAGGTCCGCCGTCTTCTCGCCGGGGACACCCTCTGGATGCGGGAGGACGACCGGGGCCTTGTCCGGGAGCTGTACGCCAAGATGGCCTCCCGGCTCCTCATGCCCCGGACCGTGGTGGACTACACCCGGGAGCCCTACGTATACGGCCCCGGAAACGTCCGGGTCACCCTGGACTACGACATCCGCACCGGCCTGCGGGTCACCGATTTCCTGGACCCCGGCCTCGTCACTGTCCCCACACCCGGCGCGCCCATCCTCATGGAGGTCAAGTGGGACGAATTTCTCCCCCAGCTTATCCGGGACGCCGTGGCCCTCCCCGGAAGAAGGGCCGAAGCTTTTTCCAAATACGCCCAGTGCCGTCTGTACGGCTGAAAATTACTATTTATTATAATGGAGTGAATAAAATGACCTTTTCTGACATCTTCAAATCCAGCTTTCTGGAAAACGTCTCCGCCGTCAGCGTCCTGGACATGGCCCTGGCGCTGGTCCTGGCCTTCGGGCTGGGGGTATTTATCTTCCTGGTGTACAAGAAGACCTACATGGGCCTCATGTACTCCGCCTCCTTCGGCGTGACGCTCATAGCCCTCACCATGATCACCACCCTCGTCATCCTGGCGGTCACCTCCAACGTGGTCCTGTCCCTGGGCATGGTGGGCGCTCTCAGTATCGTCCGGTTCCGCACCGCCATCAAGGAGCCGCTGGACATCGCCTTCCTCTTCTGGTCCATCGCCGCCGGAATCGTCCTGGCGGCGGGGATGATCCCGCTTGCCGTCATCGGCAGCGTGCTCATCGGCCTCATCCTCCTTGTCTTCGTCAACCGCAAGTCCCACGCGGACCCCTACATCCTGGTCCTCAGCTGCGACGGCCCGGAGAGCGAGGAGCGGGCCAATGATCTTCTCAAAGATTCCACCAGAATCTTCCGGGTCAAGAGCAAGACCGTCCGGGCCGGGGAGATCGAGCTCACCGTAGACGTGCGCCTCAAAAACGGGGACACCGGCTTTGTGAATGCCCTTTCGACCCTGCCCGGCGTCCGCTCCGCCGCGCTGGTCAGCTACAACGGCGAGTACGCGGGGTGAGCCATGGTCACCTCAAAACACATTGACGCCCTCTGCGCCCTCATCACCCTGCTGGCCCTGGTCCTCACCGTCCTCTTCATGAACGGCAGGGCCCTGGGCCTGGAATCGGCGCCCGACGGGGACAGCGACGGCGACCTCTTCACGGACAACGACCTGGACGGAGACTGGGACGCCTCCGCCGCCAGCCCCATCGACCTGACGGCCCGGACCGCCTCGGGCGGAGCATACTTCGCGGAAAGCGAGCTGCACATCGTCTCGGCGGGCCGGTACGTCCTCACCGGCTCATTGGAGGGCTCCGTCACCGTGGAGGCCCGCAGCGGGGACAAGATATGGCTGTGCCTCAAGGGAGTTGACATAACATCCGCTGACGGCCCCGCCCTCCGGGTGGAGCAGGCGGAGAAGGTATTTCTCACATTGGCGGAGGGCACGGAGAACACCCTGCGTTCCGAAGCCTTTTCCGACACCTCCGACGGGGCGGACGGGGCCGTCTACTCCCGGGACGATCTGACCCTCAACGGCTCCGGCGCGCTGACGGTGGAGAGCGCCACCCACGGAATCGTCTGCAACGACGATCTGGTCCTCACCGGCGGCGCCATCCGAATCACCGCCGCCGAAGACGGTCTCCACGCCAACGACAGCGTCCGCATCTGTGAGGCGGACATCGAGATCGACGCCGGGGACGACGGCGTCACCGTCTCCAACGACCTGGGCACCGGCGCCTTCACCATGGAGTCCGGCGTCCTCCGGATCCCCTCCTGCTACGAGGGCGTGGAGGGCCAGCAGATCGAGGTGCGCGGCGGAACGATCGACATAACGCCCACCGATGACGGCTTCAACGCCAAGGAGACTTACTCCAATATCCTCATCACCGGCGGCGACATCCGCGTGGTCAACGAAACGGGCCGGGACGCGGACGGGCTGGACTCCAACGGCAGCATCCGCATCGCCGGAGGCCGGGTCTTCATCAGCGTGTCCGACGCCGGAGGCAGCGCCGCCCTGGACGCGGGCGCGGAGACAGGCGGAACCTGCCTTGTGGACGGCGGCACCGTCATCGCCGCCGGTTCCTCCGCCATGGCCGAGGGCTTCGACAGCGCCTCCGCCCAGCCCTTTGTCACCGCCCAGGTGCGCGGCTCCGCCGGGTCGGCCATCGAGCTTCTGGATGAAGATGGGAACGCGCTCCTCACCGGCACCGTCCCCTGCTCCTTCTCCAGCCTCATCCTGAGCACCCCGGACCTGACTCTCGGCGAAACCGTGACCCTCTCCGTGAACGGCGAGAAAACCGAACTCACCGCCGACAACCAGAGCTCTCCCACTTCCGGATTCATGGGCGGCAGAGGCTTCATGGGCGGCAGAGGAGACAGAGGAAACTTCATGTCCCAGAGCGAAACCGCCGCTTCAAACGCCCCCACACCCCCTGACGGCACGGATATCCCGGACAGCTTTACCTTCCCGAACGGCACGACGCCCCCTGACGGCACGACCGCCCCGGACACCGCTGTTCCGCCCGACGGCAGCGCCGCCACCGCGTCGCCGCCCACCGGCGCTTTCCCCATGGGCGGCAGAGGCGGCGCGGATCTCCAGACCGGCGACCGCACCCGCTTCCAAGACCGCCTCCCCCAGAACGTGACCTCCGACACGACCCAGACCTCCGCCGCCCCGAACCGTCGGTCCGTCCTCCTGACCCTCCTCTCCTCCCTGGCCCTGTGCGTCGGCATCCTGATTGCGGCAAAGACGAAGCACATTTGATGCGGGAATGCGCGGATCTTGTCTTCTTTTATTTGAATATTATTAGAGCACAAGGAACCTCTGAGCAAATCGCCGCGCCGCTCCAGGCGGTACTTCGATTTATTCAGAGGTTCCTTAATATTAGTTTAGTATTATTCCCAGGTTTTCCAGACCTCCGGGCAGTACCCCACGGTGGCCTGTTTACCGTTGCGGACGATGGGGGTTTTCAGAAGGCCGGGGTCCTCCAGGAGCTTCTCTACCTTGTCCTCGTCCTTAGCGAGGTATTTTATGAGCTCCGCGCCCCTGGCCTTCCCGTCTACCATATTCTCCAGCCCCACGGCGCGGCGGACGGAGTCCAGCTCACGGGGGCTGATGCCGTAGCGGAGCAGGTCCACGGACTGGAATTTGATCCGGCGCTCCTTGAAGTACCGCTCGGCCTTTTTGGTGTCGAAGCACTTGGTTTTGCCGAAGATCTGTATGTTCACGCCTCACACCTCCATGATGACCGGGAGGACCATGGGGCTGCGCTTTGTCTTCTTGTAGAGGTAGTCCGACAGGCGCGTCTTCATGGCTGTCTTGATGCTGGACCAGTCCTTGATGCGCCGGTTCTTGCAGTACTCGATGGAGTCCAGGACCACGTTCTTCATCTCCTGCATCAGCTCGTCGGCCTCCTTGACGTAGACGAAGCCCCGGGTGATGATGTCGGGGCCGGAGACCAGGCTGCCGTCGTAGCTGGAGAGGGAGATGACCACTACCAGCATACCGTCCTGGGCCAAATGCTTGCGGTCCCGGAGGACCACGCTGCCCACGTCGCCCACACCGGTGCCGTCCACGAAGATCTTCCCGGAGGGGACCACGCCGCCAAGCTTGATGGACCGGGAGCTGAGCTCGATGACCCGGCCCAGGTCCGCGATGACCACGTTTTTCGGCGGCACGCCCATGGTCTTGGCAAGGTCCGCGTGGATCTTCAAATGCCTGTACTCGCCGTGGACGGGGATGAAGAATTTGGGCTTGATGAGGGCCAGCATCAGCTTCAGCTCCTCCCGGCAGGCGTGGCCGGAGGCGTGCAGAAGGGCGGAGCGCTCGTAGACCACCGAGGCGCCCTTGCGGAACAGCTCGTTGATCACCTCGGTGATGGAGTTCTCGTTGCCCGGGATGGCGGAGGCGGATATGATGATCTTGTCCCCCGGCATGATCTCCACCTGCTTGTGCTCGGAGAAGGCGATGCGGTGGAGGGCACTCATGGTCTCGCCCTGGCTGCCGGTGGAGATGATGACGATCTTGTCCTTGGGAAGGCCCTTGATCTGGTTGATGTCCACCAGGATCCCCTGGGGGATGTCCATATAGCCCAGCTCCGTGGCGACCCGCAGGACGTTCTCCATGCTCCGGCCGGTGACGGCCACCTTGCGGCCGTATTTCCTGGCGCAGTTGATGACCTGCTGGAGGCGGTGGACGTTGGAGGCGAAGGTGGTGACGATGATGCGCTCGTGGAAGTCCTTGAACTGGTTCTCAAAGTTGGCGGCCACCACGCTCTCGGAGAGGGAGTAGCCCTGGTTCTCCACGTTGGTGGAGTCGGACACCAGCGCCAGCACGCCCCGCTTGCCCAGCTCGCCGAAGCGGGCAAGGTCGATCATGCCGCCGTCGATGGGGGTGGTGTCGATCTTGTAGTCGCCGGTGTGGATGACAACGCCCACCGGCGTCTTGATGGCAAGGGCCACGGAGTCGGGGATGGAGTGGTTGACGTGGACGAACTCCACGTTGAAGCAGCCGATCTTCACGGACTCCCCGGCCTTGACGGTGTTGAGCTTCACCTTGTCGGCGGTGCCGTGCTCGGTAAGCTTGATGGTGACCAGGGCGTTTGTCAGGGGCGCGGCGTACACCGGCACCTGCATCAGCTCGTCCATCACGAAGGGCATGGCCCCGATGTGGTCCTCGTGGCCGTGGGTCAGGACGATGCCCCGGACCCGGTTCTTGTTCTTCACAAGGTAGGATATGTCCGGGATCACCGAGTCGATGCCGTACATATCGTCGTCGGGGAAGCCGATGCCGCAGTCCACCACCATGATGTCCTGGCCGTACTCGTAGACGTACATATTTTTCCCGATCTCGTTGAGTCCGCCCAGGGCGACGATTTTCAGTTTTTCCTTTTGTGACACAAAATGATCTCCTTACAAAAAATAATATGTAGACACAGCCCAAACAAGCCCAAGGGTTTGGATCTTTGGCCCTGAATCGCCGCGGACCTTCCTTCCCCTGAACGTTTTTCATTTGCCGTGTATCATAAAGCGCCCGAAGGACGCCAATTTCCGTTTTAATGGGAGTATACCCCAGATTTGTTTATTTTATCACACGCGGGACCGTTTGTCAACTTTGTGAATGATGTTTCTTTCATAAAGCGGCGAGAGGGGCCGACTCAACCTCCGGTTTGTCGCTTTTTTGCCCCTTTCGTGGTATACTCAGGTTGAAAAACGAAAGGAAGGGATCGAAATGGACAACGTAAAAACAGGAAAACTCATCCGGGATCTGCGGCTGGAGCGGGGGATGACCCAGCTGGAGCTGGCGGAGAAGCTTCATGTGTCAGACCGGGCGGTCTCCAAGTGGGAGCGGGGAGTTTCACATAGTTAAGGATACTACATCAACGATCCACGCTTACAGTTCAAAATATGAAGTACAAATAAGACATCATTCAGAACCGATAATAATTCAAACTGTTTGCGGAGGTACTCTGATATGATTAATGCTGTGGATAAACTCTGCTTAGATGCTCTTGGAAAAGAATACAATTCGCAATCGTATTATTTCTATAGTACAGACGATGAGGACGTAGCCGCTGTGACACGTTATTTAACTCACGCAGCACAGTTGGGAGTCCTTGCAGAGGAGGTATATATAAGCCTTTCCAACACAGATGAGGCCCATGATAGCTATGCTCATGACAATATTGTGGGTATTATGGCTTTGTGAAAGACCCCGCAAACAAGAACCATCTTCTAATCGACCCGCCGGCAGCGGAAATCGTGCGCCGTATCTTTCGGATGATGGGAAATGGGCACCCATCTGAACAGATCGCCAAGGCTCTGAACAGTGATGCTGTTCTCACACCCATGCTTTACAAGAGGGCGGCGGGCTGTTCCAGGACAAGTTGGCCCAGCGTTCAGAATGAAAACTTTTGGACAACGGGGCTGGTTGCCAAAATCTTGCGTGATGAGCGGTATATCGGCACAAACGTCTATGGAAAACGGATTCGGGATCAGATTGGACATTATCATACAGTGAAGGTCAGCAAATCGGAGTGGATCACCGCTCCGGGGACCCATGACGGCATTGTGACCCAAGAGGAATTTGACAAGGCCCAACTTGCCATGCGGGAGTTCAAAGAGCGCGACAGCCTCAATTTAGGCGAGTTGGTGCTGCGTCGTAAAGTGCGGTGTGGCGTGTGCGGCTACGCCATGACACGCTCGCAGGCAAAGCACCCCACTTATTACTGCCGTACCAACCGCGTCAGTGACGCTTTCGCCTGCCCGACCGAACGAGTACCTGAAGCGGATATTCTGGAGGCCGTTATGGATGGGCTTCATGTCCAGGCTATGACTGCGGTGGAAATGGCCCGCATTTGGGAGGAACGTCACCGGCGCAAAGAAAGAGATACCGCCGCTCTGCGAAAAAATGTTGCCGCATTGCGAGAGGCTTACAGTAAACTGGATCAGCAGGTCAAGGACCTCTATGAATCTTTTGGACTGGGGGAAATCAGCAAAGCAGAGTATATTGCCGCTAAAGCTGCCGTCATCCAAAAGCGGGACACCGCCTCTAAACAGCTTGCCGAATGGGTTGCGAAGCTGGAGAATATCAGTGAGGACGGGAAGTTAGATAATCAGTTTGTTGCCCGATTCCGGCCCCATGCGGAGGCAGAGATTGAAGAAATCACGCAGGAGATCCTATCGGACATTTTAAGAGAGGTCCATGTCTACCCTGGTGGGCGGCTGGAAATCATCTGGAACTACCGGGAAGAATACACGAAAATGATACTGGAGTTGGAAGGAGAAAGCCAAAATAGAACGCAAGAAGGTTTGGATTTATTGCAGAGTCGCACGACCTGATGCCTTTGCTCTGGCGGCTCAACAGACGGCCCTGGAAGCGTATGCCGAAAAGCAGGGCTATGAAATCGCGGGGATTACCGCTGAACAGGCCAGCGGGGTAAGCCTCTCCCGCAGAGGGCTTATTGAGGTTTCCAATGCGGTGGCCGCTGGTGAAGCTGATCTCCTGCTGGTAACAAATCTCTCCCGCCTGGGGCGGGATACGGCCAGCGTAGGCGCTTATCTGCGCTGGCTGGAGGATCATTCTGTCGAGGTGGTATGCGCTGGTGGTATCATGCCGCAGTCCATTAAGGAGATGCCAATGGCGCTGATGAAGGAATAGAACCTACTTCGGCAGGAAGAAATATCTGCGGGCGGTCCTTCTCCAATTCGGTATTATCTTCGACATGATTCACAAATTATTTACAAAATTCTATTAGTCCATGCTTGACATTGGCAGACGATGGATGGAGCGGTACGAATTTCGAGCGTCCGAATTTTCAGCGGATGATGGACGATGTTGAGGCAGGAAAGGTGAATTGTATTGCTACGAAAGACCTTTCACGTTTTGGCAGGGAACACGTTATGATGGATTACTACCTCGAATTTGTGTTCCCGGAGAAGCAGATCCGCTACATCGCCGTGACGGAGAATGAGGACACGGAGAAAGGGCTTTCCGATTTCGTTCCTTTCAAAAA
>CANQKZ010000076.1 GCA_947624585.1 uncultured Oscillospiraceae bacterium | reverse complement strand
CAGCACGTGGACGCCCTCCGCCTCAAAGGCGCACCCGGGCGCCGTGCCGCAGTCGTTGTGGAAGGGGACGCACCCCTCCGGCAGATACGCCTGCTGGTAATTGTTGTCCGTCATCTGATGGCTGTGGAGCCGTGTGGCAAAGTAGTCCCGGATCTCCTGGGCCTCCTTCTCATCGAAGATGAGCTTCTTCCCGAATGCCTCCGCCAGTGTCTGTTTGGTCAGGTCGTCGCAGGTGGGCCCCAGCCCGCCGGTGGTGATGATGATGTCCGCCCGGCCTTTGGCAATGGCAACCGCCGCCTTCAGCCGCTCCGGGTTGTCCCCCACCACCGTGTGGTAGTAGACGTTTATGCCCAGCTCCGACAGCATCTGGGAGATGTCCTGGGCGTCCGTGTTGGCGATGTTGCCCAAAAGGAGCTCGGTCCCCACGGAGATGATCTCAGCCGTATGTGTCATAGTAAAAAACCTCCTGTCAGAGGGAATTTTACGCCTTTTTGTCCCTCTGGAAATATTTATCAAGCTGTTCCTTCATACTGTCCGGCATTCCCGTCTTCACAGGCAGGAACACGGAGTTTGCCACCCGTCCGACGATCCCGGAGGCGAAGACGAACATATCGCCCATGGATTTTGCGCACAGGGGGAACATCAGATCGGTATGTACGTGGATATCCGCCGTGTTGGACCTTCTCGTCAGCCCCAGGGCCGGGACGCCCCGGTCCGCGAAGGGGGCGGAGTCGGAGGAGTGGACCTTCTGGACGAAGTTGGCCGACCAGCCCACCTCGCCCGCGTACTGCTTTGCGAAGTCCATCAGGTCGTCCCCGCCGGTGACGTAGATCTCGTTGGGGCCCAGGACCGTGCCGCACATATCGAAGTTGAAGCAGAATTTCACCTCCGGCATCAAATCCTCGTGCCGGGCGATCCACGCCTTGGACCCCAGGAGCCCCTGCTCCTCGCTGCCGCACCAGATGAACCGGAGGGTCCGCTTCGCCGGGTGCTTGACGAAATACCGATAGAGCCCCATGATGGTTGCCGCCCCGGTGGCGTTGTCCCAGGAGCCGGTCCCCACGGGCACGGAGTCGTAGTGGGCAGTGAGGACGACGGACTCGTGGGGCTTCTCCGTCCCCGGCACCACCGCCAGCACGTCCCGGGAGGTGTGGTCCACGTCCTCCTGCCGGAGCTCCAGATGGAGCGTCTCCGCCCCGTCCCTCACCAGCTCCGTGGCCTCGCGCCCGGTGATCATGAAGCCGGGCACCCGCCCGATCTCCTGGTACTTGGGCCGGATGAGCCGGGAGTACAGGTCCTCAGGGCTGTCGTCGTTGTACCACTTGCCCTGGAAGATGATAAAGGCGCTGGCCTTCTTTTCAAAGAGCAGCCTGTATGCGTCAAAGTTCAGGCCGTTGAGCATGACGGCGTACCCCTCCAGGGACTCCAGCCCCGCGTAGTCCTCCTCCACCCCCCGGGGCGCGTAGAGGAATTTCAGGTCCGCCCCGCCCTCCGGCAGGGACCCGGACCGGAAGGCCGGCACGCACCGGACCTCCCGCTCAAAGGGCGCCGTCACATGCATGGAGCAGGTCTCCACGTCCGACGCCGCCACAGGGAAGTCCATGAGCTCGCTGTCGCCCCCGGCGGCCCGGATCTCCTCCTGAAGAATGCGCGCCGCCTTCAGCTCGTCCTCCGTTCCGCCGTAGCGCACGAAGCTCAGCTTCTCCACCAGCCCCAGCTGGTATTTTCCCGTTTCCATCATGAAATACCCCTTCCTGTAGTTTTATTCAGAAATCAGTTGTTTTATAATACAAATTATTTGGAGATCGGAACCATCTCCGCGTTCCGGACGGCCTCCTCCACAAGGCCCGTCACGTCCAGGGCGCTCTCGGCCTCCAGCACCTCCTCCAGGCGCGGCTTTGTGCGAGGGTGCCGGGGCGTGAATACGGTGCAGCAGTCCTCGTAGGGGAGGATGCTTGTCTCGAAGGTGCCGATCCTCCGGGCGATCTCGATGATCTCCCGCTTGTCCATGCACACTAAGGGCCTGAGCACCGGGATCGTCACCGGCTCCTGGGTCACCGCCATGGCCTGCATGGTCTGGCTGGCCACCTGGCCCAGGGATTCGCCGGTGACGATGGCGCCGCAGTTGTTCATCCGGGCGATTCGCTCGGCGATGCGGGTCATGAACCGGCGCATGATGACGGTGAAGTACTCCTCCGGGCACTTGTCCCGGATCTCCTCCTGGATATGGGTGAAGGGCACAATCTCCAGCGTCATCCGCCCGCACCAGGGCGCCAATATTTTCGCAAGGTCGATGACCTTCTGCTTTGCAAGCTCCGAGGTGTAGGGGAAGGAGAAGAAGTGGATGGGGATGATGTGTACCCCCCGCTTGGCGGTCATCCAGGTGGAAACCGGGCTGTCAATGCCCCCGGACAGCAGGGACACCGCCGACCCGCAGGACCCCACCGGCATCCCTCCGGCCCCCAGGGTGGGCACCGAGTGGACGTAGGCGGCGTTTTCCCGGATCTCCACGTTCACCGTAAGGTCCGGCCGGTGGACGTCCACCGGCACATCCGGGAAGGCATCCGCTAAAAGGCCGCCCACCTCCTGGCTCACCTGGATGCTGGTGAGGGGGTAGGACTTGTCGGAGCGCTTGGACTCCACCTTGAAGCTCCCGGCCCTGGCGAAGTCCTCCGCAAGGTACGTCCGCGCCGTCTCGAAAATGGCCTCCGGGTCCTTCTCGCAGGCCGCCGCCCGCACCACGGCCACAAAGCCGAAGATCTGCTTTGCCGCCTCGAAGGCGGCGTCCATGTCGGCCGTGTCGTCCAGGGGTTCCACGTAGACGGTGGACTGGGCGGCGTAGATGCGGAAATTGCCTAAATGCGCCATCCGGCGGCGGACGTTGGAGACGAGCTTGTCTTCAAAGATCCTGCGGTTCAGGCCCTTCAGGACGATCTCGCCCTGTTTCAGCAGTAGAATGTCGTTCAAAATCGGTTGCTCCTTTAATTATAATGACTGTTGAAGTATGCTCCGGGGCCGCGAGGCCCTTTGTCTGAATCCCGGCAGACTTGCGGGGGGGTCTTCTTTTCTCTCTTTTGTGACCTGGGCGGCTGGCCCACTGCACAAAAGAGAGAAAAGAAGCAAAAGAGAGAAAATGCCGGTTGGGGCTGGCGGGTGTCCGGGGTTGGCGCTTCGTAACGCGGGTCGGCTTCCGCGTCCCGTGTCCCGTGTCGGTACGCCTGGGTGGAACCATATCCGCGCGGTCCGTAGACTGAATTGGTTCCAGCATCAACTTCGCTTGGCCGCTTACGCTGGCGGTGGACGGGGGCTGGGTGGCTCTGTTTGGGGCCGCGCTTTGTGGGTGGGGGTTGTGGGGCCCGTTTTGGGGTGTGTCTGTTGTCTGGGGGGTTACGTCGCTCTTATCAATAAGGTTTTTCAAAATATCTTTGCCTTTGGCAAATTCATTTTGAAAATTATTTTGATTTTATTTTGCCCCGATAAAACTGGGTGTGGCCGTTCAGCTTTTCTCCCTGCGGACTCATGCCTAACTTTCGGGCGATGCGCTGGGAGTTTACGTTGCTGTCGTTGATGTACCCCTCCACATACTCCGTGTCCTCCGGGAGGATGCTTTTGACGTATTTCAGAAAATGGTAAAACAGCATCGTCCGCTGGTACTCCGGCTTGATCTCGATCTCCTCCACCAGAACGGCTTTGCCGTCGAAGCTGTACTGGAAATACCCGGCCAGCTCCCCGCCAGCGTACATCAGTATGATTCGCCTTGCATCTATCTCCGACGCCATATAGGACATCCATTTTCTTCTGTCCGCCTCGTCTCCTTCCCCCGTCGGGGCGATCTTGTTCATGTTCGCGGACAGGATATCGAACATCCAAGGCAAAAGCTCCTCCGCCCTCGCGGGGTCGAATGCGCAAAATGTGATCTCAGCCATAGCCGCCTCCTGTGTAAAAATGTTTTGAAAAGTCTGCCATAGTAACGGAGAGGTGTTTTTCTCTACAATTCAAACCGGTATATGCACTTTTTTGTTTCTCCACTCTCCAAACGCATTTCGTTGTCTTCGGGCAGTTCCGCGATCTCCAAGAGCCTGCCGCCGGCATATTCACACGTTTTTCTGGAGGCATTGTTATCCGGATTACACGTAATGATCACATAACCCAGTTGGTGCTTCCTCGCTAACTCAAAAAGAAGCAGGCACGCCTTCCCCGCGTAATGACGGCCGCGGTATTTCTCATCGATCGCATATCCTATATTCCCGCCGTAATACAATTTTTCGTTATGACCGATGCGCAAATCGCAAACACCCATTTTGACTCCGTTACTGTCACAAATCGCAAAATGGTACGCGGGAACCCGTTTTCCTTCAACATCCCCGTCAACTGTTTTTTCCAAAACCAGTTTTATTTCATCATCTGTCAAAAAGTCCGTGTTCAGAAACATAGATTTTTTCCCTTCTAACTTATGGCTTCCTAACCCGGCTGCCTCCTGTACTTGAGATTAAGGTTTTCTCGCAAGCTGCAAATCGACGGTGTCGTATACCGTGATCGAACCGCCGTACCTGTTTATCGCGTCCTCGATTTTTGAGAAAAATTCCCTCCTTACGCGCTCCTCAATGGCGATGTGGTCGGAATATGTTCCCAGCAACGCGCAATATTCGCTTGCGGAAAAGGTTCGCGTTCGGTAAAACAAATCATATCTGATATCTTCAAACCCGTATTTTTCCGCGATTTTTGCCCTTTGAAGAGCCTGCTCCCCGGTATACTCCGCGAGAGGCTTCTGCTCCCGGCAATAGAACTTATAATAGTATTCGCCGTAGATCCTGTCCATTTCCTCGGAAAGAGCCGGATTGCCCTTGTCCCGATAAGGGTGATTGGCAAACCGCGCAAACGCCCCGCCGCTTTTCAGCATCGCGAACACCTTCGCGTATCCGATACTCTCCGGGATCCAATGGAACGCCGACGCGGAATAGACAAGATCGACCGATTCGTCCGAAAAAACCGTATCTTCAAATTTGTTCGTTATAACAGTAAAATTCGGATATTCCCCGAACTTTTCCCCACACAGTTTGGTAAATTCTGTACCATATTCAACCGCAGTCACAGAGCACCCGGTCCGTAAAACCGGCAGCGTCGCCTGCCCGCCGCCGATCCCTACCTCTACGGCGCGGCAGGACCCGTTGAGAGGAATATAATCAAATATCGTCTCATAAAGCTCCTCCGGATACCCGGGCCGAAGCTTCTCATAAGCCCCCGCCACCGTATCAAATGTCCATCCCAAGCCGTCTAAATCCATTTATTACCACTCCAAATATTTCTCCAAACCACCGCCCGCCCAGCGCGGTCCCAAACAGAGCCGCCCAGCCCACAACTACCGCCAGCGTAAGCGGCCAAGCGAAAGTGATGCAGGACCAATTCGACTACGGCCCGCGCGGATATGGTTCCACCCAGGCGTACCGAAACGGGACGCGGAAGCCGACCCGCGTTACGAAGCGCTCACCCCGGACTTCCACCGGGCCAAAAACCGCATTTTCTCTCTTTTGCTTCTTTTCTCTCTTTTGTGCGGCACGCTTTGGCGCGCGCGGAACAAAAGAGAGAAAAGAAGGCCCCCCGGCGGTTCCGCCGGGAACTCCCCGTCCCTTCGGACGGCATCCGATAAAAGCCCCTCCAGCAGGGGCATCGCGAACAACCGTTATTTACCCACCTGAAAATCATACGCCCGATACTGTATCGCCTCCGCCAGATGCGCGGGCTGAATCGCCTCGCTCCCGGCAAGATCGGCGATCGTCCTCGCCACACGCAAAATACGGTCGTGGCTCCGGGCCGTAAGACCCAGCCGGTCAAAAGCGTTCTTCATGAGCTTCTCCCCGGCGCCGTCCAGGTCGCAAAACTCACGTATCTCATCCGGCCCCATCTGGGAGTTGCAGCTCACACGCCCCCTGGCATACCGCTCCTGCTGGACCTTCCGGGCCCTGTTGACCCGCTCCCGGATGGCGGCGCTGGGCTCCGCCGCCTCCCGCGCCCGCAGGTCGTCGAACTCCAACGCCGGGACCTCGATGTGCATATCGATGCGGTCCAACAGCGGCCCGGACACCTTGGCCCGGTAGTTCTGGACGCTCTGGGGCGAGCAGGTACACCGCCCCGAGGGGTGACCGAACCAGCCGCACTTGCAGGGATTCATGGCGCACACCAGCATGAACCGGCTGGGGTAGGTGGCCGTCCCGGCGGAGCGGGAGATGGTGACCCGCCCGTCCTCGATGGGTTGGCGCAGCGCCTCGATCACATCCCGGTGGAACTCCGGGAGCTCGTCCAGGAAGAGGATCCCGTTGTGGGCCAGGGAGATCTCCCCCGGCTGGAGCTGGGCACCCCCGGCCATAGCCGCGTGGGACATGGTGTGGTGGGGGGAGCGGAAGGGCCGCTCGGCCATGATGTGCTCCTTGCCCACGGTCTTGCCCGCCACCGAGTAGATGGCGGTCGTTTCCAATTGCTCCCGCCGCGTCATATCCGGCAGGATGGTGGGCAGACGCTTTGCCAGCATGGATTTCCCCGCGCCGGGAGGGCCGATGAGCAGGATGTTGTGTCCCCCGGCGGCGGCCACCTCCAGCGCCCGCTTCACGTTCTCCTGGCCCTTGACCTCGGAGAAGTCCACCTCGTAGTCGGGGCGGGGGAGGATCTGGGGCTTCGGCGCCGATGGGATGGGCTTGCGGCCCTCCAGGTGGTCGATGAGCTCCAGGGCGTGGCGCACCCCGAAGACGGTGACGCCCCCGGCGAAGCTGGCCTCCTCCGCGTTCTCGGCCGGGACGTACAGCTCCCGGACGCCGCAACGGGCGGCCCGCATGGCCATGCTCAGCACGCCGGAGACTGGGCGCACCTCCCCCGACAGCGCCAGCTCCCCCACGAAGGCCGTGGCCGGGGAGGTGGGGTGGATGGCGCCGGAGGATATGAGGACGCTGAGCATGATGGGCAGGTCGTACATGGACCCGGATTTCTTCATGTGGGCCGGGGCCAGGTTCACGTTGACCCGGGCGTTAGGGAATTTGAAGCCGCAGCTCTTCACCGCCGAGGGCACCCGCTCCCGGGACTCCTTCACCGCCGTGTCGGGCAGCCCGCCGATCTCAAATCTGGCGAGGCCGTTGGAGATGTCGCACTCCACCGACACGTCCACCCCGTCGATGCCCGAGACGCCGAAGGATCGCACCTGATGTACCATAGCATTGTCCTTTCCCGAAAAGTACAAAAATCACGTCAAACAAACCGAAAAAGAGGATAAAACACTCTATTTTTTCGCGCACAGCCAGTAGGGCAGGGCAACAAACAGCGCCCCGCCGCATATATTTCCCAAGGTGACGAGCCCCACGTTGACCACATAGGGCCAGAAGGAGGCGTCCCCGTTCATGAGAGCCAGCGCCAGGGTGGACATATTGGCCACCGAGTGTTCAAAGCCGCAGACCATGAAGATGAGGATGCACCAGAAGATCATAATGAGCTTCCCGGACTCGCTCTTCAGCTTGAAGCCGCACCAGACGGCCAGACACACCAGCATATTGCACAGGATCCCCCGGACGAACATCTGCCCCATGGTGAGGGAGAGCTTCGTCTGGGCCGCGGAGGCTATGTACACCGCCGTCGTGCCGGTCACAAGGCCCGTGGCCCTGTAGAGGGCGGCGGCCAGCCAGCTTCCGGCGTAATTGGCCAGCCAGCAGAAGAGCCACAGCTTCATGGCGTCCACCGCCTTGACCTTCCCCGCCAGCACCCCGGCGGCCATGACCATGTTGCTGCCGGTGAAGAGCTCGCTCCCCGCCATGATCACCAGGCTCAGCGCCGAGGCGAAGGTGAAGGCGGTCACCAGCTTCGTCCAGGGGCTCCCCGCCGCCTGGAGAACGCCCCCGATGGCGGCGGACACGAAGCCCCCGAAAGCCACGAACATCCCCGCCAGCATCCCGGCGGCCAGATACCCCGAGGCCGACCTGCGCATGAACGCGATCTTCCCCGCCGCCGCAGACGCGACGGCCTCAAACTCCTCTTTGAACAATCCCGACGCCCCCCTGTCTTTTTCTGAAACCTTATTATACACCCTCTTTCCGCAAATGTCATTCTTTTTTGCAGAAATTCTTGCCTTGAGACGATTTATTTGGTATACTGTATGGAAGAGGTGAAAATCGTGAGCTTTTTTCGTTTCCTGCTGGCTCTGCTGATGTTTTTCAGGACAGTCCCCGGGCCGCTGATGACGGTGCCGGAGCAGAAGAGCGTGACCCTTACCTTCGTGGGGGACTGCACCATCGCCACCGACCAGGGCTCCTTCAAGACAAACAGCCTCAACTGGTACACCACGAACCACGACTACAGCTACTTTCTGGAGAATGCCGCGCCCATCTTTTCGGAGGACGACATCACTGTGGTCAACTGCGAGACGGTCCTCTCGGACCGGGACCTGACAAGGCGAAACAAGGGGGACGGCCGGGCATACTGGTTCAAGGGACCCGCCGCCAACGCCAAGATCTTCTCCTCCTCCTCGGTGGAGGTGGCCTGCTTTGCCAACAACCACATGAACGACTACGGCGCCGAGGGGCAGAGGGACACCGTAGCCGCCCTGGCGGCGGAAAACCTGACGGTGGGGCAGGAGAACATCCCCGTGTACGTGGAGAAAAACGGCATCACCGTCTCCATCCTGGCCTGTCAGCTTTGGTCCGGCGGCGCGGAGAAGAACCTGTACCCCATCCTGGAGGAGATGGTCCGGAACTCCGACTTTCAGGTGATCTACCCCCACGGCGGCGCGGAGAACGTCTTCACCGTGGAGGCGTGGCGGACCAGGGCTTTCCACAACCTCATCGACAGGGGGGCGGATCTCATCGTGGGGACCCACGCTCACCGGCTCCAGCCCATCGAGGTATACAAGGGCGCCACCATCGTCTACTGCCTCGGGAACTTCTGCTTCGGCGGCAACAACTACCCCCAGAACCGCTCCGCCATCTACCAGTGTACCGTCACCGTGGGGTCCGACGGCTTCACCTTTGAGGATAAGCTGATCCCCTGCTACGTCTACACGGGCTCCCGCAACAACTGGCAGCCCTGCCCCATAGAGCAGAGCGACCCGGTGTATCAGAAGATCATGGACTATATGTACGGTCTGCGGGACGATCCGCTGTGACACCGGGATAGTTCGCTGCATATTATATATTCGCATTATAACGTTTAGATATACGTTTGTCAAAAGGATTCAGGCAGTTTTCTGATTAATATTACTTTCGCGCCGTCCGGATAAACGGGTTTGTGAAAGCTCCTAAAAATGCTCTTTAAAAACGCAAATTTCTATTTACATTGAAGACTAAACGTGATAAAATTCACAAGGATGAGGCATTATGCTCATCAGCCTTGTTGTTTTTAAAAAAATTTTTATATAAGGAGAGAAGAACATGGCGAGAAAATTCAAGTCCATGGACGGCAACAACGCGGCCGCGTGGGTATCCTACGCATTTACCGAGGTTGCGGGCATCTACCCGATCACGCCGTCCAGCCCCATGGCAGACTACGTGGATCAGTGGGCCGCCGCGGGACAGAAGAATATCTTCGGGACCACCGTCAAGGTGATCGAGATGCAGTCCGAGGCAGGCGCCTCCGGCACGGTGCACGGCTCATTGGCGGCCGGCGCCCTGACCACTACATACACCGCCTCCCAGGGCCTGCTTCTGATGATCCCCAATATGTACAAGATCGCCGGTGAGCTCCTGCCCTGCGTCTTCCATGTGTCCGCCCGTACCGTCGCCTCCCACGCCCTGAACATCTTCGGCGACCACTCCGACGTGATGGCCTGCCGTCAGACCGGCTTTGCCATGCTGGCCGAGGGCTCTGTCCAGGAGGTCATGGACCTGGCTCCCGTGGCGCATCTGGCCGCCATCAAGGGACGCGTCCCCTTCATCAACTTCTTCGACGGCTTCCGCACCTCCCACGAGATCCAGAAGATCGCCGTCTGGGACTACGACGACCTTGCGGAAATGGTGGATATGGACGCCGTGGAGGCGTTCCGTGCCCACGCGCTGAACCCCGAGCATCCCAATATGCGCGGCTCCCACGAGAACGGCGACATCTTCTTCCAGCACCGTGAGGCGTGCAACAAGTACTACGAGGCCCTGCCCGCCGTGGTCGAGGAGTACATGGACAAGATCAACGAAAAGCTGGGCACCGACTACAAGCTCTTCAACTACTACGGCGCTCCCGACGCGGACCGGGTCATCGTGGCCATGGGCTCCATCTGCGACGTGACCGACGAGGTCATCGACTACATGAACGCCCACGGCGAGAAGGTCGGCATCATCAAGGTCCGCCTCTACAGGCCCTTCGCCGCCGACAAGTTCGTGGCAGCCATCCCCGCCAGCTGCAAGAAGCTGGCCGTTCTGGACCGCACCAAGGAGCCCGGCTCCCTGGGCGAGCCCCTGTATCTGGACGTGGTCACCGCCCTCGCCGCCGCCGGACGCAACGACATCGTGGTCACCGGCGGACGTTACGGCCTGGGTTCCAAGGACACGCCTCCGTCCAGCGTCTTCGCCGTATACGATGAGCTTGCCAAGGACGAGCCCAAGCGCCAGTTCACCATCGGCATCGTGGACGATGTGACCAATATGTCCCTGGAGGAGAAGCCCGCCCCCAACACGGCGGCGGAGGGCACCATCGAGTGCAAGTTCTGGGGTCTCGGCGGAGACGGCACCGTGGGCGCCAACAAGAACTCCATCAAGATCATCGGCGACTACACCGACAAGTACGTCCAGGCGTATTTCCAGTATGACTCCAAGAAGACCGGCGGCGTCACCATCAGCCATCTGCGCTTCGGCGACAAGCCCATCAAGAGCCCCTACTACATCAACAAGGCCGACTTCGTGGCCTGCCACAACCCCAGCTACATCACCAAGGGCTTCCCCATCGTCAGGGACGTGAAGCCCGGCGGGACCTTCCTTATCAACTGCCAGTGGACCCCCGAGGAGTTGAGCCATCACCTTGACGCGGCCTCCAAGAGGTACATCGCCAAAAACGGCGTCCAGGTCTACACCATCAACGCCATCGATCTCGCCATTCAGGTGGGCATGGGCAAGCGCACCAACACCATCCTCCAGTCCGCCTTCTTCACGCTGGCCAAGGTCATGCCTCAGGAGGAGGCCATCCAGCACATGAAGGACGCCGCCACCAAGTCCTACTCCAAGAAGGGCATGGACATCGTGGCAAACAACCACAAGGCCATCGACGCCGGCGCCACCGCCTTCGTGAAGATCGACGTTCCCGCCGACTGGGCCGACGCGCAGGATGAGCCCGCCGAGATGAAGCACGAGGGCCGCGAGGCCGTCGTAAAGCAGGTCGTCAACATCATGGAGCCCGTGGGCCGCATGGACGGCGACAGCCTCCCCGTCAGCGCCTTCGTGGACCATGTGGACGGCCAGTTCGAGCAGGGCGCTTCCGCCTATGAGAAGCGCGGCGTCGCCGTCACCGTTCCCCACTGGGATGAGACAAAGTGCGTACAGTGCAACAACTGCGCTTTTGTCTGCCCCCACGCCACCATCCGTCCCTACGCCCTCACCGAGGAGGAGGTCGCGGCGGCTCCCGCCACCCTCCGCGCCGTGCCCGTGAAGGCCGGAAAGGGCAAGGGCATCTACAAGTACACCATGGCCGTTTCTCCTCTGGACTGCATGGGCTGCGGCGTCTGCATCGGCCAGTGCCCCACCGGCGCTCTCACCATGGTTCCCCAGGAGGGCCAGCTTCCCGAGCAGGAGACCTTCGACTACTGCGTTGCCAAGGTCGCCGACAAGCCCGACATGGTGGACAACACCGTCAAGGGCTCCCAGTTCCGCAAGCCGCTCCTGGAGTTCTCCGGCTCTTGTGCGGGCTGCGCCGAGACCAGCTATGCCCGTCTTGTGACCCAGCTCTTCGGCGATCGGATGTACATCTCCAACGCCACCGGCTGTTCCTCCATCTGGGGCGGACCGGCCGCCACCTCCCCCTACACCGTCAACGCCCAGGGCCACGGCCCCGCTTGGGCAAACTCCCTCTTCGAGGACAACGCGGAGCACGGCCTCGGTATGTATCTGGGCCAGAACGCCATCCGCACCCGCACCGCCGAGAAGGTCAAGGCCCTTCTGGCTGTGGAGTGGGCGACCGCCGAGATCAAGGAGACCGGCGCTAAGTACCTGGAGACCATGAACGACGGCGAGGCCAACAAGGCCGCCACCGACGCCTTTGTGGCCGCCCTTGAGGACGGCATCTGCGACGGCTGCCAGTGCGACGCCTGCAAGCTGGCCCGGGAGATCCTGGAGAACAAGGCTTACCTGTCCAAGAAGTCCGTGTGGATCTTCGGCGGCGACGGATGGGCCTACGACATCGGCTTCGGCGGCGTGGACCATGTGCTTGCCTCCGGCAACAACGTCAACGTCTTCGTCTTCGACACCGAGGTCTATTCCAACACCGGCGGCCAGGCATCCAAGGCCTCCAACATCGGCCAGGTGGCGCAGTTCGCCGCGGCCGGCAAGGAGATCAAGAAGAAGAGCCTCGCCGAGATCGCCATGTCCTACGGCTACATCTACGTGGCCCAGGTGGCCATGGGCGCCAACCCCGCCCAGACCCTGAAGGCCATCGCCGAGGCCGAGGCCTACAACGGCCCGTCCCTCATCATCGGCTACGCCCCCTGCGAGATGCACTCCATCAAGGGCGGCATGGTCAACTGCCAGAAGGAAATGAAGAAGGCCGTGGACTGCGGCTATTGGAACCTGTTCCGCTTCAACCCGGCCGCCGAGACCGGCAAGAAGTTCGTCCTGGATTCCAAGGCCCCCGCCGGAGGCTACCAGGAGTTCCTCCTGAACGAGGCCCGCTACAGCGCCCTGACCCGCTCCTTCCCCGAGCGCGCCAAGGTCCTCTTCGCCAAGAACGAGCAGGCCGCCATGGACCGCTGGGATCACCTCAACAGGCTGGTCGCTATGTACTCCCAGGAGTAATGACCGCCTGAGCGAAGCTCACAACTGAACCTCATAAGGGGCTGTGAAAAAAGTCCCGTAAAAAAGGAAGAGAGTTACCAAGGATTCCCTGGCAACTCTCTTCTTTTTTTGGTATAATCATTTTATGAAAACAAACCACACCGACACACATTATAGCTCATCGCAGGGAAGATTTCCAGAGTTTTTTGAAGAAAGTCTGGAGATCGACGACGTGGT
>CANQKZ010000075.1 GCA_947624585.1 uncultured Oscillospiraceae bacterium | reverse complement strand
CTCGCCACCTCGGCGGCGTCGCGGATGCGGCCCGGGACGATGCGGTCCACGAGGGTGGAGCAGAAGGTGCAGTCGCTGTTCACATAGGCTTTGAAGCCCTCCTCCAGCCCCCACTGGTCGATGTACCGGTTGACGCACTTCAAGAGCTCCTTGCCGTTGTTGTCGATAAGCTCGCAGGAGAGGATCACAAGGCCGCTCCCCTGGGCCTGCCAGCGCTTGTAGAGCACTTGGGTCAGCTTCCCGGGGAAGGAGGAGCAGGGCTCGTCGGAAAGCTCACAGGCCGGGTCGTAGACGATACCGGCCTCGGTGGTGTTGGACACCACGTATTCAAGGTCGGGGGAGACCGCCAGCTCCATCATGGCGTCGAACCCCTCCTTCTCGTAGGGGTTCAGGCAGCGGGACACGGAGGAGATGACGCGCTTGCGGTCGATCTTCTGTCCGCCCTCGTTGCCCCGGAGGTAGAGGGTGTACAGCCCCTCCTGGGCGTTCATGAGCTTGGTGAGGCCCGTGGCGATGGGTTGGATCAGCACGCACTTGCCGTTCCAGCCGACCTTCTCGTTGGAGACGTCGAACCAGTAGTTGACAAAGGCCCTGAGGAAGTTGCCTTCGCCGAACTGCATGACCTTTTCCGGTGCCTCCTTCAGGATGTAGCCGTCATAGCCGGATTTTTGCAGGGTGCCGTAGTTTAAAAGTTCCATTTTGCTCTCCTCCTGAAAAAATAGATTTTATATTGATTGCCGAAACCGTATGCGACGCTCTTTTTAATTATAGCAGAACTGCACAAGTATTTCCACAATTTTTTTAAAAATCCTGTAAATAATTATATCAGCTGTCAATTTCAGCGTAATATCATAATTTGCGGGATAACATTGCGAAAGTTGCGCCGTTTTTCATTGACAATCGGACCGGTTGGCCTTATGATGAGATCAGAAGACTATCACACCGCCCGGCGCGGCGGGAGAGGGGGAACCGTCCATGCCAAACGTGCCCGCGCCCTTTGATACCCGACAGATCATGAAACGGCCCGATTTTGAGCTCCAGTATAAGCGCGACAGCTACCTCAAGAAGGTGGAGCTCCACCACCACGACTTTTTTGAGATATTTTTCCTCATCACCGGCGACGTGACCTACACCGTCGAGAGCAAGCTTTACAAGGTCGAGCCCGGGGACATCCTGCTGATCTCCCCCCGGGAGCTCCACCAGGTCCACATCCGCCCGGAACGGGAGGTGTACGAGCGGTACGTCCTCTGGGTGGACCCCAAGGCCATCCGGCGGCTTTCCACCAGCCGGACGGACCTGATGCTCTGCCTGGACCCCTCCTGCCCCCGCTACCGGAACCAGCTCCACATGACCCCGGAGGACCAGCGGCGCATCTATGAGATCGTGGACAAGATGTACGGCGAGATGAGCGGCCGGGGCTTCGGGGACGAGATCATGCCCGAGTGCCTGCTGACGCTCCTCCTGGTGGAGATCAACCGCATCGCCCAGCGGGAGACCGCCCCGGCGGAGGACGTGACCCGGGGAAGCCAAGTGGTCAGCGAGGTGGTGGAGTACATCTCCGCACACTATGGGGAGAGCCTGTCTTTGGAGGATCTGGCGGAGCACTTCTACGTCAGCAAATACCACCTGAGCCACGAGTTCAACCGCCTGGTGGGCACCAGCGTCCATCGGTACATCATGAAAAAGCGCCTCCAGATCGCCCGCTCCCTGATGGCCCAGGGCGTCAAGCCCAGCCACGTTTGGACAGAGTGCGGCTTCGGCGACTACACCGGCTTCTACCGGGCCTTCAAGGCGGAATACGGCGTCACCCCCCGGGAGTTTGCCAAGAGCGTGAAGTAAATCACATTATTTTGTATTATGAATCAATCCAACAGGAGGCATACTATGACACCCATCAAGATCGCCTACATCGGCGGCGGCTCCAAGCTTTGGGCCCGCTCCTTCATGCAGGACCTGGCCCTGGACCCGGACTTCACCGGCGAGGTGGCCCTCTACGACATCGACCTGCCCGCCGCCAGGCGGAACCAGAAGATCGGTGAGCGTATCCACGCAAAGCCTGGCGCCCGGTCCAAATTCACCTACACCGTCCCGGAGACCATCGGCGAGGCGCTGACCGGCGCGGACTTTGTGCTGATGTCCATCCTCCCCGGCACCTTCCGGGAAATGCGCTCCGACGTCCACGCGCCGGAGAAATACGGCGTCTACCAGTCCGTGGGCGACACCGCCGGACCCGGCGGCGTTCTGCGCTCCATGCGGACAAACCCCATCTATGAGGGCTTCGCCCGGGCCATCCGGGAGTACTGCCCCCGGGCGTGGGTCCTGAACCTCACCAACCCCCTGAGCGCCTGCGTCAAGACGCTCTACCAGGTGTTCCCGGAGATAAAAGCCTTCGGCTGCTGCCACGAGGTGTTCCACACCCAGGACCTGCTGTGCGCCGTCCTCAAGGAGGCCGCGGGCATCGACACCACCCGCCGGGACATCTGGACCGATGTGTCCGGCGTCAACCACTTCACATGGATCACCGGGGCGAAGTACAAAAATATCGACCTCATGGCCCTGCTGCCTCAGTTCGTGGAGCGCCATTTTGAGGAGGGCTTCAATCAGCGGGGCCCCACGGATGCCTACCTCACCGACACCTTCTCCTACGCCAACCGGGTGAAGATGGACCTGTGGAAGCGGTACGGCGCTCTCGGCGCGGCGGGGGACCGGCACCTGGCGGAATTTGTCAACAACACCTGGTATCTGAGGGACCCGGAGACGGTGCGGAGCTGGAAGTTCGCCCTGACCACCGTGGACTTCCGGGAGGCACGCCAGAAAAAGCAGATCGAGGACTCCGTCGCCATGGCGGAGGGCCGCATGGAGGTTCCCCTGGCCCCCTCCGGCGAGGAGTTGGTCCGCATTCTCCGGGGTCTCGCGGGTCTGGAGACGGTGGTCACCAACGTCAACCTCCCCAACCGGGGCCAGATGCCGGGGATCCCCCTGGGGTCGGTGGTGGAGACCAACTGCGTCTTTACCCACGACACAGTCTCCCCCGTCGCCGCCTCCCCCCTGCCCCTGGGCGCTCTGACGCTTGTCCGCCGGTGCTCGGACAACATTGACCTCACCTGCGAGGGCACCCTGGAGCGGGACCTGGAAAAGCTCTTCGCCGCCTTCGTAAACCAGCCCCTCTGCTCCATCCTCGCCCTGAGCGACGCCCAAACCCTCTTCGCGGAGATGTGCCGGAACACGCGGGAGTATCTGGATCCCTATTATAAGATTTAATTGGATTGCTATAGTATGATACTAATATTCAATCAAAACAAGACATTTACGACGGTCTTTTTCGCGTCAAGCTTCGTCATACGGCTTGGAAATACATACAGTATTCCCGGCGCCGCCTTCCTCGCTTGACACGAAAAATCCTCGCCGCTCGGTGTCTTCTTTTAATTGAACATTAGTATAAAACCGTAACCAATGTTTTCAAGGGGTACGGCGCGACTTCGGTCACGCCGTACCCCTTTTTTCCAAAAACACTGGCCAAAATGCGCGCCGTTCCAGGGAACGCGGAGAAGGGCGGGGCCGAAGCCCCGCCCTTCGATGTAGAGGCGGAAACAGGTTACTTAACCGCCTTTTCGCAGAAGCGCATGAGGATGGTGGCGGCTTCCGCGCGGGTGGAATTGCCGGAGGGGTTGAGGGTGGTCTTGCCGGTACCCTCGATGATGCCCTGGGCAACGGCCCACCGCACAGCGGTAACTGCCCAGTCGCTGGCCGTGTCGGCGTCGGTATAGCCGGTCAGGCCGGCAAGGCCCGTCATGTCACGGCCCTTGTAGTCGGCGTAGCGGTACAGCATCACGGCCATCTGCTCGCGGGTAATGGTGTCGCCCGGAGCGAACCTGCCGTCGCCGCAGCCATCCACGATCTTGTTGGCGGCGGCCCAGTTGACGGCGTCGGAGTACCACTGACCGGCGGGAACGTCCTCAAACTTGACGTCCTTCGTCACAGCCGGTTCGCCCTCCAGACGGTACAGGATGGTCACCATCTCCGCGCGGGTGGTGATCCCGCCGGGATCGAACACGCCGTCGGCCTTGCCGCCCATCAGCTTGTTCTCAATGGCGAAATCCACGCCCTTGTGATACCACATACTCTGGTCCACGTCGGCGAAGCCCTTGCTGAGGCAGTCCGCGCCGCCGTCGCACCGGAAGGTGACGGCCACGGTGACGGGCAGGGCGCTCCTCTCGGGCATCACAAAGCTGTAGGTGCCGTCGGCGTTGGCGGTGACGCCGATCTCCTTGCCGTTCCTGTCGGTGACGGCGACCGTATCCACCTCATAGCCCCGGTTGGCCTTGGGCGTGACCGTCACGGTCTTGCCGGGCCTGGCGCTCCTGTTGGACACCGTAAAGGACCCGTTGACAGCGCTCGCTCTGTTCACAGTGACGCTGGCCCCCGCGCTGGGCGCGGTGTACGGCGTCGCCTTCATCTCTTGGCCGTTGTAGCCATCCAGCAGCTCCTCGGTCAACTCGGTGTAGACCGAGCCGTTGATGAGCCACTTGTCCGTGCTGCTGGTCAGCGGCTTGCCGATGTCGGCGGGACCGAAGACCTTGGTGGTGGTCATATCTTTCTCACTGTCGTTGAAATTGACGGTAAGGCTCCGCTTGTCGTTGCAGACGGTGAACTCAGAGAAGCGCGCGGTCTCGAAGGTGACAGTTTTTTCGGTAATGCTCACAGAGGGCTTGATGTACTTGACATTGCCGTCGTCAAGCTTGTGGCGGATGTAGGTGGTCTTCTCATTCAGCTCCATTCCGCTCGGAACGACCAGCGTCACCTTGACGGGCGCGGAGATCTGCTCGTTCGGGACGGGCTGAGCCGTGCTTTCAACGCCATCGACCGTCGTGATGTATTGCGGGTGCAGCTCCACAGTGTAGGACTGCTGCCCGTCAGCCGTCTCATAGCCGACCGCTTTCATGTACATGGAGACCGTGACGGTGACATCATTTCCGCTCGATGGCTCCGTGTCGGCTGTTTTGGCCAGTTCGTCGGCGGACCCGGCGACTGCGGCGATCAGATTCTCGGCGCTGGAGTTCTTAAGTGCGTTGGTTACCTCTTCCTCAGTTTCCTCAGCGACCCCTTCTCCGACGGATGTTTGGGGAACGTCGGCCTTCAGCTCAACATCAGTCGGCCGGGGCGTGAGCTTCAAGGTGTTCACGGTATAGGGTACGCCCTCGATGTAGAGTGTACCCGCCTCTTCCAAATTGGGGCGCACCTGGATCTGGTTTGAGCCGGGACCGCGAACGGTGATGTTGCTGTTCTCGTTTTCCACCATGCCGTAGAGCACGATCTCGGTACCGTTAAACCCGTATGTCACTTCGCTCTCGCCCGTGGCTATAACGGTAAGCGTGGGCATCACGATGGAGTACCGGCAGGTCGCGCTATCTTTGCCGACCACATAGTTGGGGGTGATGCTCACAGCCGTCGCCACATAGGTGCCGGGTTCCGAGTTCCCGCGCACGCTGAGCTGCACCTGGTCGTCCCCGATGGGATCCCTCGGCTTGGCTGTGGGCGCCTGATTCTTCCCGCTGTATATAAGCGTGTCGTTGCTCCACTCGACTTCCAGCGTCGCGGGTGTGATCTCATAGATGAATTGAGCGCATTCCGCTTTGGCCTTGTAGTCGGAGAACGTCTCTTCCCCGCCCTGGGTGTTCGTTATCTTTTCCACCTCGGCGGTGTACTTCTTCGGCTTTTGCGTATCGGGGTCGATCTCGCCGTTGACATCCTTTTCTTCGCCGCCCGTTATCTCAACTTCGGCGGTGTCGCCGTCGACAAGATCCTCCGCCTTGACCGTGGCGGTGATTTCGGACTCTTTCCCGTCATAGACGCGAGTTTCCTCGCCGGACCACTCCACCGTCACCGGCTTCGGGTCCACGTTCAGGCGGTACTGCGCTGCCGCGTTATTGTCCACCGTGGCGGTGATGATCGTCTGGCCCGCGTGGTGGACGGTGACCTCACCAGTGGTCTTCTCAACAGAGGCAACTTCCTCGTTGGAGCTGGCATAAGTGACCGTGCCGCCACCCGTATAGGCGTTGGTGAACGGCCCGTCGCCGTAGGTCCGCGTGATGACGGCACCCTCCTCGAAGTCCGCGCCGCCCGTCACCTCTACGGTCAGGGTGTCGGAATTCTGGGTGGAGTGGAAGTCCTCGCCGTCCACCGTCACAAAGGGACGGATGCGGAAGTTGTAGCTGCCCGCGTCCAGACCGGTGACGGTGTACTCGGTATCGGAGATGACACCGAGGCGCTTCCACGCGCTGCCCTCCTGCTGATAGACGATGTACTCCACGGTGTAGCCGCCCGTTTTCTCCTTGCCGGACGCCTCCCAGTACAGCGTCACACTGTTTTTGGTGACTTTCTTTGCCTGGATCGTTTTCACGTTGTTGGGCACGATGTCGTAGGTCTCCACGCGGCTGCCGTAGCAGTCCCCGTCCTTATAGGCTTCTATCCTTATGGTGTGGTGGCCGATCTTTATGATGTCATTGTCATAGTAGGCCGTGTAGTCGCCGTAGGTGGACTGGTTGAGCAGCTCGTAGATGGTGCCGTCGGGCCGCGTGTTGGTGATGGTGATATACGGACGCTTGGCCTCGCCGGTGTAGAAGCCATACTTGTAGGACAGCTTCAGCGGCAGGGTGGCGATGTCCTTGCCGACGTATCCGCAGACACGGTAGCCCCAGACGCCGATGTCAAAGTATTCCCGCGTGCAGACATGGTTCTCGTCGTACTCGTGTCCCAGACGGCGCTTCGTTGAGTACTGATAGAATTTGTTCTCTTCCTTACACCACACGCCCAGGAACCCGTCCGTGTTGCAGGTGGCGGTGACCACCGTCTCGCAGTCGTGGATAAAGCCTTTCTCGCCGACGTGATAGAGCTCCTCGCCAAAGGCGACCACGCCGTTGCTGTTCTCGCCCTTCTGCAAGATGCCATTGAGGAGGCAAACCCGGCCGCTCTTGCCGTCCGTCTCGTACTTGACGGGGCCGGAGAAGTTGAGGGCGCTCATGCTGTACCCGCAGGCGCAGTTGAGGCGGTTGGCGCCGTCCCAGACGAAGTCGTGCTCGGTGTGCTCGCCCGTGGGCGCCTTGGTCTTGGTGAAGGTGTCGATTTGGTTGGCGGCCGGTCCCGTCTCCCCGTCCTTGGCGGGCGTGAAGTCATAGGCGGTCACCGTCAGTTCCGTGTCGGTGGTGGTGAGGGTCAGGTACACCGAGTTGAAATTCTTGCCGTCCACGAGCTTCTCGAAGTGGAACTCCGGGTTGTCGGTGGCCTGATAGCCCTTCTCGCCCACAGCGCCGCAGATGAAGTAGGTGATGCCGTTCTCCCGGTCCACCTGTCCGCCCTTCAGGGGCGCTGTCCGCGCGTAGGAGTGGTCGTGACCGGAGAGGACAATGTCGATCCCGGCCTCCTCCACGGCGGGGGGAATAAGCTGGTGCGGGCTGTCGCCGCCGCCCGCGACGTTGGTGTAATACGCGGGTTGATGGGTGACCAGAATCTTCCAGGTCGCGTTTTCGTTCTCGGCCTTCTTAACATCTTCTTTGAGCCAATCCAGAGCCCCGGACAGGCCGCGCTCACCGCCGCCATAGGGGATCGTGGCGATATAGACGTTCCCGTACCGCACGGAGTAGCAATCGTCTGTCTGATTATACAGAGTAGTGGACGCATCAATGGTCGTCATCTTCTCGTGGTTGCCCAGAGCAAACAGACGCGGTGTGTTGAGGTCGGAGAACATATCAAGCGTGTTGCTCCAATATGTATAGTTTCCTCCGTCGTCAACCAGGTCGCCGGTTTGGATCGTCAGGTCATACCCGACATTCGCATCAACGTGCTTCAAAATGCCGGATAATGTGGTATTGTTTTGCTCCTGGAGGTCGCCGAAGACGAGCATTTTTGTTCCAGTGTTCTCATAGCCGGTGGTGAAGCTCTTGATCTCGGACCAGTTTTCACCGTCTCCCACCCGGTAGTAGTAGGTGGTACCGGACTTGAGGCCGTCAGTCACAGCGCCGCAGACATAGACCGCGCCGCCGTAGTAGGCCGTCAGTTGGCAAGTGCCCTCGATCGGTTGCGCACTCTCAACGCCAGCCTCGCTGTCGGCGATTTGCAGATATGCTTTTTCTTGTGCTTTTTCGGGACTTGAGAGCCAACTGACGTTGACGCTGTCCGCGCCGTTTGAAGCGTTGCGCCAAACCTTCATGGGCTTGCCATCCGCGCTCTGCACCATGGAACTGACCGTCACTGTCAGAGTCCCGGAGAGAATCTTATCCCCACCCTTCGCCTGAACGGTAACGCTGTCTTTACTCGCGAGGGCCTCTCTTACGTCCACTATACCCTTTTCGTCGGACTCGCCGACAAGGGTGTTGCTGCTCGTATCGTAGAGCTGGACGCCTGCTGCGGGGCTGCCGGTCTCGGTCTCGGTGACCACAAAATACATGGTTTCACCGAGTCCCTTAACCATCGGGCCGGAGCTCAGGGTATATTTGGCCGAGACGGGGACGGACAGCTTGTCGATACTGTTGGTGCTGAAGGTATTGAGCGCCGTGTCCGCATCGGAGAAGGTCACAAGGCCCGAGGAAACATAGGCTTCAAAGCTTGAATCCATAGACACCGTTGCGGGAACGTCAAATTCAAGGGTAGCCATGGGTTTCCCTTTCACGCCGTCTCCAGTCACTGTAAAGCTGACGGTTTTTGCCACGTCGTTAATCGTATAATTTTTACCCGTATCTGCCTTGTCAGGGGCAGCCACAAAACCATCAGGGCAGTTAAGACTGATCGATGACAGGTATGCCTGGGGTGGGAAAACCGTAGCCGAAAGAGATTTTACGCCGTCAACCAGCGGAGTAAAGGTAACGCTGACTTTTTCTCCAAGAATGGCGTAGTCCTCCGTGATTGCCACGGCGATTGGGGTGGGCTCGGCAGCGTCGTCGTCAACGGTCACGTTATAAGTTTTTACCGTTTCGCTTCCGTAGTTGTCTCGGACCACCAGGCGCAAGATATGGTTACCCTGGTTGAGCTTGACGGAAGCGCGCAGTTCTGTGGAATCACCGCCACCGCCTATGACCGTGGCGCCGTTTTCCTTGTCCTGCAAAAGCTGACCGTCCACATAGAGGGAGGCGCCGCTGATGCCGGTATTCTGCTTATCGGCAGCCTCACTGTCTCCATAGAGGGCAAGAACATCCAAATCGGAGGAGATAGTCATTCCGTCCTCAAGCTTCGGGCCAGACTCACCCAATGTTACAGAGTATACGTCCGGGGGCGTAGTGTCCTCGTCGGAGGTTCCATAGATGTAAGTGAGGTTGTCAAAATAGAGAGTACCGTAATTATCTGTTCTGGGGTACGATTCGCCTTTCTTTGTCCAGCCAAGTGTAGATGTCACCATGACACGCAACGCTTGTCCTGCCGGAATTGTAACCGGTGCAGCCAATTTGCTGATGTCAGTTTCAAAGTAGTGCCAGGAATTGTCCGCACATTCGTCTAAGTTGTTGCCTGTCTCTCCACCGGTAAAATCCACCTGTGAGGTGTTGCCCGTACCGTCGCGGTAACGCAGACGCAGCCACAGGTTGGGCGTGCCCTCTGGGACGTAGACCCAGATGCCAATCTTTGTGGGGTTGCCGTCAAGCGGTACCTCAGTATTGTAGCTAAAGCACGCCCCGTCGGTTTTTTCTTCCTTTACTGTCGAAAAGTTATAATCCAATCGTGCCGACTGTTCGCCGAAACGAACCGGGTACCCGTCGGCGGCCTTAACAATGGACAGTTTGCCAACCTGATCGGCCTCCTCCGCTGTTCTACCGCCGTTATAGGAAACACACGTTAAGTCGTAATCTTTAAACCTCTCATCTTCTGTGACGATGGTTCTTGCGATCTGATTATATTTGCCTTGTTCATCGTAATATCCAACAAGGTCATTTGCTCCGTCCTGAGTTTTACCGTGCAGTATGGTAACGTCATCATGAGGAACGCCTTGCTCGTCCTTAAACTCAAAGTCCATGGCAACATACCGCTCTTTACCTGCCAATGTGGTTATGCTGCCAGAAACAATTGATTCATCTAACTTTTTATAGCTGATTGTTACAATAGCTGTCACCGAAGACGCTATATTCTCGCCCGGTCGCAAATCTTCATCGGGAAATCTGCTGTTTTTCCCTGTATATTCCAATGTGACAGTCAGCTTGTTATCATCAACAACACCAACTGTCAAATATTTCATTCGTTCTGGGTCTTTCTCCGTGATAGGTTCATATACGACATCATAGGGCCAAGCTTCCAACTTCTCCACGAACTGTTTTCGCGAATATTCAGTCGGTTTTATGTCCCACTCAAGATCTCCAGCCTTATATAAAACGTCTCTGTTCATGTAACGTACCTGAAGCCCCAGGTCGCTTGTCTCTCCGATACCAATACTGACAGTACCGTCTTTACTTGCAAACCGAATCTCATCCGGCTCGACAACGGAAACGGTGGTGGAGCCGATCTTGTCGCCGTCTCTGTTCAGGTAGATCGTTACCTCGCCGGGGGTGCCGTTGGATACAAATTTTCCGGCAAAAACGCCGTCTTTATTGGACTTTATCTCCTCGATGGTTCCAAAGTCTCCGTCCTCCAGCGTCCAGTTCAGGCCGTCGGCGGGGAGGGGCGCGGGGCCTCCGGAGGCGTCGGAGCCGATGGCTTCCAGCGACACGGTGGAGCCGGGGGTATAGAGCGTGTCCCTGGGGCTCAGCTCCGCGTGGTCGAACTGTCCGTCGGACTCGGCGGCGGAGATGATGAAGAGGGAGTCGGACACCATGCGGTCCTGCCCGTCGGAGGGGCTGTTGCGGGTGCTGACCTCGCTCTCGCCCTGGTGGCGGGAAACGTAGGTGCTGGAGCCGCTGCCGTCCAGCAGAAGGGCGATGTCGCAGCCCCGGGCCTTCATGAGCTCCGCCACTTCGTGCTGGTTGTAGCCGCAGGAGACGGGGTAGCTCTGGCCGTGGGCGACGAAGGTGACCACGGTGCCGTCCTTCTTGATGCCGACGGCGGTGTAGGTCACGTTCCGGGAGGAGTCGTCCTTCATCTTGACCTCACCGTTCTGCACCAGCAGCGTGCCGCCCGCGATGGCCTGCTCGGCGGTTTTCAGATCCTCCGCCGCGTTGCTGATGATGGCCTTGTTCTCATTGGTGATAGCGAAGTAGTAACTGCCGCTGTGGGGGTTGTACTCCACGCCGTTGATGATCAGGACGCCGCTGGGCTTGCCGTTGCCCATGTTGTAATAGTCCCCGTTGATGGCGGAGACGATGCGGTAGCCCTTGTACACCGGGGAGTTGTCAAAATAGCTCTGGGCGCTCCTCACCTGCTGGGACACGGTGGCCATCTGGTAGGAGAAAGCGCCGCCGCTCAGGAACTGGTCCATTCCGCCGTACCCGGCCATGATGCTGGCGCGGTTGAGGTCCACCTCGCAGAAGTAGTCGATGTTCTGGTCGTTTCCGGCCGCGTTGTTGGACTGGGCGACATACTCCGTCACGCCCTCGGCCAGCTTGTACTCCGTCTCAGAGACCAGCTTCCGGTCGGCAAAGAGGGTCTCGCCGGGCTGGATCGCCGTCCCGGCGTCGTTGACGAAGGAGGCCAGCGCCGGGACGGGAAGGAGCTGCGCTGCTATCAGCGCGGTCAGCGCCACGGCAAGCAGCCTGTGTAACATTTCTTTTTGTGCATCATGTACCTCCGTATAACACCAGGGCGGCGGCCTCTGCCGCCGCCCTGTCGGGTTAGGTTCGTGTATGTATGGTTTGGGTCAGGAGAGGGAATCAATCAACGGGGGCCTTAGTGCCATCGCCGCCGAACATTTCCTTGATTTCAGTCTCAGTGTACTGCTCCTTGCCGTCGGTCCACGCTTCCTCGGCATCGTCATAATAGATTTCTCCACCATCTACGGAGAATTCCGGCTTATCCTTTTCCTCCGGATCGTCGAACATACCGGGAGTAAAGAACTCCTTGCCATCAGCGGCCCAAGCCTGCTCCTCGTCATCCCAAGTTCCAGTTTTGTTGCCAACAACGACGTTGGGAACCTTTCTGAATGTAACCTTTATAGTAGTATCACTGTTAACGGTGACGGTATAGGAACGACCGCCGTTGGCTTTCACTGTGGAACTACCGGAGGCCGTAACAGCGTCAACAGTATACCCGCTGTTTCCTGTGGCTGTGAATGTGATTGTAGTACCGGCATCAACCGGGGTACCGGAGGTAATGCCCTCAACCTTGCCATTGGTATCAGCTTCCACAGTCACGGTGTATCTACTGGTAGCGGGGGAATCGCCGGAGCCGGAGCCGGAGCCGGAGCCGGAACCGGAACCGGAACCGGAGCCGGAGCCGGAGCCGGAACCGGAACCGGAGCCGGAACCGGAACCGGAGCCGGAGCCGGAGGGACGGGTCTCAGGGATGGTGACATCCTCGCCCGCCTCGACCGTCTGGCCGTTGGCGGTGACGTTCTCCACGCCCTCGGCGGCGATGTTGGTGCCGACGGGGGCGTTCTGGATGGTCACGTCGCTGACCTGGACCTGAACGTGCGCCTTCTCCGTGCCGGTGACTTCCTTCAGGTCGACGGTCTTGGCCTCGCCCGCGACGACGATGGGCATATCGCCGTCGGCCTCGCCGGTGATCTTCACGTCATCGGCCACGACCAGGGTGATCTTGCCGGGGACGATCTCAACGGACTGGCCGTCCTCGTTGGCATAGCCGCCGATGAGGTTGTCCAGAGCGGTCATGACGCTGGCGCGGTTGATATTCAGCTCGGGCGCCAGAGTACCCTCGCCGGTGCCCTTGATGACGCCCATGTTGACCAGGGCGTTGACATAGCCCTCGGCCCAGTCGGAGGTCTTCTCGTCATCAGGGAACTCCTTACTGGCGGTATCGGCGGGCTTGAGTCCCAGGGCGCGGCCCATTCACAGGGATGCCTCATTATAGCACAGGTCGAATGGAATTTCCATACCTTTTTAGAATTTTTTACGGCCCAAAAAAGTGGTCCGGCGGCTTTTCCCTTGCAAATATTACTCTTTTCGACAAAAACGCCCCCGCAGCGCGTCCGGCCGGGCGTCCTGTGGGAAAACGGAACCGAAAGAAGCAAAAAAGGCGCCCGCCCCGGTCAGGCGTAAGTCTGACAGAAGCGGGCGTCGACGCTAAACGTCCCTTGTTTCAGAGGGGGAAATTACTCGTTGACAGCGGTGACGACGCCGGAGCCGACGGTACGGCCGCCCTCGCGGATGGCGAAGCGGAGGCCGGGCTCGATGGCGATGGGAGTGATCAGCTCAACGTCCATCTCCACATTGTCGCCGGGCATGCACATCTCAACGCCCTCGGGCAGGGTGATGACGCCGGTCACGTCGGTGGTACGGAAGTAGAACTGGGGTCTGTAGTTTGTGAAGAAGGGGGTGTGACGGCCGCCCTCTTCCTTGGACAGGACGTAGACCTGGCCGTGGAACTTGGTGTGGGGATG
>CANQKZ010000074.1 GCA_947624585.1 uncultured Oscillospiraceae bacterium | reverse complement strand
GAGGACCACGGCAAGAAGACCATGACCGTCACCGTCCCCGAGGTCAACGCCTACAACGTGGGCCAGCTCATCGCCATCTGGGAGCGGGCCGTCGGCATCTACGCCCAGCTCATCCACATCAACGCCTACCACCAGCCCGCCGTGGAGTACGGCAAGAAGTGCGCGGGCGTCCTCATCGAGCTGAAAAACCGTGCCCGCGAGCTCCTGCTCACCACCGGCAAGGCCATGACCGCCCCGGAGATCGCCGGCCTTCTCAACGCCGACCCCCAGGACGTGTTCCGCCTGATGCTCCACCTGTGCTCCAACGACCCCGCCCTCACGGTCTTCTATGACGACGAGGACGTGACCATGAGCAGATTCGGTAAGAAATAACTCCGCCGCAAAGCGGCCCTTCGACGGCAAAAAAACGCGAGGAAAGATTTTCTGAATTTTGAGATTCGGAAAATCTTTCCTTTTTTAATGATATTCATACTAATATTCAATTAAAATGAGACACCGAACGGCGAGGATTTTTTTGCGTCAAGGGTAGGAGCGGGCGGGGGATGCCGTCGCGGTGCCGGGAGGGCTGGCGGCGGTGACGCTGATACCGGCCTCCGTCAGCCTGAAGCCGCCGACGGGGGCGCCGTACAGGATATCCGACTCTTCGGTCTCCGTGTCGAAACGCCACAGCGCGCCGTCGGAGGCGATGTAGTAGATGTACCTGCCGTCGAAAGCGACGTTGCGGTTTGTGGGGATATCGAGGGCCTCGACCCCGCCGGTCCTCAGCTCCACCCGGCGGATGTTGGAGCTCAGGATATAGATATACCTTTCGTCCAAAAAGAAGCCCCCGCCGCCGGGAAGGTCCGGCGACCGGCTTACGGGCACGTCGATCCCCAACACCGTGTGCTGGGTCACCTTTTCAAATACCGCCTCCGATGTGAAGGTGTCGAGGTCGACCCGGACCAGGGAGACGGTGTACGTTTTTCCGGTGTCCGACGAGAGCTTCTGTCCGTAACCCTCCGAATCCTCCCGCCACAGGTACACATATTTTCCGCTGGCGAAAAAATCGGTGTGGTACACGGCCCCGTTCACGCTCTTGAGGGCGTCCCGGACGAGGGGGGCCGCGCTGCCGGAGCTGTCGGTGACGGTGATCTCCCGGTCCCCGGCGGTGACGGTGAGGCCGTTGTACTCATACGTCCGGCGGTCCCGGCTGTTGTATACGGTGTCCCCGTCGAGATTCGGCGCCCTTTTCCCGCATCCGGCGAGGGTCAGGCACAGGGCCAGCGTCAGGCACAGGGCGGCGGGCTTCCGCCCGGTCCCGCGCCCGCCGGAGAGGGCGGTTTTGTACCGTTTGCGGATCAGCAGAACGCAGGCCACGGAGATCAACGCGGCGCTCGCGGCGGTCAGGGCGAGCCTCCCCCAGCCAACCTCCCGGAACACCGCCGCGTTCTCCCCCGTCAGCGGGTCCGTCCCGTATTCGCTCCCCCGCACAAATCCCATCGCCGCCAGGAGGGAGGAGGGGAGAGGGAGGGCGTATTGAACGGACTTGCCGAGTCCGATCCACGGCAGGACGGTCACGGCGGTCGCCAGGAACGCGGATAGGGCGAACTGGCCCCGGAGGGTGGAGAAGGCGAGGGTCATCGCGGCAAGCTCGACGGAGCCGAGCAGCCGGAGGCCGACGGCCAGCGCCTCCGCGCCCCGGAGGGACATGGACTTCGCGGCGGAGCCCAGGCTCTCCACGCTCTGCATGGGGTATCCGCCATCGGGCAGGCCGTACTTCAGCGCGAAGAACGCAAGACGCACAAGGTCGGAGGACAGGGACAGCGCGGCCGTGACGCCCAGCGCCAGAAGGAGCTTATGATACAGAAAGAGCCGCTTTCCGTCCCGCGATGTCAGCGCCAGCGGCTCCATGCCGCAGGCCGCCTCGCCGCAGTAGACGGGGACCGTGAGCAGGATGACGGCCGCCGCCAGGGGGAGGTCCGGGGCCCTGTCCGCCAGGAGGCCCGCCCAGCCGTTGGCGTCAAGGAAACAGCGGTTCTCCCTCCCCTCGTTTACATAGAGGTACTGCTTATAGAGCACGTCGAAGCCCTCGCTGTTCCGCGCCGCGTCCCGCGCCTCGCTCTCCAGAAGGGCGGCCTTCTCCGGTGTCCACGGGCCCTCCACCTTTTCAAGCTCCATAAGGTACTGTTCCCGGTAGAGGGCCGCGCCGGCGTCCGCCGGGGCGTCTCCCAGGATCAGCAGGGCGAGCTCGGCCACAAGAAACAGCGCGACGGTGAGGGCGCCCCGGTTCACGCGGAACATCTTCCGCGCCTCAAATTTCCACAGCGTCACCGGAAGCCCCCCTTTCGCAACTTGCTCCCGCCGCCGAAAAGGACGGCCAGCGCGGCGGCAATGCCGTGCAGGGCCGTACACACAAGCCCCGCCCGCCAGGTGAGCACCGGGACGCCAAGGATGTTCACAAACTCCGTCTTCCCAAAGAGGAGCCGGTTCACCACCGCGGAGTAGGGGTTCAGCACCTTCAAGAGCCCGTGGGACGAGTATCCCCACCGGACCCCCGCCAGCGTGCAGGCGAGGAATACCCCCGCGCCCAGGGCGAAGGGCGGGAGGGCGTGGCGTCCGACCCTGGCCAGCGCCAGAAACACCATCCCCAGCGACCAGAAACCCAGGGCGCGGCTGAGGGCGCTGACGGCGCTGTAGGCAAAGAGCGAGCTGTTGACCGACGCCTCCTCAAAGGTTTCCGCCGCGTAGACCGGGAGGCCGCCCGCGTCCGTGAGATCGGAGAAAGCGTCGAAGCCCGCGAAATCCACGGCGGAAAACCACAGGGACACGGCCAACAGGTAGGCCGAGGCCGCCGCGATCTTCGCGAACACCGTGGGGATCCCCCCGCCCGGGGATGTGAGCATCAGCTCCGTCATGCGGCACTCCGAGTCCCGGGTAAAGGTCTGGGAGAGGGCGTAAAGCGCCAGCAGGAGGACGAGCACGGTGGAGAAATCGTAGTTCAGGTACAGCTTGTACCCCTCCGTGTAGTAAAACTCCGTGACCCGCCGTCCCTGATAGAGCCTGGCTGTGGCCGCGTTTTTCCGGGCCTCATAGGCGTTTCCGAGGCTTTCGTAAAAACGCGCGTTCTCGCGGGCCGCCCGCACGACCTCCGCCGCGTCCGCCCGGGCGGTGTAGAACCGCTCCATGGGGTCGACGAAGTAGCGCTCCAGCAGGTTCCTGTCGCTGTACAGGTTCCCGGTCAGCGTCCCCTCCACATCGGTGCGCGTCGTGGCGGTGAGGTCGTGCACCGCCGCTTCCAGGGGCCTGTAGATCTCCAGCAGCGCGTTTATCTTGTCAAGGGTGATCTCCCCGCTGTAGGTTTCATACTGCTCCCGGTAGACCCGCTCCCAGACGGCGTCCTCGCGCAGATAGGAGACGCTTTCCACGGCGGCGTCGATTTTCACAAAGTCGAAGACCGTGAACGCCGCCAGAGCGATGAGGACGGACGGACGCAAAAAGAGCTTTTTCAGCTCAAAACCCATAAGCCTCACAGCTCCCCCTCCCCGAAGTGGGCGAGGAACACGTCCTCCAGATTGGGCTCCGCGTGGACCGCGTTGGGGTGGGGCCTCCCACGGCTGACGATGCGCACCGTCACTCCCGCGTCGGTCCTGCGCATATTGCTGATGTTGAATTTGTCAAACTGCCCCAGATCCTCGCCCTCCGGCGCCGTCACCGTCCAGACCAGGTCCGCGCATTGGCGTTCCAGCCCGTGGGGGGTGTCCTGGCGGATGAGCCGTCCCTCCTTCAGGAGGATCACCTCGTTGGCGATGAACTCCACGTCGGAGACGATGTGGGTGGCCAGAAGGACCGTCCGATCTTTGGAAAACCGGGCGATCAGGTTGCGGAACCGGATCCGCTCCCGTGGGTCCAGGCCCGCCGTGGGCTCGTCGAGAATGAGAACGGCGGGGTCTGACAGCATGGCCTGGACGATGCCCACCCGCTGGCGCATACCGCCGGACAGCGCGCCCACCTTTTTGTCCCTGACACCGGGCAGATTTACAATTTCAAGAAGCTCCATGGCCCGCTTGCGGCCCTCCGCTGCCGGGATGCCCTTGAGGGCGCACATATAGGCCAGGAAGTCCGCCACCGTGAAGTCCCGGTAGAACTCCGGGTACTGGGGCAGGTAACCGATCCTCGAGAGGAAATCTCGCCCCAGCGCCCGCACATCCGCGCCGTCCACGAATACAGCGCCGGAGTCCGGCTTTACGAGGCCCACAAGGATGCTTATGAGCGTGGTTTTCCCCGCGCCGTTGGCCCCCAAAAGCCCGTAGACGCCGCCGGAAAGCGCCGTGGAGAAGTCCCGGAGGGCGTACTTCCGGCGGTAGCGCTTGGAGATGTTTTCAAACCGTATTTCCATATCCGGACCTCACGCAAAGGACAGAACCGCGACATACGCCGGTACGTCCGAAAATCCGCCCAGCTTCACAAGGCACAGCTTCAGACCGTCCAAAATGAGGATCCCCGGCGCGGCGTTGAAAACGTCCCCGTTTTCGTCCGTGAAGACGTACTCCAGGCGCGGGCTGTCGTCCTCCGTGCCGTAGACCCGCACGGTGAGACTTCCGTCAAAGGCGGCGGTAGCGAAATACCCGCCGTCTTGGGAGATATAGAGGTCCCCCCGGCCCTCCGGCTCCGAGTGCCTGTAGACCGCGTAGGTCATCCCGTCCACATCCGCGACGGCCATGGCCCCGGAGGCGGTAAAGAGGTTTTCGTTGAAAAGCATCTTCCCCCCGGCATACCCCACGGGGCCCTGGGGGTCGAAGCCGTCAAAACCGGCGCAGACAAAGCCCTCGCCGTCCAGCCCCACGCTGCCGAAACGGGTGTTGTCGGAGAAGATCAATCCGGAGGAATCCCCGTTGAACCAGAGGCCCGTGGCCATCGTGACGCCGCCGTTCTCCTCCCGGCGGTCGCGGGCCAGGTCGCGGATAAGCGTGACCTCTCCGGTGTCCCGGGAGTAGAGGTAGAGCCCGTCGTTCATGACGGAGAAGGCCGCGTAACGCCCGTCCGGGGAGACGGCGGTACTCATGATGTTCTTGCCCTCACCGGCGAGGGCGGAGAGGGAAAACCGCTCCGTTTCCGAAAGGGTACTGTCGAGAAAAACGCACACAGTGTTTCCGGCGCCGCCGGTGTTGCCGGAACCGGCCCGCGTCAGCGCGGGGGCCCCGCCGTCCGCCTCCGCCTCGCCCACGGCGCAGAAGCCGCCGCCGATGGGGTAGTAGGCGGCGTTCCCGAGGTCGGGGACCGGTCCCCGTGCCAGGACCTCGCCGGTGCTCATGTCCACAAGGCACAGGGCGTCCGTCTTTCTGACAAGCACCGTGTCCCCACGGCCGTACCACAGGGAGCGGACGGTTTCGTCCATGACCTCGGGCGTATCCGTCCTTTGACCGGCGGGCGCGCCGCTCTCCGTCCGGCCGCCGCCTTGAGACGCGCCCGCGTCCGTCTTGTCCCGGGACCAGATGGGCAGGGAACGGGTCTTGATCAGGCCCAACCCCTGGCCGCCGTCTTCGCCGTCACTGGCGCAGGCTATGGCGTAGAAGGTGGTCACGCGCTCCAAGGGGCCCAGGACAAGGTCGGCCTCCACTCTCGCGGCCTTCCCCTTTTCCAGCGTCACCTCCCATACGCTCCGCTCCCCGTCTGACAGCGGCACATGGTCCGCGAATAGGGTGACCTCGTAGGTGAGCCCCGGTATCCCGCAGATGTCCACAGCCACACGGAGGGAGTCCTTTCCGGTGACCTCAAGGTCGTTGAGCTCCGGCTCCCCGTCGTAGGTGTCGAACACGAAGACCGATTCGTCCAGCTTGTCCTCCCTGGTTTTGCCGTCGGCCCCGGTCATACCGGCTTGGGGGCCAAGATTTTCCTCCACGAACCGGGCGGTCATCAGCTCGTTTGTGACCGTGACGCCGGTCAGCGCCTTTAACGGTTCCGCCCCCCGGTCCCCGGTTTCGGGATCGGCGGAGAAATGGATGAAGTTTACGGTGCTGAGGGCGTCGCCGTAAAATCCGAAGTTGGACGAGTTGACCATATCCGGCTCAAAACCGGCGTTGAAGATATTCGCCACCGTGAAGGTCAGGGTATCTCCGGCTTTCCCGGCCACGGGGACAAAGTTGAAGGTGAATTGCTCCTCCACATTGTCCTCTTTGAGGGAGAAGGGGTGCATATAGCCGTACTCGCCCTCGCCGTTCAGCCTGTAGGGCTGGGGTATGCCGCCGATGAACAGCAAAAAGCCCACATTTTTGCCGGTCCCGTCGCCCTTGGCCCGGTATGGGACCGCGATCTCCCCGCCGCCGTACTCCAGCGGCCCGCCCTCCAGGCGCTCCGGCCAGTTCCCGCTGTGGCTGACGGAACCCAGGATCTCGGACGGCCCCTCATAATCGAAGGGATCGTCCTGAACCTCGCCGTCCGGGCCATCGCCGCCTGAGGGGGCGGGACCGCCCGTTCCGCAGCCGGAAAGGGAGGAGACGAGCAGGCACAGGATCAGGAAAAACGCCGTTTTTGTTTTCATGTGAATCGCTCCTTTTCAAATAAATGTATCGATCGGGGATTGAACATTAGTATAAGGAGCAAAGGTCAAAAAACGGGCAAGAACGCGAAAAAAGCCGCCCGCTTTTTTTCGGGCGGCCAAACGGCGTCTATAGGATCCGGTGAAATAATGGCGCAAAAGGGGAAAAAGAAGAGGCCCGCCGGTGAAGCCTCCGGCGGGCCGAGCCTCCAAGGAGCTCACGCTTTCCGCGCATCCTCCCGCTCCGTGAGCAGATCGCACAGGCACATCACCGCGGCGAACAGGACCCCCGCGACGGGCCAGACCACCCACGTGACATCCCATGCCTCCGTCAAAAAGCTCCATCCCAGGTACACGGCGGTGGCGGTCAGCCAGTAGGCGGTGGAGACGGCGCTCCTGACGCGGTTTTTTCTTCGGTCCCGGGGCGCGTATTCCCCCTCCTTCAGAAGCTTCCGCATACTCGCCCACCGGACCCCGGCCAGAATGTAGAGCGCCGCCCCGAGCCCGGCCAGCGCCATGGTGACGGCGAGGGAGGCCACGGCGACAAACCCGTTCTCCGTGAAGCTGCCGATGAGAAGCGGGACCGGCGAGAGGACGCACAGGCAGGTGGCCGTGATGTTGAGCCTGACATAGGCGGGCCGGAACGCCCTCTGTTTCTCCCGAACCATCCCGTCTACACCGTACTCCGTGTCAAAGGGCTCCTTGCCGATGAACTCAAAGGGCGCGTTTTTGAAGCCGCAGAGGATGAAAACCGCCACGGCGGGGGCGACGAGAAGCAGAAGCGCGGCAACCCCGATCCCGCAGGCCAGCTCTTCGGAGAGGGGAAACCCCGGAACCGTCGTGGCGGCGGACAGAAGGAGCGGCGGTATCGCGGCGATGACGCACAAAAACACCGCCCCGGCAATGCGCCCCGCCGCCCGCTTGCGCAGTTCGAGAAATTCGTTGGCCTGTTCCAGCGAGACACGCCGCGCCGCCGCCCGCTCCGCGTCCTCCGAAAACTCCTCGTCCTCCAGCTCGTCCTTGAGAAGATAGTCCGTGGTGACGCCGAAGAGCCTGCCCAGCGCCAGTATCTTCTCCAGATCGGGCACGGTCTGCGCCCCCTCCCACTTGGAGACCGCCTGCCGGGATACCCCCATCTTCTCCGCAAGCTCCTCCTGGGACCAGCCGTTCTTTTTCCTCAAATTCACAATTTTGTCCGCCAGGATCATATCTCATCCCTCCAAACGAATTTGCGCCGGCCTCATGCGCCCGCCGCTGAGAGAATCATAGCCCTTTTCGCGGTTGCGTTCCACCAAACCAGGGCTTGAAATCCGTCAACCGCCAGTTGCAAAAATGTTTTCAAAATGAATTTGCCAAAGGCAAAGATATTTTGAAAAACCTTATTGATCCGTGCGACGTACAGCCCCAAACAACAGACACGTCCCAGAACGGGCCCCACAACCCCCACCCACAAAGCGCGGCCCCAAACAGAGCCACCCACCTATCAACAACCGCCAGCGTAAGCGGCCAAGCGCAGTTGATGCTCCAACCAATTAAGTCTTCGTCCCGTGCGGCTATGGTTCCACCCAGACGTACAGACACGCCACCGCGGAAGCCGACCCGCGTTACGCAGCGCCAACCCCGGACCACCGCCAACCCCCAACACCGCCCTTTTCTCTCTTTTGCTTCTTTTCTCTCTTTTGTGCAGTGGGCACACCGCCCACGGAACAAAAGAGAGAAAAGAAGAATCCCCCGTCAGCTTCCTGACGGGAAACCCCGCCCCGCGCCCCCGCGGACACCCATCTCATTCGATCTCACCTTTCCTCAATTTTGACCGAAATAGACCGATTCTCCCTCCCAGCGTCCAGCAGGACCTCCACCACCCTCCGGGCATACCGCGCACTCTCCCCCGCTTTGGGGAGATTTATGACATCTATTTCCGTGTCGGCGAGCTCCCCCAGCAGGTCGTGGAGGGCGTCCAGGTTCCGGCCGTAGGTGGGCGGGAAGGAAAACGCCTCGGCAAGGCAGGCGTGGGCCGACTCCCGGTCCGTGAGATTGGCGGCGTCCAGCGTCACATGGCGTCGTTCCTTCACCAGCTCACCTCCCCGTTCTCAACGGTCACCTCTTTGAAGCTCTCATAGTGGTCTGACGTGTAGTAGTAGAGACCGTCGCCGGAGAAAACCAGCCTCCGGGACCCACGGGAGCCGCAGCCCAGGGTGTCGATGTCGCACTCGGTCCAGGTCCTGCCCTCCGCCTCGGGAAGCAGACCCTCGTAGTTGCCGAAGCGGTCGCCGCCGATGGCCGCGCCCTCCAGGTAGTCCTCCACGGAGCCGCCGGACCAGCCCAGGTCCCGGGCCTCGTTCTTGGTGATGTAGTTGGGGGGAAGCTGGCCGTATGATTCCAGATAGAGGACCACGTTCTTTACGTCGTAGTAGTACCCGCCGTACTCTGGCGCCCGGTCCTCCGCGCTGTCCGGGGCCTGGGTTTCACCGGCGTTTTGGGGTCCGTCCGTGGCCCGCGCGTCCTCCGGCGTCCCGGCGCCGTCGGGGGCAGGGGACTCGTCCGGCGTCTGCGCGTCCTCCGGTGTTCCGGCGTCATCGGGCGCGGACGGCGGCGTGTCGGGGAGGCCCGCCGTTTCAAAAACGTCCGCGCTCTCCCCGCCGGTGGGGTCGGTGTGTACGACGGTGATCTTCTGCTCCCGCCAACCCTCGCCGCACCCGGCGAGGACCAGGGCCAGGGCCGTCAGAAGCGCCAGAAATCTGATCTTTTTCATTTTCTTCTCCTTTCACCCCCGAGGGGCGTGTCTATGAGGGCATTATAGCCCCGGCGGCCCTTCCCGTCAAGGGATGGGTTCACATTAAATTTTCATCTTCCCCGCTTTACCTTTTCACGGCGATGTGGTAAAATACCGTATATTCTGATTTCTGTCTGGTGACTGCCGTGAAAAGGTTCTTCGACTCCCTCAAATCCTACCTGAAGCGCACGGACTCCCTTCTGCTGGCCCTGTGTCTCACCTGCACCGTGTTCGGCATGGTGCTCATCACCAGCGCCATCCGGTACAGCGGGTCCCTGCGCTCGCTGTACGTGCAGATCGGCGCGCTGGCCATCGGGCTGTTCCTGTACTTCCTGTTCTCCGTGGTGGACATCGACATCATCGCCGCCCGTTGGCGGCTCCTCACCGTCTTCGGCCTGGCGCTGATCCTGTCCCTGCGCTGGCTGGGGAACGCGGTGGGCGGCAACAGGGCGTGGATCCGGTTCGGAGGTATCGGCATACAACCGGCGGAGTTCGTCAAGATCAGCTTCATCATCACCATGGGCTATCTGATGACAAAGCTCAAGGACGCGGATATGCTGGACAGGCCCTCCTCCATCCTCTTTCTCGGCATTCTGCTGATGCTCCACTTCGGCGTCATCGTGGCGGTGTCCGGCGACACCGGGTCGGCGCTGGTGTTCCTGTTCATCTTCGTCGTCATGATCTTCTCCGCCGGGATCAGGCTCTACTGGGCCGCCGGGGCCGCCGCCGCGCTGGTGCTGGTGGCGCCCTACATCTGGTACTACTTCCTTACGGACAACTACCGCAACAGGATCCTGGCCATCTTCATCCCCTCCCAGATCGACCCCACGGGCCGGGGCGTCACCTGGCAGACGAACCTGAGCAAGATCGCCATCGCCACCGGCGGCGTCTTCGGACGCGGCCTCTTCAAGGGACCCCAGACCCAGGCCGGGTACATCCCGCTCCAGAGCTCCGACTTCATCTTCTCCGTGGTGGGCGAGGAATTTGGCGTGGTGGGCTGCGTGGTCGTGATGGGACTGCTCACCGCCATCATCGTCCGGTGCGTGGTCATCGGCCTCCGCTCCCAGAGCCGCATGGGCGCTCTGTGCTGTATCGGCGTGGCCGCCATGGTGGCGTTCCAGACGCTGGAAAACGTCGGTATGTGCATCGGCGTGGCCCCGGTCATCGGCCTGACTCTGCCGTTTTTCAGCTACGGCGGTTCCTCCATCGTGACGCTGTACGCCGCCATGGGCATCGTCTCCGGCATCAAGATGCGCCCGAGGCCGACGATGTTTTTGAGGTGAAGCCATAAGACTGATTGTAAAATAATAGTATAAAAAAGTCGCGGGGCGAAAAACCCGGCGACTTTTTTGGCGGTGCGCCACTCGGGGCGGCGGGGGAGAGGGGCGGGAACGGTGTCAAAGTAAGGACAAATGTAAGACTTTTCTTCAAAAAACTTCCTTTCCTTGACTGTCCGCGCCTCCGCGCGGAGCTTTGGGGGACAGGTCCTTCCGGTAGGTACACCCCTCCCGTGTCACGCCGTCGCCGGTGACGCAGGGTTCCCGGCTTAACTGCGCCAGCCCCCGGCTTTCGTAGAGGGACCGGGCGGGCAGGTTGTCGGCGGTGGTGTGGATGCCGAGGGCGGTAAATCCATGCTCCCGCGCGAAGGTCTCGGCGAAGTCCACGGCGAAGCGGCCCACGCCCCGGCGGCGGAAGTCCCGGCCCACGGACAGCATGGCAAGCCACAGGACGCCGTCGGACCCGCAGAGGTTGTTGAGGCGGAACCAGCCCACGGGGCACTCGCCGCGCATAACGATGTAGTTTTGCTCGTCCGGGTCGGGGGGGCAAAACGTGCTCCGCCACTCCGAGAGGGGGATGGGACAGCCGTGAAGCTCGGGCAGATTCTCCTCATAAAAACGCTTTATCAGCGCCGCCTCCCCGATCCCGGCCTTGAGCGCCGTATACTCCCCGCTCATACGCTGCGGCTCTCCAGCCAGCGGATGGCGCAGTGGGTGAGGCCCGCCGCGCCCACGGGGAGGACGTCCTCGTTGAACATCACCTTGGGGTTGTGGGCGGGGGCGTCGCCGCGCTCGTCGGCAAATCCGGAGGCCAGGTAGATGAAGGCGGTGGGGACGCGCTCTGCCACCAGGGCGAAGTCCTCGGAGGCGCTGGAGGCGATGCCCCTGTACTCGGCAAAGCCGGGGATCTCCATCTCCCGGAGATACCCCACCATCTCCCGGACGGTGTCGCCGTCGCAGACCAGCGGGGGCACGCCCCGAACGATGGTGCACTCCGCCTCGCCGCCGTAGGCCGCCGCGATGCCCCGCGTCAGCTCCCGGATGCGGCGCAGAAGCTTGTCCCGGGCCTCCCTGTCGTTGGTGCGGACGGTGCCCTCCAGAACGGCGGTGTCGGGGATGATGTTGGCGGTGGAACCGGCCTCGAAATGGCCCACGGTGAGCAGGGTGGACTTCTGGGGGTCGGACTCCCGGGCGATGAGCTCCTGGAGGCCAAGATGGATGTGGACGCCGATGTTGATGGGGTCCACGGCGGTGTGGGGGTAGGCTCCGTGGCCGCCACGGCCCTTAATGTCGATGCGGAAGATGTCGGTGGAGAACATCATGGTGGTGGCGTCGTTGTACATGACGAGGCCCACGGGCAGCTTGCCGGGGCCGGTGTGGAAGGCCAGGGCCGCGTCGGGGGCGGGGTCCTCCAGGATGCCGTTCTCGATCATGTTCCGGCTGCCCTCGAAGGTCTCCTCGGCGGGCTGGAACATGAATTTGACGGTGCCGCGCAGCTCGCCCTCCCGCTCCTTCAGCATCCTCGCGGCGGTGAGGAGCATGGCGGCGTGGCAGTCGTGGCCGCAGGCGTGGGCCTCGGCGCCGGTGGGGCAGGCGAAGGGCAGGCCGGACTCCTCCGGCATGGGCAGCGCGTCCATGTCCGCCCGGAGCAGGAGGACGGGACCGCCCTGGCCCAGCGTGGCGGTGACGCCCTTGCCCAGCGGACGGGGCTCCAGGCCGTACTCGGCGAGTTTTTCTGTGACATATTTTACCGCTTTCGGCATCTCCAGGCCGCACTCGGCGTTCCGGTGGAAGAACCGGCGGTTGGATACGGTTTCCTCTTTGAGCTGAAGGGCTCTTTGGTATTCGTTCATTGCGGGACCTCCAAAAAAATAGATGATACCCGTATTATAGCGCGTTTCCCGTTGACTTGAAAGGGGAGGAGTGATAAAATTTTTGTAAAGGATGTGATTTTATGTCTGAGATCATGGAGGTCGCGGACCCGGCCGCGCCGGAGCTGGACGTTTTCGCGCGCCTGACGGAGGCGCAGCTGCGGTGCCGGAAGGAGCCGGAGAAGGGGATTTTCATCGCGGAGAGCCCCAAGGTGATCCGCGTCGCCCTGGACGCGGGGCTGGAGCCGGTTTCGCTTCTCATGGAGCGGCGGCATCTGGAGGGGGACGGGGCGGAGATCGTCGCCCGGTGCCCCGGCGTGCCGGTGTACACGGGGGAGCGGCGGGTCCTGGGGGCGCTGACGGGGTATGAGCTGACCCGGGGCGTGCTGTGCGCCATGAGAAGGCCCCGGCCCCGGCCCGCCCGTGAGGTGCTTCGGGACGCCCGGCGTGTGGCGGTGTTGGAGGGGGTGGTGGACGCCACCAACATCGGGGCCATGTTCCGCTCCGCCGCCGCTTTGGGGATGGACGGGGTGCTCCTGTCCCCCACCTGCTGTGACCCCCTCATCCGCCGGGCGGTCCGGGTCAGCATGGGGACGGTGTTCCAGGTCCCCTGGGCATATCTGGAGGGCTGGCCGGAGGGGGGCCTCGCGCTCCTCCGGGAGAGCGGCTTCAAGACGGCGGCCATGGCGCTGACGGACGATTCCGTGCCCATCGACCACCCGGCGCCCAAGTCGGAGCCGCGCCTCGCCATCGTGCTGGGCACCGAGGGGGACGGCCTCGCGCCCTCCACCGTGGCCGCCTGCGACTACACGGTGCGGATCCCCATGTACCGCGGGGTGGACTCCCTCAACGTCTCCGCCGCCGCCGCTGTGGCCTTCTGGGAGCTGCGGGCCAGGGGATAAGTGCCGGAGAGGGCAGAAAAAGTCAGGATTTAAACGGATTTCCGTTCTATAATGTGTCTACACGGAAGGGGGAGCGGCGCTGTGGATATGGCCGTGGGGCTTCAAAAGGCCATCGACTATGTGGAGGATCACCTGGACGGCGAGATTGACGTTTCCGAGGCCGCCCGCGAGGCCGCGATGTCGGAGTATTACTTCCAGCGGATCTTCGGCCTGCTGTGCGGGAT
>CANQKZ010000073.1 GCA_947624585.1 uncultured Oscillospiraceae bacterium | reverse complement strand
TTGCGGATGTCGATGCCGTTTAAGAGGATCTGCCCCTCCTGGGGGTCGTAGAGGCGGCACAGGAGCTTGATGAAGGTGGTCTTGCCGGAGCCGTTCTCCCCCACCACCGCCAAACGCGAGCCCACCTTGAATTTTACGCTGACGTTCCGGAGCGCCCAGGTCTCCGCGCCGGGGTATTTGAAGGAGACGTTTTTAAATTCCACCTCATATTCCCGGTCGGAGCGCTTTTCGGTGGTCAGAGTGCCGGTGTACATCTCGTTGGGGATGTCCTGAAAGTCCAGGGCCAGCTTCACATAGGCGGCGTTCTGCCGGAGCCGGGAGATCTCCTCCAGAAGTCCCCGGACGTTGCCGGTGAGGGCTGTGACGGCGCCCACGTAGCGGCTGGCCTCCCCCACCCCGAAGGCGCCCAGGAGGGCCTTGAGGCAGACGTAGACGTACACCGCCCCGGTGGGCAGGGCCGAGAGGCCCGTGGACAGGGCTTTGACGAAGCCCTCCCGCCCCGCGTGCATCTTCGCGATGGGTCCGAAGGCGGAGAACACCCGGTCGGCCAGCAGGTGGCTGCGTGCCGACCGATGCTGGTTGAAGATGCGTATGTCCAGGGCGCGGCGGGGGTCGAAGCACATGAAGCCGTAGGCGTCGAAGATGCGGTTGCCCAGGGTGGCGGTTTCCGCCATGGCGATGCCGTCCACGCGGGCGGAAAAACGGTTGTTGATCCGAACGCCCAGGGCCGTGGGCAGGGCGATGCCCAGCGCCAGGGCCAGAAGCCCCAGGGGCCCGTCCAGGAGACGCCCGAAGGTCCCGGCGGAGGCGGGGACGCGGCTTGTGAACAGTCCGGCGCACAGGACGGCGGCGGAGACGATGCCAAGGAAATTTTGCAGCACCAGCCGGAGGCGCCAGACGGTCATGCGGATGCCGTTGCCGCCCCAGTTCTCGTTCTGCCGCACCTGCTGAAGAAGGTCCTGAGTCTCCTGCCGCTCCAGGACGGCGTAGTCCATGGTCTTCATCTTGTCCGTCTGGATCCATTTTTCCTGGAGAAGCAGATGAAGACTCCGGGCAAACCAGACGTTTTCCAGCGCCCGCCCCAGGAACGCCAGCCCTCCGGTGACGGAGACGGTGAGGACCGCAAGCCGCGCAAGCTCCGCGGGCCGCCTCTCCCCCGCCAGCTCCGAGAGCACCCGGGCGGAGAAGTACACCCCGGCGTAGGGCTTCACCGCCCCGACGAGGGCCAGCAGCACCGCCAGCGCCGTGATGCCGGGGGTGTATTGTTTCACGATAGCCAGCGCCCGGCGGGTGAGCCGGAGGGTCTCCCCCACGGATGTGAGATTTTCGTTTTTCTTCCTTGCCATCAGAAATCCCTCCCCTCCCGGTAGTACCGGCTCTGGACCTCAAAAAGCTCCGCGTACCCGCCGCCCAGGGCCAGAAGGCTGTCGTGGGTGCCCTCCTCGGCGATTTGGCCGTCCGCCAGGAATATGATCCTGTCGCAAAAGCGCGTGGAGGCCAGGCGGTGGGAGATGAAGACGGAGGTCTTGCCCGAGGTCATCTCGTTGTATTTCATATAGATGTCGTTCTCCGCGATGGGGTCCAGGGCCGCCGTGGGCTCGTCCAGGACCAGCATGGGTCCGTCCTTGTAGAGGGCACGGGCCAGCATCAGCCGCTGGATCTGCCCGCCGGACAGCTCGGTGCCGTCCAGATAGATCTTCCGGCCCACCTGGGTGTCCGGACCTTTCGGAAGAGCGTTGACCGCCTCCGTGAGGCCCGCCTTGTCCAGGCATTCCCGGACGCGGGCCAGGTCCATGTCCTCCGCGCTCTGGGACACGTTCTCCGCCACCGTGGCGTCGAGTACGGAGAACTCCTGGAAGACGGCGGAGAAAAGGTCGTAGTACTCCCGACGGTTGAAACGTCTTATGTCAATCCCGTTGAGCTTCACAGAGCCAGAGTCCGGGTCCAAAAAGCCGCACATCAGCTTCACCAGCGTGGTCTTCCCCGCGCCGTTGAGGCCCACCACCGCCAGCTTCTCTCCGGGGCGCAGGGTCAGGGTGATGCCCCTTATGGTGTCCTGCTCCGCGCCGGGGTAGCGGTAGGTGACGTTTTCCAGCCGCAGCTCGCACCCCGCTTGGAGGTCCGGCAGGGGCTCCCCGCCCTCAAAGCGGAAGGGCTCGGGCCAGTGGAGAAATTCCATGATCTGTGAGATCCCGATGCACTCCCGGGAAAGCTCCGCGCATTTCTCCAAAATGTCGGTGATCCACTCCGTGAAGCCGGAGACGGCGGTGAAGTAGAGCAGAAATTCCGCCGCCGTCAACCCGCCCCGGAGGGTGCCGCGGATGAGGAAGAAGTAAGCGATGCCGTTGCGCGCCACCGTCAGCACCGCGTCCGCCGCGTTTGCCAGGATGTACACCCCAGCCCGTCGGTACATATAGGACTCGTAGAGCCGCATCACGCTGTCACACACGTCGTCCAGCCAGCCCTGGAGGCCGAAGATGCGGATGTCCTTGGCGGAGCTCACCGCCTCCGACTGATTTCGGAGGTACGTGACCTTTTTGTAGTACTCCGCGTCCTCCCGCTCGTGGGCGGTCTCCCACCGCTGGGCCCGGAGGCTTGCCAGGAACGACAGGACCGCCGTCGCAAGCACCGTCAGCATCAGCCGCCAGTCCAGGTTTCGGAGGACCGTCAGGTACGCGGCGAAGCCCAGAAGGGCGGTCAGCAGCTCCGTCAGGGTGGTCCAGATGTATTCCCCCGGCTCCGAGTTTCCCTCCACCGCCCCCTGCGCCTTCTCCCGTAGGGCCGTGAAGGCCGGGTCCAGGGTGTTGACGTAGGAGGTGGCGCCGGACTTGTCGCTCATGTCCCCGATGATCTCGGTGCGCACGTCGATGCGGGCGAAGGTGGAGCCGTTTTCCGCCATCTCATAGAGGGTGTTCAGCGCGAGGAGCGTCACGGTGAAGATTCCCGCCGTCCAGAGAAGCTCCGGCAGCGCCGCGCCCGTCTCCACACGGCGCAGGATCTCCGGCGCGATGAAAAGTCCCGCCAGGGACTGGAGCGTGGCAACCGCCGCCAGCGCCAGACACAGGAGCGGCACCCGCCGGAGGGTCCCCCAGGCCTTTTTCAGCATGAAGGCCACGCATTGGGGAACGGAGTATTTTCGTTTTTCTTTTTGTTTTTCCTTTTTCAATCGGGTCATCCCCCTTTCGTCCCGCAGTATAGCGCAAAAATCCCCCGACGGTGAAATCGGGGGACGAATCGCGTTATCCGGGGGACGAACTGTCGGTTGGAAGCAAAATCTCCGTGGTGAAGGCCCCCTCCTCGCTGTTGCGGGTCAAGTACCCGCCGAGCCTTTCCACGATGGCGTCCACCCGCACCAGCCCCAGGCCCCGGTCCGCGCCCCTGGTGCTCCGGAAGCGGCCCGCAAGCTTGGGGAGCTTGCCCCCGGCGGTGAAGTTGGTGACGGAGATGTAGAGCTGCGCGCCCTTCATGTCCATGTAGACCCGGATGAGGCGCTTCTCCTCCGGAAGCTCGGCGCTGGCCTCGATGGCGTTGTCCATCAGGTTCCCGATGATACAGCACAGATCCAGTTCCGGCACCCCCAGCTTCACCGGGATGCGGGCGTCGGCCCGGGTGGCGATGCCCCGGGATTTGGCAAGGCTCAGCTTGCTGTTGAGGATGGCGTCGGTCATGGGGTTGCCGGTCTTCACAACCGTATCCACGGTGTTCAGGTCCGTGTCCAATTCGTCCAGGTACCGCCTTATGGCGTCCATGTCTCCGGCGGCGGCGTAGGCTTTCATGGTCTGGATGTGGTTCCGGTAGTCGTGCCGCCAGCCCCGGATCTGGCGGTACATATTCTCCACCTCGGCGTAGTGGGTCTCGGTGAGCTCCCGCTGGTAGGCCGCCACCTTCCGGTCGATGCGCTTTTCAAATAGTCCCATGGGTTCCCTCCAGTGCCAAAATCGCCCGGTTCACCGTCTCGTAGGCCCCCCGGGGCAGGGGGACCGAGGCGCCGTCCGTCAGCACGATCTCCCTCCGCGTCACCTTCGATACCAGCGTCAGATTCACGGCAAAGGACCGGCCAACCCGCAAAAAGCGCTCGTCCAGGCGGCTTTCCAGCTCCGAAAGGGTCATTTTCGCGGTGTAGTCCTCCCCGGCGTGGACGGTGACGTAGTTGCCCCGCACCTCGGCGAAGGTGATCTGCCGCAGGGGCAGTCGCGCAAGCTCGCCGGACACCTCCAGCGTCAGCACCCGCTCCGACTTTCGGAGGTTCCGGGCCGCCCGGTCCAGCACCCGCGCGAGCTTCTCCGGCCCCACCGGCTTTATGAGAAAGTGGAGCGCCGCCACCTCGTAGCCCTCCTCGATGTACTCGCTGAAGCCTGTGACGAACACGATCTGCGCCGTCTCGTCCTCCCGCCGGAGGCTCTTGGCAAGCTCCACTCCGTCCATACCGGGCATCTGAATGTCCAGGAGCAGGATGTCGAACCGCCCGTCCTCCCAGGCGAAGAGCAGGCTCTCGGCGGTGGAAAATTCCGCCACCCGGACCCCCATCCCCCGCTCCGACGCCCAGGCGCGGGCGAGGGACGCGATATATGCCCGGTCCGCCGGGTCGTCGTCGCACACGGCTATATTGTATTCCATGGTGTCATCTCCGTAAAAGCGCCCCGGCCGTGACGCCGGGGCATGCGGTCATATTTCAATCTCAAACTCCATGGGCCTCTTGCCCGTCAGCTCCACGCTCCGCGCGTCCGGCTGGCAGGTGCCCAGGTACAGGGTAAATCTCCCGCCCCGGACGCGGTTTCCGTCCTCATCCACCACGGTGAAAGCGGAGTCGGGGATCTTCACCTCCACCGTGTCGTGGCCCCAGACGGGCAGCCAGATCCGCCGGACGGCGCACAGCACCGGGTTGGGCGGGGCCAGCTCCGAGTCTGTCCGCTTTATGTAAACCTGCAAAACCTCCCCGGTATCCCGGGGGCCCCGGTTGCCGATGTCGGCCTCGAAATAAAATCCCCTCTCCGCGTCCCCCTTGAGGCGAGCGGAGCGGATGATGACGTTGCCGTAGGTGAGGCCGAAGCCGAAGGGATAGGCCGGCGCCTTTTTGAAGTACCGGTAGGTGCGGCCGGTCATGGAATAATCCTCAAACTCCGGCAGGTCCGCGAGAGATTTGTAGAAGGTCACCGGCAGCTTGCCGGAGGGGGACTGCTCGCCAAACAAGATCTCCGCCGCCGCTCTCCCGCCCATGGAGCCGGGGTACCAGAGGTCCAGGATGGCGCCGAAGCGCTCTTCGGCATAACGCACATCCACACAGCCCCCGGCCATCAGGCACAGGACGGTGGGCTTGCCCGCGCGGGCGACAACCTCCATGAGCTTTCGCTGGACCTCCGGCAGCTCCAGGGAGTCCCGGTCGCCGGAGAGGCTGCCGGAGTAGGCGTCCCCCTCCTCGCCCTCCATGGTCTCGTCCAGGCCCAGGACTAAAATCACAACGTCGCTTGCCTCCGCCACGGCGGCGGCCTCGGAGAGCCGGTCCCCGGGCCGGGCCAGTTTCTCGGTCTTCTCCCGGTAAAGCTCGCACCCCACGCTTGTCAGAATGCGGATGCCGCTGCCGTAGAGGTAGTCCTGCAGCCCCTCCTGGACGGTGATGTACCGGGAGGCGGAGCCGTGGTAGTTGCCCAGAAGCGCCCGGCGGCTGTCCGCGTTGGGGCCGATGACGCCGAGGGTCTTGATATTCTCCCGCTTCAGGGGCAGTGTCCCGTCGTTTTTCAGCAGCACGACGCTCTCCAGCGCCGCGCGCCGCGCCAGATCCAGGTGCTCCGGGCACTCCACGGCGGTGTACGGGATTTGATCGTACTCGGTTTTTCCGAACATCCCCAGCATATACCTGGTGGTGAAGAGCCGCACGCAGGCTTCCGTGATGGTCTCCTCGGAGACGAGGCCCTTTTCATACGCCTCCATGAGGAAGCCGTAGGTGCTGCCGCAGTTTAAGTCGCATCCGTTGTTCAGCGCCAACGCCGCCGCGTCCACGGCGTTCTCCGCCGCCCCGCGGCCGGTGAAGAAGTCCCGGATGGCCCAGCAGTCGGAGAGGAAGTGGCCCTGGAAGCCCCACTCGTCCCGCAAAATGTGCTGGAGCTCCGGGCTTGCGCAGGCGGGCTGGCCGTTGACCCGGTTGTAGGCGCCCATGACGGCCTCCACCCCGGCCTCCCGGACCAGAGCCTCAAAGGCGGGCAGATAGGTCTCCGCCATGTCCTTTTTGGAGACCTCCGCGTTGAACCGGTGGCGCTCCGCCTCGGGGCCGGAGTGGACCGCGAAGTGCTTGGCGCAGGCGGCGGCCCGCATGGTCTTCCCCTCCCCCTGGAGGCCCCTGACGAAGGCGACGCCCAGACGGGAGGTCAGGTACGGGTCCTCCCCGTAAGTCTCCTGCCCACGGCCCCAACGGGGGTCCCGGAAGATGTTCACATTGGGCGACCAGAAGGTCAGCCCCTTGTAGATGTCCGTATCGCCGACCTTCTTCTGTACGTTGTACTTGGCCCGCGCCTCCGTGCCGATGGCCTCGCCGATTTTTTTGAGAAGCTTTTCGTCGAAGGTGGCGCCCAGACCGATGGCCTGGGGGAACACCGTGGCGTTCCCGGCCCTCGCCACGCCGTGGAGGGCCTCGTTCCACCAGTTGTAGGCCGGGACCCGGAGCCGTTTGATGGCCGGGGCGTCAAACCGGAGCTGTCCCGCCCGCTCCTCTACGGTCATGCGGGCCACAAGACGTTCCGCCCTGGCCCGCGCCTCTTTTCGCTTCATGCTGTCAGCTCCCTTGTGGCCACCACCGCCACGCCGGTGCCGCACACATCCTCCAGCACCGTCTGGCCCACGTGGACCGGGGCCCGGAGGGTCACCTCATCCAGCGCCGCCATCACCCGGGGCAGCAGCTCCTTCGGCACCGGGGCCGCCGTCTTCACGGGACAGCGGGGGTATCGCCCGCCCTCCAGCCGGACGGTGGAGGTCAGCACCCGCGTGGGGTGGGTCAGCTCCGCCCGGGCGTACTCCGCGCCACGGGGACAGGTATTCCCCGTCACGTTCCATTCGTCATCCACTTTCATATGGCACCCTCTCGGGCACACGATGCACACAAGCTCCCGCATGGTCAAGCCTCCTTCACCGAAACTGTGATCTCGCCCGCGACGCCCTCTAAAAGCTTCACGGGCACCGTGATGTTCTCCATCTCCCCCGGAGCCAGCCTGTCGCGCTTGAAGCGGCAAAGCTCCCGCTCCCCGGCGGAGACGACGATCCGGCTTGGCCCGAAGATGCGGTTTACCCGGAAGAAGACATTGAAAACCTTCTCCACGTTCTCCGGCCGCACCCGCTGGGGCACGGTGTAGCTGACGCCGTTCCCATTGCGCAGGGCGATGCTCTCTCCCGCCGCGGGACCGTTCAACACGTATTTTGCCGCCGCCGCTCCCGCCCTCTGGCTCTCCTGGGTGACGAAGTCCACCAGGTCGTGGACGTGGGTCACGTTTCCGCAGGAGAACACGCCGGGCAGGCTGGTTTCCATGTTCTCAAAGACCTCCGGCCCCTTGGTGCGCGGGTCGATGCGGATGCCCGCGCTCTGTGTGAGCTCGTTTTCCGGGATGAGGCCCACGGACAGAAGAAGCGTGTCGCAGTCGAAGACCATCTCCGTGCCGGGGATGGGTCTGCGTCGCTCGTCCACCTCCGACACCACCACCTGTTCCACCCGGTCCCGGCCACGGATGTCGGTGACGGTGTGGGAGAGGTAGAGGGGGATATCGTAGTCCTCCAGACATTGGACGATGTTCCGGGTGAGGCCGCCGGAGTAGGGCATCACCTCCACGCAGGCCAGCACCTTCGCGCCCTCCAGCGTCATGCGCCGCGCCATGATGAGGCCGATGTCGCCGGAGCCCAGGATGACCACCCGCTTTCCGGGAAGCCAGCCCTCCACATTCACGTACCGCTGGGCCGCCCCCGCCGTGAAGACGCCCGCCGGGCGGTACCCCGGGATCCCGATGGCCCCCCGGGTCCGCTCCCGGCAGCCCATGGCAAGGATGACGCTCCGGGCCTCCTCGACCCGGTACCCCGTCTCGGGGCCGGTCATGTGGATGCGCAGGTCCCCGGTGATCTCCAGAACCATGGTATCCGTCCGAACCTCCACGCCCGTCTTTGAAAGCAGCTCCACGAACCTGTGGGCGTACTCCGGACCCGTCAGCTCCTCCTTGAAATAGGTGAGGCCGAAGCCGTTGTGGATGCACTGGTTCAAAATGCCGCCCAGCTCCCGGTCCCGCTCCACGATGAGGATGCTCCGAAGGCCGCTGTCCCAGGCCGAGCAGGCCGCCGCCAATCCCGCCGGACCGCCGCCCACTACGATCAGGTCATACATTCTCCCCGCCTCCCTTCGTCTCGTTCACAAGGATCTTCATGCCCGCCCGGTCCTTGACAACCTCACCGGGCGCGACGCCCAGCTTTTCGGACAGAATTTCCACAACTCTCGGCCCGCAGAAGCCGCCCTGGCACCGGCCCATACCGGCGTTAACGCGCCGCTTCACCCCGTCTACGGACACCGGCGGGATGGGCGTGTCGAAGGAGGCCCGGATCTCCCCCTCCGTCACCGTCTCGCACCGGCAGATGACCCGGCCGTAGGCGGGATCTTTTGCCACCAGCTCCGCCCGGGCCTCCGGGGACAGCTCCTGGAAGCGGATCCTCTTTCTTGTAAATACAAAATCTTCCTTTTTCTCCAGCGAAAGCCCCTCGCCTGCCAGCAGCTCCGCCGCGTACTCGCCGATGGCGGGGGCGGAGGTGAGGCCAGGGGAGCAGATACCCGCCAGGTCCACAAAGTGCGGCGCGGGGACGGAGATCACGAAGTCGTCGTGCCCCGTGTTGGCCCGGACACCGGCGAAATTGCGGATGGACTTGGAAAAATCCACCCCCGGCACCGAGAGCTTCGCCGTCTCCCGGACGAAATCCAGGCCCTGGGCGGTGGTGGAGATGTCCTCCCGCGCCGAGGGCTCCGCGTTGGGTCCCACGATCAGGTTCCCGTGGACCGTGGGTGACACCAGGACGCCCTTGCCCCGCTCCGAGGGGCACTGGAACACCACGGTTCCGACCCGGTTCCCCTCGGCCTTGTCCAGCAGGTAGTACTCCCCCCGGCTGGGCTTCACGTCGAAGGCGTGGTGCGCGGCCATGTCGTGGACCAGGTCCGACTCCACCCCGGCGGCGTTGACCACATATCTCGCCTCCACGTCCCCGCGGTTGGTCCGGACCCGCCAGCCGGACTCCGTTTTCTCAAGCCCGGTGACCTCGGTGTTGAGCCGCAGCTCCGCGCCGTTTTTTACCGCCGTCTCGGCGAAAGCCAGGCACATCTCCCAGGGGGAGACGATGCCCGCCGTGGGCGCCCAGAGGGCGGCCAGCACCGTGTCCGCAAGCTCCGGCTCCCGCCGCCGCGCCTCGTCGCCGGTAAGGATCTCCAGCCCCGGAACGCCGTTTTTGACGCCCCGGTCCAGAAGCTCCCGGAGCGTCCCCACCTCTTTTTCCGAAAAAGCCAGCACCAGCGAGCCGCACCGCTTATACGGCACGTCCAGCGCCTCACAGTACTCCATAGCCAGCCTGTTTCCCCGCACGTTGAGCCGGGCCATCAGCGTCCCCGGCTTCGGGTCGTAGCCCGCGTGAAGAACGGCGGAGTTTGCCTTGGTGGTGCCCACCGCCACATCGTTTTCCCGCTCCAGGATCAGGACGCTCGCCCGGTACCGCGAAAGCTCCATCGCCGCCGCCGCGCCGATGACCCCGCAGCCGATAATCACAACATCTGTCATCCACAGATTCCCCCTTTTTCGTTACAATGGATAACAACAGTATCCATGTTTTCCGACATTTTGTCAATAGTTATTTTTATTCCTTGCTTAAATTGCCTGTATGTGGTATTATGAGGACAGGAAAGCCAAAAAATGTTTGTGCGAGGAGGTAAGAATATGGAAAAATTCGAGAAAGCCCACCGGGACGCGGTGCGGGCGCTGGCGGCGGGGTGTACGGTGCTGCTGCGCTCGGACGGGTCCTTCCCTCTGGACGTGCCTTGCGACGTGGCCCTCTACGGCAGCGGCGCGCGGCGGACGGTGACCGGGGGCACCGGCTCCGGGGAGGTAAATACCCGCTTCAACGTGTCTGTCGAGCGGGGCCTGGAGCGTGCGGGCTTCCGGGTGACCACCAAGGACTGGCTGGCCCTCTACGACCGGGAGTACGCGAAGGCCCGCAAGCGGTTCGTGTCCGAGCTGAAGGCCCGGGCCCGTGCCCTCCACGTCAACCCCATCGTGGAGAGCATGGGCGCCGTGATGCCCGAGCCCGAGTACCGCATCCCCCTGACGGGGACCGGGGACACCGCCGTCTACGTCCTCTCCCGGATCTCCGGTGAGGGGTCGGACCGCCGCCCTGTGCCCGGGGACATCCTGCTCACCGACACCGAGATCCGGGACATTCTGTTCCTTCAGCGCAAGTACGACCGGTTCCTGCTGGCGCTTAACGTGGGCGGCCCCGTGGACCTGTCGCCCCTGGATGAGGTCAAAAACATCCTCCTTCTCTCCCAGCTTGGCTCCGCCACCGGCGAGGTGCTGGCGGACATCCTCTTGGGGACCGCCGCCCCCTCCGGCAGACTCACCGCCACCTGGGCTGCCTGGGAGGACTACTGCAAAGTCGGCGAGTTCGGCGACCCCAACGACACTCGCTACAGGGAGGGCGTCTACGTGGGCTACCGGTACTTCGACGCCGTGGGCAAAAGGTCCCTGTTCCCCTTCGGATACGGCCTCTCCTACACGGAATTTGCCCGCGAGGCCCCGCGTGTCGCCCTCGGCGGCCAGACCGTCACCGTGACCCAGACAATTACAAACACCGGTTCCCGCCCGGGCCGGGACGTTCTGGAGGTCTTCGTCTCCTGCCCCGCCGGGAGACTAGACCAGCCGCCCAAGACGCTGGCGGCCTACGCCAAGACCCGGGAACTTCAACCGGGCGAGAGCCAGACCGTCAGCGCCTCCTTTGATCTCACCTCCGTCGCCTCCTATGACGCGGAGAACAGCCAGTGGCTCCTGGAGGCCGGGGATTACCCGGTCCTCACCGGCTCCGGCGACGCCGACCCCTCCCCCGCCGCCGTGCTGAGGCTTTGCCGGGACGTTGCGACGCTGAAGGTGAAGTCCGCCTTCGCGGGGGCGGATTTCGAGGACTGGCGGCCCGTCCCGCCGGAAAGGTCCGTCCTCGATAACCTCCCGGTCCTGGACATCGACCCGGAGACCATTCCCCAGGGGTCGGTGAACTATGACCTTCCCGAGAACATCGATCCTCTGACCCTGGAGATGACCGACGAGGAGCTTTGCTCCATGAACATCGGCTCCTTCGACCCCAACGCCAGGCCCATGAGCGTCATCATCAACCAGGGCTCCGCCGTGGCCGGGGCAGCCGGGCAGACCTCCACGGCGCTGGCGGACCGGGGCGTGCCCTCCCTGGTGATGGCGGACGGCCCCGCGGGCCTGCGACTGACGCCCCAGTATTACCTGGCCGACGGCCTTGCCCACGGCGCGGGCGCGGGAGTGCCCGCCAGCTTCCTGGAGCTGGTACCCGCCCCGGCAAGGCTCCTCCTGAAGCTGATGACGAAAAGGCCGCCCAGGGGAGCCCAGCTCCGGGAGCAATACGCCGTCTCCATCCCCATCGGCACCGCCCTGGCCCAGAGCTGGGACACGGAGCTTGCGGAGATCTGCGGGGACACGGTGGGTGACGAGATGGAGCGCTTCGGCGTCCACCTGTGGCTGGCCCCCGCCCTGAACCTCCACCGGGACATCCGGTGCGGGCGGAATTTCGAGTACTACTCTGAGGACCCGCTGATCTCCGGCCTCACCGCCGCCGCCGTGACCCGGGGCGTACAGAAACACCCGGGCCGCGCCGTCACGGTCAAGCACTACGCCGCCAACAACCAGGAGACAAACCGTTACCACTCCAACAGTCAGGTCAGCGAGCGCGCCCTCCGGGAGATGTACCTGCGTGCCTTCGGCATCTGCGTCCGCAAGTCTCACCCCGGCGCCGTCATGACCTCCTACAACCTTATAAACGGAGTCCACACCTCCGAAAGCTTCGAGCTTCTCCACGACGTGATGCGCTGTGAGTTCGGCTTCGGTGGCATCATCATGACCGACTGGGTGGTGTTCAATCCCAAGGAGGGCGCAAACATCCACCCCGGCGCCCAATGCCCCAACGTGGCAAAGGCCGGCGGCGAGCTCTTCATGCCCGGCTGCAAAGCCGACTTCGACGCCCTCCTCTCCGCCCTCCAAACCGGCGAGGTCCCCCGCGACCGCCTCCGCCGCAACGTCTCCAGCCTCCTCCGCTTCATCCGCGCCCTCACCGGCACAAACTGATCCCATCACCCGCCGCTTTTGATGAACCGCGCCAGGGAACCTCCGAATAAATCGCCGCGCCGATCCCGCCGCCCCGATCACTTCAGAGGTTCCCGAAACGCCATCAAATTTTTTTCGAAAAATTTTCATTTTCCTCTTGCATTTCCGAATGATATGTGCTATTATACTCAAGCACTGAAAAACAACTACATATCCGGGTGTGGCGAAGTTTGGTATCGCGCTTGAATGGGGTTCAAGAGGCCGCTGGTTCGAATCCAGTCACTCGGACCAAGAAAAAATCCCGAAATCCTTAGAGGCTCTAAGGGTTTCGGGATTTTTCGTTGTGTTTTCCTCGCCGTGGCGATTGGAAGAATCAGCGGGGTTTTGCGGGGATTATCAGGGGTTGATAGGACACCAAATAGGACACCTGAGGGCTTGAAAAATGCGGGTTTTTCGGATGGGGATAGGACACCTTTACCACCTTCCAAACCTCCCGTACTCGATCCCCCCATAGAGGTCCACGATCTCCTCCCCATCCTCGGCGGGTCGATGTGTGAAATAGAAGGTGCGCATTTCCTCATACCTCTGTTCGTAGAAGCTGGCGGCGGTGGGGTTTTCGTCGACCAGCAGGTTGGCGGCGAGGCCGTACTGCATGACGCCGATGGCGTAGGTGTCGTCGATCTTGAGGATGTAGTCCTCCATGTTCTCCACCTGGACGAAGCTGCCGGGGGAGCCGGAGAGGATGCGGTACTCGGAGATCATCATGTTGACGATGCCGGGGGTGCGGTATTCGTACTCCCGGGTGTCGGAGGTGCGGGCTTCGCCCTGGGCGTTCAGCTCGTCCATCAGGCCCATGGCGGCGTTGAATACGTCCTGTACTGTTTTCATCTGTCTGCTCCTTTCAGTGCCAGGGGGTATCCCCTGTTCTCCGGCGCGTCGCAGTGTGGAGATGACTGTGCTCCTGGCACAGCCGCAGCTCTCCGCAATACGTGTGTTGTTGAGTCCCAGGCTGTGAAGCCTCAGGATCTCCTTGTAATTGGTCATATGCAGACCTCCTTCAATGAATTGCATCAACGATGCGAACTCATTATACAGGAGGTGTAGGACTTGCGGAATGGGTGTAGGATTTGTGCGGTCAGGGTGTAGGACTTCAGCGGTCACGGTGTATGACTGCGGGCGGCGGATTCAGATTGACCTTGAAGCCGGGGATGGGGTCGCCGTCCTGGGTGAGTACATCCTTTTGCACTACGTCCCAATCAAGCCCGGCCATCGTAAGGGCGTCGATGGAGGAAGGCGCGTCCTCCACCATCGTCCCCAGCCCATGCCAGGGCTTCTCCCGGACATAGAACATGGATTCAACGTTTGCGGGCATGGCCT
>CANQKZ010000072.1 GCA_947624585.1 uncultured Oscillospiraceae bacterium | reverse complement strand
GCCACCGTCCGCGCCTTGCCGGGATCGTGGAAAACGACCGTCGGCACCTCGTCCCCGGTCAGCTTCTCAAGCTCCACGTCCGCGTGCCACGGGTACCCCGGCACCTCCGGCGCCTCGTCCACCGCCCACGTCTCCGCCGGGACGCTTATCTCCGCCTTCACCGTCCCCAGATACCCCGATTCGATCATCGACATCAGGTCCGCGTAGGTCACAACCGCGTTGGCGTTCACCGTGATTTCCAGGGAACCCACGTTGGAAAACGTCAGCAGGCTCCAGATGGTGACGGAGAAGTCGGGGGAGTCCGACCGCGACGGGATGGCCAGGTCCTGGTCGTTCTGGAAGATGGCGAGCAGCGTCTCCGCGCCGCCGTCCAGCTTTGCCCAGAGACCGTACTGGGTCATCCTGTACCCCTCCTCCGGGGGGCCGATGACGCACTCGATCTTGTGGCCCTCGGCGGTGGCGGTCCTGCTGACGATGCTCATGGACTGTTTTTCATCCGTGAGGGCCGTCTGGCTCATCAGCAGCATCTCGGACACCCGCCCGGCGCCCGCCGCCGCCCGGGATACGGTCAACACGCTCCGTTCGCCGCGCCTCGCCAGGAGCGCGGAACCCGCGTTGGTTATAACACCCTTCCAGGCCATAATAATTCCTCCTTTAGCTGCTCAGTGTCCGGGCCGAGTCGGTGATACACCAGCCCAGAGTCGCCGCGTGGGCGTATTCCGTCACCGCCTCCCGCACGCTCATCCGCACGCCGAAGGCCAGGTGGGCCGGTAAAAAATCCTCCAGCGCCGCCTCCATGGCGTCCTGCCAGTGGGGGGACGTGTCAAAATCCTCGACCAGGATCTCGATCCGGTACTCCGCCGGGTACTCGACCACGGTCACCGTGCCGTCGGTGTAGGACTGACACAGGTCCCGGACAGCCTCCGCCGTGGCGGTCCGGGCGCTGCGGATCCGCGCAAGCAAATCCGCCCGCCGCTGCGCGATCTGCGCCGTGGGCGCGGGGCGCAGGCCGTAGTTGGCCTCCCACCGGTCCAGGGTCCAGGTGGCGGTCTGGGGGAAGATCTGCGCCTTCAGGTCGTCGTTGGCGTCCCACTCCGCGTCCGTCTCCGCCTGCAGGGCCTCCTGGATGGCCCGGACCTCCCCGTCCGCCGCGATGTGGGGCGGGAGATATTCGATGAGCCGCTTCACGCCCCCGCCTCCTCAATGCCGATCTCCCCCGGCACCGCCGCGCAGGACGCGGGGACCGATACCGGCTCCGTCCCGCCGTCCAGCGTGAGCACGGTGAAGTCCTCCACGCCGGAGACGTTCAGCAGGATGTAGGCCACCTTGTTGTAGCTGACGGTCCCCCCGGCCAGACCGATGCCCGCCAGGTACTCCCGCAGATCCGCCTCGAAGGCCGCCCGCACGTCCCGCAGGACCGCGCCCTCCAGGAGCCGCACCTTCGCCGATACCGCGACGGCCTGCTCCGTGACGCTCTCCACGGTGACGGAGGCCCCCACGGGCCGCTGGGTCTCGATGTACTCCCGCACCGCCCGGACCACGTCCCCGTCCACCTTCCCGCCGGAGGGGGACGCCACCGCCACCTTGACGGTCCCGGGTCCCGACCACAGCGGCGTCACGTAGGCGTCGCCCACGCCGGACACCGACAGCGCCCAGTTGTAGTAGTCCCACTTGTTCCCGGAGCTGGAGGGATGCGCGCGGAAGGCGTTGATGCGCGCCAGCAGGTCCTCGCTGCTCTCCGGGTCCTCGCCGCCGGAGGCCGCGCCCACGGTGTAGGACGTGACCGCCGGGAGGGCGGTGTAGACCTGGCTGATCTCCCCGGCCTTGCCGTTGTAGACCTCCCCCACGTCCACCGCCCGCAGGATCCCGCGTCCCTCGCCGCCGGTGAGGGTCACGGGTTCGGCCAGCCTGTACTCCCGCCCGTCGACGGCGAGCCACGCGGTCCCGGCGGGAATCACGGCCCCGTCGGCGCCCCGGATGGTGATCTCCGCCTCGGCGTAAGCCCCCGGCTTGCGGGTGATATTGTACCGCTCGCCGTCCATGTCGATGTAGATGCCGGAATTTTTGTCCGGGAAGATGATCTCCATGATCCCCTCTCGGTCCATGCGGTTGCGGAAGATCTCAAAGGCGATGGGCGACACCAGCAGATCCATGAAGGACCCGTCCCTGGTGTCCAGCTCGCCCCGGTAATTCGCCAAAATTTCCTGTTTTACCGATTCCGGCGTCGAATCAGGATAAAACCCCATCGCTCGTCACCTCCCCGTAGATGGTCAGGAGCGCGAAGCTGACCCGAAGCTCCGTCCCCTCAAAGCTCACGGACACACGCCTCACCTCCCGGATGTATGGGCTGATCTCCAGGCACTCCCGGATGTACCGCACCGCCTCCGCGTTGCGCGTGGCCTCGGTGTACGGCTTGCCCGTCAGGGTGTAGATGTCGCTCCCGTACTCGGGCGACAGGGCCTCGAAAAGGCCCCGCTTGACATGGAGCGCGTTCCACGCCCAGGTCAGCACCGCCTCGGCCCCCGTGACTACAACCGGCTCTCCGTGGGCGTAGACGGGCCTGTTCGCGGAGAAATCCCACTTGACCTCCCTGTACATGGGGAACCCGCCGGAGCTCACAGCGGAGCTTCTGGGGGCCGTCAGGGGAAAGATAGACGTGCTCACGCCCTCACCACCTTGCAAACGAGATAAAATACCTGGTCGTCGGGGCTGAGCAGCAGCACCTCATCCCCGGGCCGCAGCGCGGACCCCGCCGCCTCCGCCGTCACCGTCCCGGACACCGGCCCCGATACCGGCGTTGCCGTGTCCGAAACGGACACCGACCCGGAGAGCGTGACGCTCCGCGCGGCGCCCGCCAGCAGCTCCGCCGCAACCCAGATGTTGCCGCTCTGGACAGTCCCCGCCACGTTCACCCGCAGCGGCGACGTCTCCAGCACCGTCCCCACCCGGATCCCCGGCACCCCGGACCCCCGGCGGCTCATGTGCTCCGCAAGACTTACGTATGGATCCCCCTGGCTCATTGCTTCGGCTCACCTCCCGCCGTGACCTCCGCCATGGTGCTTCGGTAATTGAGCACCAGCTGATTTGTGTAAATTCCCTTCCGCCAAATGTGCTTGTCCTCGTCGATCCAGAAGACCCCGTTGAGGCCCGACCCCGGCTCCCGGACGTACACCGTCCCGCCCGCGAGGCAGTCCAGCCCCCCGAGATTCGTCACCGTCAGATCCTGCCGGATACCGTTGTCCTCCAGCTTCTCGCTCGCCAGCTTGTCCGGGTCGTCCCCCTCCCTGGCCGTGACCACCGCCTGCAAAATGCCATAGGCCGCCAGCAGGTCGTCCGCCGTCCTGGTGGTCAGGAGCTTGTCGTTCTTATCGTAGACCCGCACCTGGTTTACCAGGTTCTCGATGCTCACCGTCTCCGAGGCCGTCAGCAGATTCGACCCGGTCTTGAGGATCAGCGAGTACTCCTGGATCATCCGCCGCCGCACGCACAGCTTTGTCCCCTCGAACCGGATGAAATATTTCTCCCCGGTCTTCTCGGAAGCCAGCGTGTACAGCGTCTGGATGATGGAATAGAGCGAATTTGCCCCGCCCGAGGAGGGCAGGAAGTTGCGCGTGAGCTGTACCCCCGTCTCCTCAATGTCCCCGCACTCGATGCCGAAATCGGAGGCCAGCCCCCGCGTCACCGCCTCCGGCGTCTGATTCTTCACCGCCAGCGTGGTCTCGTTGCGTTTTAAGTAAAACCCCCGGTCGAAGCAGGTCACCGTCCCGGTCCTCCCGCCCAGGTCCCGCCCGCGCGACACCACCCAGCCGTCGAACCGCAGCGCCCCATCGCTCCACAGCTCCGCGTGTACCCCCGGGTCGATGCTCACCTCCGGGATCAGCGTGTCCGATCCGGGCACGCCCAGCGTCAGATCCAGCGCCCGGGCGCACTGCTTGACGGACCCCGACCAGGCCAGCGTGGACACCAGCCCCGTTGCGTCCCGGTCCCCCAGGACAAGCTGAAAATCCGCCACAGCTCACACCCCCCGCTTGACCCACCGGAGGGTGACCGATTCGGACCGGTTCATCTGAAAGTACATGGACTGCATCCCCGTCACTGTCTCCGCCCCCGACCGGGAGGCCATATCGCAGAGGACGCCGTTCTCGCCCCACCAGTTGATGGTGACGTAGGCTTTATCTTTGACCTGCACGGTCCGGGGCCCGTAGAAGGTCCCTGTATTCGTCCCGTCGGAGCAGGAAACCGAAGCCCGCCCGTCCTTGGCGTAGGAACCCACGGAGGAAACCGTCAGGGTCCACATAGCGGAGGTCTGGCCCCCGCCGCCCCCGACGCTCCCGCCCCCGGACGCCGCCGTACTCCGCAGCGTCCCCAGATCCGGCAGCGTCAGCACGTCCCCCGGGTGGATAAGGTTCGCGTTCGCGATCCCGTTGGCCCCCGCAAGCCTGTACGCCAGCGACGAGTCCCCGTAAAACCGCTGGCAGATGGCCGACAGCGTGTCGCCCCTCTGCACCACATACGTCTGCTGCGTCGCGGGCTGCGCCGCAGCCGTCTCCACAGCCCCCGCGCCTCCGGGGAGATCCCCGAACACCTGGGGCACGAACACCGAGGGCGCCGCCTCCTCCGCCGCCGTCTCCTGGACGGACGCCCGGGGAAGGTTGTGCTCCGGCTCCGTGTGCTCCATCTCCGGCGCGGACAGCTCCCGCACCCCCCGCAGCCGCAGGGTGGCGTAAATGTCGTTGGTGCCGTCGCGCTCCCCGTAGGTCACGCCCTCAATCAGCACCTCCTCGTTGGTGTCCGTATCGGACACAATGAACCTCTGCCTCTCGCCCTCCGTCATGTACTTCCGGAAGAGCTTGACGTAGTACATCGGCTCCAGCACCGCCCCCGCGTTCACATACGGCCGCTGGGAGGCCGGAAACATACACTCAAGCTGCACCCCCGTCGGCTGCAAAAGCCCCGGCAGGAGCACGGTCCCCACCGTCTGCATAGTCGGTTTTTTCCATGACTTTACTCCTTCCTCGAGAATTTCATCTCGTAATACGCCTTGACGGTCCTGGCCCCCTGGTCCAGGATCTCGCGGTATATCTCCGCCTCGTCGTCGCCGATCTTCCCGTCGGCCACCATCCGCAGGAGCTTCCTGTCGAAGCGCCCGTCCACCAGGTCCAGGACGCCGCTGATGTACTCCGCCGCCGCCTCTGATATGGGCCGCCCGGCCCGGAACTCCGGGATCAGCGGCGCCAGGCTCTCGTACCGCTCCCGAAGGTACGCCCCGGCCAGTCACGGCGCGGCCAGGATCTCCCCCAGCATGTCCAGCGCCTCCGGCGGACACGTCCTGGCGCCGCTCTCCCAGGCCCGCACCGAGTCCGGCGAGTACCCGGCCCTCTCCGCCAGCGCCTCCTGCGTCAGACCGCTACAAAGACGCGCCCTTTGGATGGAATTTGATGCTTTTTTGTCCATGGTTTATCACCTCAAAATGATGTAAAATGGGTATAGTTCCCCCTTACCCCCACGCAAGCCCTACTTGGCGGGGACCTCACTCAGCCCTGACGGGCCGGGTCTTCTTTTCCAGTATCTCCTCTGACGCGTCCAGCGCGTCCATGGCGTCCTTGAAGGTCACCGCGCTTTCAACGATCAGCGCGGTGATCTTCTCCGCCAGCTCCACCGCCGCCGCGCTGGGCTGCTCTGTGCCGTAAGCTCGTTTCACATGTATCACCTCCCTTCACTTCTCGTCCACCGTAATTGTCCCGGTGGTGTAGTAGATGATGTGCCGCTTGCCCTCCTCGTCGTCGAAGAGGATGTAGCTCTGCCGGTCCGTCTCGATGTCGAAGCGGCCGGAGTATTGGGCGATCACGTCGCCGTCGATGTCGTAGACCGTGATTACACGCTCGATCCCGCCGTTGAGCTCACTCTGTTGGTCCTTCAGCGCCCTCTGCCCGCTGGCGGAATTAGTCCGCCACCAGAAGAAGACAAGGCAAGCCGCCACGGTCAGGCCTATCACAACCGCGGCACCGAGCGAAGCCGCAATCCCGGAATCGGACAAGCCATAGATCAGGCCAAACGCCAGCCCCGCAAACACAAGCCCAATCACAGCGAAGATGATCAGGATCACCCATGCGCCTATCGTCATTTGTTCTCACCTCCCTTGCAAAATTTTCCCCCGCCCCCTATAATGGTCTCACCGGCTGCCACCGGAATAACCGGGAAAGGGGGTGAAAGGATGCAGGATCTTGATTTTGCCGCGTTGCTCTATCTGCTCAAAAATTGGGACGGTCAGGCTTCTCTACCGGAATACATGCACAAATTCCAGGAGACGAAGAAGAACCTTGATGACGCCCTTCTCGCCGAGAAGCAAGAGCACATGGACAGACAGATTCAAGACGGCAGTTATCACATGTGATAATTGCCGGAGGGGGCCTTTTCCGAGGAGGCCCCCTCCTCCTTCGCCACCCGCACATGCTCGACATGCCCGAGAAACTGCTCCAGGAAAAGGCAGTCCTCTCCAGTGTGCTCCATTATTTCACGTCTGATAAAGGCTTTCTGCTCTGGTGTGTACTCCGGGCATCCGTGGAACAGAAACATCGTCTTCACCTCCCTTCACTTTTTCGCAACCCGCACGGTGCTGCGTTCGCGGATCTCCGAAGCGGCGTATCTCAGGACATCCTCGGACTGCCGCACCGTACACCTTTCGGCTTCCAGTATCGCGATGATTTTTTCGACGATCTCATAATTTTTCGCTGTCGCGTCCATCGTCCTTACCTCCCTTCGTGAATCCTCTCAGCCCTGACGGGCCGGGTCTCCTTTTCCAGCTTCTCCTCTGCCGCGTCCAGCGCGTCCATGGCGTCCTTGAAGGTCACCGCGCTCTCAACGATCAGCGCGGTGATCTTCCCCGCCAGCTCCACCGCCGCCGCGCTGGGCGGCTCTGTGCCGTAAGCTCGCTTCACATACTCCACCTCCCCTCATGGGTCCTCTCCGCCATCGCCCGGGCAAGCTCGTCAACGCCCTCATCCGACAGCGCGGATGGCGGTACCAAAATCTCCTCGACCCGGTCCCAGAACTCCTCCAACTCCCGGAGCTTCCGCCGGTACTCCACCGCCACACGCCACGACCACACGCACATGCCCGCGTTGAGCGCCGCCGTGAACAGCAGCACGATCCGGAGGAGGATGTCAATCGTTGCCACGTCTCTCATCTCCCTCCAAGTGCATATCCGCCGCTCTGTGCCAGACCGTCTCCGGCGCCGGCGCGAAGCTCTCGCAGAGCTGGTCTTTCATACACCCCAGCAGGCGCCAGGTGTCCCGGCGGACATCGTACACCACCGCCGCGAACCTGCACCCGAAGCACCCCTGATTTTTGCAGGGCGGCAGCGGGGGATAGTCGGATAACCGCTCCCGGAGTTTATCGAGATCACTGCTCAGCCGGTAATTCTCCAACCTGGCCGCTTCCAGCTGCGACCGAAGATTCCTCTTGGTTACCATCATTCTCACCTCCCTTCACGCCGTGTCCTCAAAGAACCGGGTCCATTCGAAGCCCAGCACCGTTGCTATGCGCTTGGCAATCTCGACGGACGGGGCCCGAAGACCGGCTTCGATGTTGGCATATCCGCTTTGGGATGCGCCGACTTCATTGGCCAACTCCTGTTGGGTCTTGCCCTGCGTCGCCCGGAGGTCGGCCAGCCACTGCCTTTTCATGTCCTCCACCTCCTTGCTATTTCAATCTGAAATTAAAATAGCACATCAGAACGAATTTGTCAATACGTTCTGAAATAATTTTTTGGATTATTTAATCACATCTTGAAATAAACAGGTAAGACGTGGTAAATTATTTCACAGGGTGATAACATGGCCATTGAATTCAGTGTCAGGTTAAAAGAGGCGAGGGAACTGCGGGGGTACAAGTCCCAGCAGTCTTTTGCCGATGCCTTTGGAGTGAAGCAGCCCACCGTGGGCAACTGGGAGGCGGGAAAGCGCCGACCCCCCATGGACACCATCAAGCGCCTATCAAGATTCCTGGACGTCTCCGTGGACTACCTCCTGGGCCTCACAGACGAAAAAGAGGGCCCCCTCGCCGAGATTGGCGTAGAGGCCCTGGATGATGAACTCATCACCCGGGTGAAGGCCCTGAGTCCCGAGGACCGTCAGAAGGTGGACTATTTCGTTCAAGGGATCGAAGCAGCGCGAGGAGGGCAAGCTTCTCCGCCCGCGTCAGGGCGCAGATAGCCCGTATCAATTCATCGGTCTTCATCCGACATCCTTTCCGGCGAACGTTCGGCCAATTATTAGCGCCGATGCCATTATAGCACATTAGCGGGAATTTGTGGAATAATTGTAATTTTGTGTCCGAAATGGACACGGGTGGAGGAAACAGCATGGCATTAACTGAACAGGAGATTGCAGAACTCACAAAAGTCATTGAGAATATGACTTTCAGCATTACTCTCGGGGGCAAAAAGCCCGAACGCCAAAAGGGCCGCAGTCTGGTGGAGTTCCCCCGGGACTACATAGCTATCGACATTGAGACTACCGGCCTTGACCCGCGCTTTGATGAGGTCATCGAACTGGCCGCTGTGCGGTATGCCAACGGCGTGGAGGTCGAGCGATTTCAGACACTGGTGAAGCCCTGGAACGAGATCAGCGAGTTCATCACCCAGCTCACCGGGATCACCAATGAGATGCTGGCGGACGCGCCCTCCATCGAGGAGGCCCTGCCCGGGTACCGGGAATTCCTCGGCGGCTCCGTGCTGGTGGGCCACAACGTCAACTTTGACATCAACTTCCTTTACGACCTGTGCGCAGAGGAGGGCCTGCCCCCGCTGGGCAATGACTTCGTGGACACCATGCGCCTGTCCCGGAGGCTTTACAAGGATTTGCCCAACCACAAGCTCCCCACGGTAGCGGAGCACCTGGGCGTCACGGACCTCCCGGCCCACCGCGCCTTGGCCGACTGCCTGTGCGCCGCCGGGTGCCTGGAGGCCATGCGCGTCTATGCGGACACCATCGGCGGGATCCCCGAACCGGCATGGACGCACTATAACCAGCTGGCCGACCGCATAAGGCCCGAGACATCCGACTTTGACCCGGAGAGTCCCGTCTTCGGCAAGGTCTTCGCCTTCACCGGCAAGCTGGAGCTTTTCACCCGCGCCGAGGCCATGCAGCGCGTGGCCAACGCCGGCGGCGTCAACGGCGACGGCGTGACGAAGGAGACCAACTACCTTGTCCTGGGTTCCACCGATTACAACGCTGCTCTCAAGGGCAAAAAGAGCAACAAGCACAAGAAAGCCGAGGGCATGATCCTTAAGGGTATGGACATCCAGATCATCTCCGAGGGGACGTTCCTGGAGATGCTGGGGGAGGGGACAAAATGAGGAGATCGCTCGCCGCCATCCTCGCTCTGGCCGCGCTGGCGTCTCTGACCGCCTGTGCGGCCAGCTCGCCTCTGAGCGAGACGCCGCCGAGGCCCCGCCCGAGGAGACCGCGCAGCCCGCCGCGCCGGAGGAGCCGATGCCGCCGGAAGAACCGGAACCAGAGCCGGAACCCGAACCGGAACCTGAGCCGGTAAAAACCGATGATCGGGGGATCGACGGATTCCGGGGAGACGTGCTCCAAATGCTCTTTGAAACCTCCTACGACATCCCGTCCGTGACCATCGAATCAACGGACCAGGACCGCTCCGCCTGACGGTGCATCTCCAATGGCACCAGCCCCACATCGGCAAACGTGAAGCTCCACTATGATTTTGAGCTGGACGAGGACATGGAGCTTGTCAGCGGCTCCTTCAGCGCCACATCAACCGAGGAACCCCGGGCTATCGTCCGCAACGGCGCCGACCTGTTTTTCTACGCCCTCGCCATCGTGGAGTACGACGGCAGCGACACCGAAACCACGGAAACATGGATGCGGGACACCGTGAAAAACATGGAGGTAGGAGACGTGGAATCAACCACTGTCGGCGGGGTGAAGTTTGAGATCAGCTCATTCAGCGAGCGGAGCTATTACCTGGACATCAGTAAGGCAGGATAATATTGACCCGTGTCCGAATCGGGCGCCGTCCTTGACGTGATTTTACGTGTTTTTCCGTATTTTCCTATTGACAAATCGAAACCGAGGGCATAATATAAGCGTGTAGCCGGAGTTACCGGTTATACCATTTATCCAACCCTTGGGTGAGGGCTCCCACTTTTCGGGATGTCCCAATCTCAAGGGTTTATTTTTTGAGGTGGTCCGATGGAAGCGAAAAATATCAGAAAGACAGCTATCCTTGTGGATGGAGGGTATTACAGAGTGCGTTCCCGGGATATTTGGGGTAACCGTGCGGCACCAGACCGAGCCGATGAGCTTTATGCCTACTGTATGCTGCATATCACAGAGCCAAATGAACCGAGGGATCTTTATCGCATCTTCTATTACGACTGCCCGCCCATGACGCGCACGGTCCGGCATCCGTTGACGGGGAACGATATTGACTATTCCAGCGCATCCGGAACGGCATGGTCAAATACCCTCTACCGTTGCCTTTCCGAGAAGCCAAAGACGGCGCTCCGAATGGGGGAACTTGCCGAATCTACTGCTAATTATGTTCTGAAAGACTCAGTTCTCGGTGACCTGTTATCCGGGAGAAAATCAGTGTCCGATTTGAAAGAGACTGATTTCCGAATCGACGTCAAGCAAAAGGGCGTTGACATGAGGATAGGTCTGGATGTTGCCTCTATGGCGGAGAAGGGGATCGTAAACCAAATCGTCCTCATTGCCGGGGACAGCGATTTCCTCCCCGTCGTCAAAATGGCAAGGAAAAACGGTATTGAAGTTTTGCTCGACCCCATGAAGCAATTCCCAAAGAGAAATATGGTTGAACATGTTGACGGGATAGAAAGCTATACCGAAAAGATGTATCTCGCTTGAAAATAGCATATTGACAGATCGAAGCCGAGGGCATAATATAAGCGTGCAGCCTTTTGCTGCACAATGTTTAACCAGCCCTTGGAAGTAGACCTCCCACCATCCGGGAAGTGCCGAAACCAAGGGTTTTTCTGTTTGGAGGAAGTTGCAGATGAGCCGGACCGCCATTGTGGAAAGATATTTTTACCCCGCCGTGTTCACCTACGCGCCCGGGCAGGAGATCGCCGTCGTGTTCCCCGACCTGGGCGCGGCCACCAGCGGGACCGACGACCGGGACGCGCTCCTGTCCGCCCGGGAGCTGCTGGGGCTTGTCATGAACGGGCTGGAGGAGGACAGAGAGCCGATCCCCGCCCCGACGCCTCTGCCGGAGGTCCCGCTGAAGGAGAACGAGAGGGCCGTGCTCGTGGACGTGTTTATGCCCTCTGTGCGCATGGCGCAGGCCAACCGGTCCGTCAACCGCACCGTAACCCTCCCCGCCTGGCTCAACGCCGCCGCACTGGAGTGCAACGTGAACTTCTCCCAGCTCCTCCAGGACGCGCTGAAAGCTCAGATCAACAGGGCGTGAGGGATGTGTCCGAATCGGACACCGGCAGTTGTTTCCGCAATGCCGGGGGAAGGAGTATTATGGCACAAACTACAGACAGCGGACGAATGGGAGATGATCTGGAACGGGATAAGCGTCTCCCCGTCGATGCGTCGGACCCGTTTTACAGCGCATCCAACCTCAACGCCCTCGCCGCCAGCATCGAACAGATGAGGCAGGGCAGAACCGTCACGAAAACTCCGGAAGAACTGGACGCGATGGCAGAGTCCTGATTTTCCCGGATTTTCATTTGACAAATCGAATCCGAGGGCATAATATAAGCGTGTAGCCGGAGTCGCCGGTTATACAAGTTATTCAACCCTTGGGTGAGGGCTCCCACTTTTCGGGATGTCCCAATCTCAAGGGTTTACTTTTTGAGGAAGCTATTTGTGGCAGGCATCGGGAGTAGAGGACGGAACGGGCAGCCGTCGCCCTTGTTGGAGATGTGGGAGTGTCGCCCCACCTATCCCGTTCACTTGCAAAGCGGACAGCTTCGGCTGCCCGCTTTTTTCGTGTCCGATTCGGACACAGGGAGGTGAACCCATGACCCGCCGGAAGGACGGCACATGGCAGCAGTCCATGACCGTGATCGTGGACGGCCGGAAGGTCCAAAAATATTTCTACGGCAAGACAAAGGCCGAGGTCCTGCAAAAAATCCAGGCGTACAAGGACCGGCAGGCGGACGGCCCCACTTTCGCCGAAGTGGCCGACGAGTGGTGGACCCAGCACGAGCCGACCCTGGCCGCTAACACTCTCAAGGGGTACAAGCCCGCCCTCGCCCGGGCAAAGGCCGCCTTCGGCGACCGCAAGATCCGCCAGATCAAGCCCACCGAGATCAGCCGGTTCATTCGGAATTTCATCAAAGAAAAAAGCGCCGCTCAGAAGACGGCGGCCACCCAGTTGCAGGTGGTCAAGATGATCTGCCGGTACGGCGTGGAGATGGGGCACCTGGACGAGAGTCCCGCACGGGACATCTCCCTGCCGAAAAATCTCGAGAAGACCACCCGCCCCCTGCCCACGTCGGAGGACATCCGAAAGGTGAAGGAGTCCACCGGCGCGCCCTTCGGGATGTTCGCCTACTGGATCCTCTACACCGGCTGCCGACGCGGCGAACTCCAGGCCCTGACCTGGGAGGACGTGGACATCAAAGAGGGATGGATCCGCATAAACAAATCCCTGTACTATGAGGGCAAGCACCCGCGCATCAAAAAGCCGAAGACCGAGAAGGGCATCCGGGAGATCCCCATCCTGACAAAGCTGGCGGAGAAGTTGACGCCGGGGAAGGGAATCATCTTCGCCAACGAAAAAGGGGAGTACCTGAGTCCGGCGGAGTTCACAAACGCCTGGGAGGCGTATGTGGCGGCCACTGGCATCACCTGCACCCCCCACGGCCTGCGCCACGCATACACCACGATGCTCTTCGAGGCGGGTCTTCCCCCGAAAGACATCCAAACCCTTGTAGGCCATGCGCAGCTCTCGACCACCATGGACATCTACACCCACATCCGCAAAGAGCAAGCCGAGCGTATAAAAACAAAGGTCAAGGACCTGGACATCGACTTGGATACCGGCAAAGTGTAAAATGCACAAATCATGTATAAAACCTGAAACCAGTTGAAAACACTGGCCCAGAAGAGGCTTCAAATCTCTCCTTCCGCGCCAAACCGAAGTAATCCCGAAACTCAACGGTTTCGGGATTCTTCTTTGCTTGCAAGGACTTTCCGAGTTGCACGGGAACTGTCAGCGAATGAAAATGACGTAAAGTTTATTTACACACGGAGTTGCACACGGGCCGTTTTGCACACGGATTTGCACACGAAAAAGGGGAGCCGGGACGGGTGTCCGGCTCCCCTTTTTCTTACCAGCGGGAGAACCTCCCGTACTCTATGCCCCCGTATAGGTCTACGATCTCCCCCCCATCCTGAGCGGGGCGGTGTGTGAAGTAGAGGGTGCGCATTTCCTCATACCTCTGCTCATAGAAGCTGGCGGCGGTGGGGTTTTCGTCGACCAGGAGGTTGGCCGCTAAGCCGTACTGCATGACGCCGATGGCGTAGGTGTCGTCTATCTTGAGGATGTAGTCCTCCATGTTCTCCACCTGGACGAAGCTGCCGGGGGAGCCGGAGAGGATGCGGTACTCGGAGATCATCATGTTGACGATGCCGGGGGTGCGGTATTCGTACTCCCGGGTGTCGGAGGTGCGGGCTTCGCCCTGGGCGTTCAGCTCGTCCATCAGGCCCATGGCGGCGTTGAATACGTCCTGTACTGTTTTCATCTGTCTGCTCCTTTCAGTGCCAGGGGGTATCTTTCAGGGACTTCTCGGCGTACCCCTCCCCCAGGTAAAGCCAATCCTTCTGTT
>CANQKZ010000071.1 GCA_947624585.1 uncultured Oscillospiraceae bacterium | reverse complement strand
TCTGGTCCCGGGTCATGAACACGTGGGCATCGTCCTGGGTGAAGCAGCGGACCCGGAACAGGCCGTGGAGGGCGCCGGAGAGCTCGTGGCGGTGGACCAGGCCCAGCTCGCCCACCCGCAGGGGCAGGTCGCGATAGGAGTGGGGCTCGGATTTATACACCAGCATCCCGCCGGGGCAGTTCATGGGCTTGATGGCGTAGTCCTCATCGTCGATGACGGTGGTGTACATGTTCTGCTTGTAGTGGTCCCAGTGGCCGGACCGCTCCCAGAGCTTGCGGTTGAGGATGATGGGGGTGGAGATCTCCACATAGCCGTACTTCTTGTGGACCTCCCGCCAGTACTCCAGAAGGGTGTTGCGCAGGACCATGCCCTTGGGCAGGAAGAAGGGGAAGCCGGGGCCTTCGTCCCGGAGCATGAAGAGGCCCAGCTCGCGCCCCAGCTTGCGGTGGTCGCGCTTTTTGGCCTCCTCGATGCGGGTGATATAGGCGTCCAGGTCGTCCTTTTTGGGGAAGGCCACGCCGTAGATGCGCTGGAGCGTCTCGCGGCTGGAGTCGCCCCGCCAGTAGGCGGCGTTGCAGGCGGTGAGCTTCAGGGCGTTGCCCTTGACCCGGCCGGTGGAGTCCAGATGGGGCCCGGCGCAGAGGTCGGTGAACTCGCCCTGTTTGTAGAAGCTGATGGTCACGTCCTCGGGCAGGTCGTTTATCAGCTCTACTTTGAAAGGCTCGTCCGCCATGAGCTTCAGGGCCTCCTCCCGGGGCAGCTCGAAGCGCTCGATTTTCAGCTTCTCCTTGCAGATCTTTCGCATCTCCGCCTCGATTTTCTCGAGGTGCTCCGGGGTGAAAGCGAAGGGGGCGTACAGGTCGTAGTACCAGCCCTCGTCAATGGCGGGGCCAATGGCCAGCTTCACCTCCGGCCACAGGCGCTTGACGGCCTGGGCCATGATGTGGGAGCAGGAGTGCCAGTAGGTGTGCCGGTACTCGGGGTTGTCAAAGGTGTACAGATTTTCTTCGGACATTATTTTTCCTCCTTTTGATTGGGGAGAGAACAAAGAAGCCTCACCCCTGGGATTCAGGGGTGAGGCGCAATTTTTACGCTCCACGGTTCCACCCTGCTTACGGACAGCGTTCCGTCCGTCGCTTTGTGTTCGCTGTAACGGGCTCACCCGTCCCGGTCCTCCCGGGCGGCTCGGGAGCGGTATTCCCGTTTCCGCCGCAGGGCGCTTTCACCAAACGCGCCCCTCTCTGCGCGGCCTTCACGGTTCATTCTCCGTCAATGCCATTTTACAAGGGAAGTTTATCACCGGAAGGGTGGTTTGTCAAGAGGAAACGTTTGGTTTTAATCGTCCGTGTCCCAGGGATAATTCCCCTCCGTCCCGTCCCGCGGCTCTGGGGTGGAGGCGGAGCTTGACAGGACCTTTCTCCCCGCGCAGGGCGGATCATTTCTCCCTGTACCGGCGGAGTATCAAGGCCACGAGGACGCCGGTCACCAGCAGGACGATACCGAGGCCCGTGGTGAAGCCGGAGAAGAGGTGGAAGATCCGGGCGCCGGTGGAGGTGATGGAGTCGAAGGAGCCGGGGAGGACGGAGCCGAATGCCTCCGTGGCGCCGTACGTGAGGATTGCGTCGCCCGTCTCGTAGACCGTGCCGACTGCCTGGCCCATGTCGCCGAGCCCCGGGGCGGTGGACTGCACGACAGCCGTCTCCACGCTAAAGAATGCGTCTCCCGCGCAGCGGACCAAAAAGCCGAAGGCGGCGAACAGGGCGCCGACGAGGGCGGTCTTGACGCCGAAGAGCCAGCCGAACCGCCGCAGGAGCTTCCCCAGAACGCCGGGGACGGACTCCACCCAGTTTGGGTACCGAGGTTCCTCCGGCTCGAGGGAATAAGACGGCTCCGGGGGTGGGGTCTCCTCCCTGGGCTCGGCTTTTGGCTCCTCCCTGTTTTTGCTGGGGCCCGACGGGGCGTCGGGGCCGTCGTCGGAGATGAGCCAGTCCGCCGTGACGCCGAAGGCCCGGGACAGAAGCAGGAGCTTGGCCACCTCCGGGGTGGCCTCGCCGGTCTCCCATTTGCTCACCGCCTGCCGGGAGACGCCCACCGCCTCCGCCAGCTCCTCCTGGGAGAGGCCCGCCTTTTTTCTCATATACTGTATCTTCTCACCGATGGTCATATGCGCATCCTCCTTTTCGTGATGGGGCCATCTTACCATGTTCCGCCGTTTGCATCCACCATTTCAGGCTTGAATCACCGCAACCGGTGGTTGCGGAACCAAAAAAAATCCCCCGAAAACCGAGGCTATCGTAAGAAAGTTTTATCAAGTTTTGCGGAAACGGCATGATTTCGGTCATGCCGTTTCCTGCTTTTCCCGTTCCATCAGCTTATCCAGCGGGATGTAGCCTACAAGGTCATACTCAATGCGAATTTCCTGCCGCCGCTTGCCGCTGGACTTGTCCGGCGCTCCAATATAAATCGCTTTCACAAGCTCCCGCAGGGCGTATGGCGTTAATTCCTTTAGGTCAGCGTATTTGCGTACCCGCTTGATAAACTGTTCCAAATTTTGAATCTGTCGTTCCAGTACTTCAATTTCCTGCTGTAATGTCTGCACTTCGGCTTTGAACCGCTCCTGCGTAAGTCCGCAGGCCAGCCGTGTCCTTTTGATGTTTTCACCCAGCGTTTTGTTTCCAAGGACCTTTTCCATAGCGACCTCCGGAACCTCATGGCTAAAATTATTTTAGCAATGTTTCTGTCGCCATTCGCTTATAAAATATAAGCAAGTGATATAATTAAGACGCGCGAAAAACAGAACGGCGGCGTTCTGGGCAATCAAGAAACAGCTGATTCCGGTTCTGCGAAAAGAGGAAACGCTATTATGCAAGAAATGTATATCAACCAAAACACTTCCTATATGGAGCCTTTCGGACGGAGCGCTCCCGAATACGATAGCGGAGGGCAACTATCATGTGTGAGCTTAAAAGGGGCTTGGGGGGCAATGCCGCCAACAAGCTGAGCGGGAGGTTTTCGCATTTGTATATAAAAATGCCCAGCTTGCAAACTCCAAAATCGCTTCTCAGGCGCTCGGCGGTCGCAGAGTGGAGCACTCAGCGGCCGTCTTTATATCATTATATCAATGTAGAGTATATCACAACAGTTGTTCAATTTCAATAAGCAGAGCGTAAATTCTCATACGATTTTTTCCGCTTTTGGTAAAATGGGATCGAACAAGGGATCGTTTCTCGCCGGAGAAATGACTCTTTGAGACTCATAAGCCGTCAAATATGCCGTCAGGACGTTCCGGCAGAACGAGGTATACTTTATAGCGCCACATTTTTAATATAGGAGGTAATACATATGGCAAAGAAAGGCGAAAACATTTATAAGCGAAAAGACGGCCGCTGGGAAGCTCGATACGTCAAAGAATATGAGATTTCCGGCAAGATCAAGTACGGCTCCTGCTACGGCAAGACTTATAAGGAGGCAAGAGAAAAAGCCGCGCGGTGCAAGGCGGCGATTATAACCAACACACCCTTGCCGGTGACGAACAACCGCCACCGGTTTGCTTATTTCTGTGAGCAATGGCTGCAGTTGGAAAAAGGAAAAGTGAAAGAATCCACCTATGTAAAATACGACTCGGTTATGACAAAGCACATTCTTCCAAAGCTGGGCGGCTGCTTTCCGCTGGGCATAAACACGGTGATCGTAGAGCAGTTCAAACAGGAGCTTTTGGGCGAGGGTCTCTCGGCAAAAACCGTGCGCGACATTCTGACGGTTTTACGCTCCATTTTGAAGTTCACGGCCAAGCGGTTCCCCGGCGCATTTCCGACGGTTGAGATCAGTTATCCGAAGGAACAGAAGACGGAAGCCCGCGTACTTTCACAGGAGGAACAGCGACGTTTCGTTTCCTATCTTGAGACCGATATGGACGAATGTAAATTCGGTATTCTCCTTGCCCTGCTCACGGGAATGCGTATCGGTGAACTATGCGCTCTGCGTTGGGAAAACGTCTCGCTGCGGGATAAAACACTCAAAGTGGACTCCACCATGCAGAGGATACGGGATCTTGAGCATACCGGACAGGGTAAAACGAAGGTCGTCATAGGAAGTCCCAAAAGCGACACTTCGGCCCGGATAATCCCGCTTACCGACAGCGCGGCAAGGCTATGCGGACAGTTTGATCCGCATTGTCCGACCGCTTTTATTTTGACGGGCACGCAGCAGTTTATGGAACCTCGTCAGGTCCAGAAGCGGCTGGCGAAATACACGGAAAAGTGCGGACTCGATGGCGTTCACTTTCACACGATCCGACACACCTTCGCCACCCGATGCGTGGAGGTTGGATTTGAGCTCAAGAGCCTTTCGGAGATTTTGGGTCATGCCAATACAACGATCACGCTCAACCGTTACGTCCATTCCTCGCTGGAACTCAAGCGGGAGAACATGGACAAGCTCGCAGTCGTCGGTCTGTAAAATGCGCCGTCAAACTTTTTTGTAATACGGTATGGAGAGAACGTTGTATCCACCGTTTCCGGTGGGCACAGCAGGGTGCAAAGGCAGGAAAAACAGTCATTTCTTCAACAGATTCAATGAGTGCTCCACTCTGCGACTACGGAATCTACACATTCAATATTCCAATATAGCTGGCGAAAAACCGCCAGAGAGGATGGATGTGCGGCGGATTTTGCCGGGAGGGGGTAATAAATGAAGAAGATTTACAGTGGATAAGGAGATGGCAGCACCGGCGATTATACTGCGAGGACAGGGCTGTGTGTTTCGGAAAGAGTTTACTGCCGGGCTCTCAAATAAATTGAACTCTGACAGAAAGACGGCCTATAAGAACACTACCGCGTTCCTTGACGTTTTGCAAGATGCACGGAGTGAAGGACGGACTATACGTTTCCCCGATTTCGGTGCTTTTGAAGCGCGGATCATCACAGAAAAGACGGGCCTTATACTAATATTCAATCAAAATAAGACATTCGCGACGGTCTTTTTAGCATCATACATCGTCAGCCGTCTTGGAAATACATACAGTATTCCCTGCGACGTCTTCCTTGTCTGACGCTAAAAATCCTCGCCGCTCGGTGTCTTCTTTCAATTGGATATTAGTATTAAACGGAACAGTAAACTGCTCCAGAAATTTCTTTTCCGGGAGGAAAAAAGTATGAGACAAGTAAAAATGTATGAAATATCGCGCAGGCTTGCCGCTGTTCTGCTCTGCCTGTGTATGACCGTTTCCATGATCTGCGACATTGGCGTAATAACCGCCTTTGCCGCCGACGCGGAGCGGACCGCGTTCACCGTCGTCCACCACCATACGGACGGCGGCGATGTGACATACTCCGGGACGATCGACCCGGACGGCGGCGTTCACCTGCCCGATGATGAAAATGTGTATACGGCCCCCTATGTCGTCATGCCGGAGCCCGAAACGGACGGTGACGGCAACGAGCCGGAGTCGTTTTCCGGCTTCTCCGTGGAGAAGGGCGACGCGGCGGTCACCGTCAAAGCGGACGACCCCGAGACCGCCGGCGCCGAGATCCGCTACGAGCCCAACACGGCCCAGGTGATCCTGCACGTCAATTACCGCCTCTCCGATGACGGCCCTGGCGGAGACTCCGCTTCCGGCACCCCCTCCGAAGTTCCGGGCCAGGATGATCCGGCGGATACGGGAGAGGACGTTGTGACGCCCGCCGAAACGGAGGGCGATGAGGGCAATGAGGGCGAGCAGGGGGAAGAGCCGGTCGATGAGCCCGCGCCGGAAGACGGCGAGGGCGGTGACGGCTCCGATATGGGGATCGCGACGATTGCTCTTAGTGAAAGCGATGCAGAAGTTTTGAAGAATTTCTGTCAGCAATACCCCGGTGAGTATAAGCTCCCCGACGGGTCAGACTGGATGATAACTGTAAGTGAAGACGGACTGAAGCTGACTGGCACAGGTGCCGAAAACGCAACGATAGATTCTATAACAACAAGTGGCGAGACCATCAAGACGGTCAAATTTACAAGTCCTGATTGGTATAAAAATGACCAAAAAACAAACAATCAGCCGCTGACGCTTACTTGGACAACGGCAGTAAATTCAACATATGCCCACAAGTCCTTCAAGTGCGGTTCCGCCACATTCTACAATAAAGACAAGTCTTTCCTGAAAGGATTTACGACAAACAGCTACTTCATCGCGGACAACGGCATATTCTCCTATGAGTATTTCAAAGAAAGAAAGACAGGCGACGTCGGCTATGTCGGCGATTATGTCCTTTCCAAGGCCTACGGGGATGTCTACGACAAAGATATAGCGGGCATCGGCAGCTGGAAGATCGAAATTGATGAGAACGGCCATGTCTATCTCTGTGTAGACGAAGAGCATAAGTACGAGGCCGTCATGACGGACGCCGGAAAGACAAACAGCATAGAAAGAGTCAAAACGATGACCGTAGCTGTGCCGGGGTGGTACACAAAAAATAGTTGCACCGAACCCGCATATGTTAAACTGACGTGGGGCTATGATGGCGATAGCAAGTCAAGCAACTACGGCAACGGCGCTCTGTACTTTGAAACAACCGGACTTGCGGTATACAAGCCCAATGAGAAAGGCGAAACAGGCAGCAAAAAAGCCATAAGTGCGTATATACCCCCCATGCGTTTTGAGCGCAATGAGCTTACCGAGTTTGCAAAGTCCTACCTGAAAAACTATGAAAATAAATATCTTTTAAACGACGGTTCGGAGGAATATATCGAGATCGGTGACGACGGGACCACCGTGCTCCACATAGATGATGAAACGACCTTGACCCCTCTTTACTACGTCGTCAACAATGCGGAATGGATCACGGGCAGCCCGGAAGATTCGAAGTCGCCCTCTAAGGTGACCTCTGTTGTGTTTTCCGCAGCGGACTGGTATGCCCAAAACAAGGCGCCCACAACAGTCGACAGGACAAGGCTCACATTGAACTGGGACGAGTTGAGCAAGCAGTTTGCCGTCTCTGCCAACGCTACATGCTACAAGGCGGATGGCTCGACCGTTTCCCATATTTACACCACAGATATGAAGTTCAGCACCGAGGAGGACATCAAAGAGGGCATCGCATACATGAAACAGTATGTGAAGGGCGAGTACACCCTCAATGACGGTTCTGAATGGAAAATTAAGGTAGATGAAACAACCGGCGATATCTATACCAAGTTTGGTACCACGGAGTATGAGAAGGTGGAAAACCCCGCCCCCGTGTTCGTGCAGGATTCGACCTATACGGGGGAAAACGGTAAAGGTGAATACGGGAACAAAGGCAAATACCTCGATACCATTACAGTCCCCGTAACGGGCTGGTATCTTGACGAGGACTGCATACAGGATGCTGTTGTCACGCTTAACTGGAAGGGAAAAGTATACAATCCCATTGACGACCACCAGTTCAATGTGAACGCTATTCCGCTGTACCGCAAAGACGCGGGTGGAGAAGTAGAGTGCAAGTATTTTGCCGGGACATTTTATTCTGACGCGGACAGGGAAAAGGGCGAAAAATTCCTCGCGGAGCTCGGCGTTGCAGGCACTTACCGGCCCACCGCGGCGGAGGGAAAGTGGTGGATCGAGATAAGCGAAGAGGGCAAGGTCACGATTCACGTCACCGATTCTCAGGATGTGGAGCATACTTATGAAGACGTCGCGATGGATCTGACGATCGACAAGACCAAGAAGAACGGTGCGAATCTCAATTACGGCAACGTCACAGCCGTGACCGACATCAAGGTCGTCATCCCCGAATGGCGCACCGCGCAGACGAATGATACCCTTGCCAATATTGCGCAATGCGGGGAGGTCACATTTACATTCACAAGAGATCAGACATATGTCGGTTCTTCCTATTTCACGCCGTCTAATACGTACATATACGCCGACGCCGATGATGACGGAAACGACTGGGAAGTGAAGGCCAAAAAGACTGAAACCGGCTACAACAAGACCTTAATCACCAAGATCTATGATAACGACCGGGCCTACACCGACGCGAATAAGGACGCGGCAAAGGACTATTTCAAACAATTTCCTGGTACCTACTATATAGAAGAAGCCGGTTTAGATTACGAGATCACCATCACCGAAGACGGCCAGATCTACTGGGGCAAGTATGGTTCCGGCGGGGCTCTGCTGCCCGCGGACGTGGCTTTCGACGCCATACATGACGCGAACGGAAACGGCAAGGTGGACGAGAACGAGACGACGCCTGTTCCCGGGACGATCAGTGTATGGTTAAACGGGTATACCACCGGGAAGGTCAGCACCAGCAGCAGCACCAAAGAAACCTATAACGAGGGCACGCAGAGAGCCGATCTCACTTGGTACGATACGAATGAATGGTCCGGTACGGGGAGTTCGACGCTTGAAGTGCCGAATACCGCACATAAATTCAAGAGTAAAAGTGCAAAGGGGTATAAGGTCGGCGCGACCTCCCAGACCACCTTCGACGCAGACAAATACTACACCCGCGGAGAAGATGTTACAGGAAAGAATTTTGTGCCGGACGGCAAATACGAGACTACTGACGCAAATTTCTGGATCGAAATAAAAACGGACGAAGACACCGGCGAAACGTCTTATACCTTCCATCGACCTGAGCCGCCCTACGAATATCCCCTCAAGCTGTTCGGCACGGGGAACGCGGCGTATCTGCGCGGTAAAATTGGTATGATGAAGAAGGTTGACGTGTACATCGTGGTCACAAAGGGGCCGTATGAGGGGTTCCTGCTCACCGCGTATGAGGTGACATACAACGACCTTGAGGGTAAACCGGTTAATTCGTCAAACGGTGAGCAAGTTACCCTCCCCCTGGGGACACGGTTTACGGATTATTCGCTGGGGGACACCGGAGAGAACAAAAATATCCGCGTTGTCGATTCCGACGGAGAAAAGGAATACAGCCGCCTCTCCCTCGCGCTCCACGACGTGAAAGACGGCGGCACCATCTACCTTGAGGATAACATCGAGATCGGCTTTGCGGCCAAACTGCCGGATAATGTCGGGAATGTGACCATCGACGGGCAGGGGCACAAGATCCTCCGCGACAGCTACGTAAATCCCGGTACGCTCCTCATGGACCCGGAAGTGGGCAAGAATGAGGCGGTCATGAGCATCCTCATGGATCCCGGAATCAGCCTCATGGCGCTGGAGAAAGAGGGCGAAAGCGGGGACCTCCCGGTAGAGCACTACACCGGCGCGATCCTGCAGGTCGGCGAGGGCGACACGGTCACGCTGAAGAACGTGACCATCGACGGAGAGGGCCAGTGGGAGATCGACGAAGCGAAGCTCGAATATGATAAATTACTGAACCAAGACTACGATATAAATGTCCTTGACGACCCGAATGGCGGGCACCCCATAAAGGAGCTTGAGGGGAACGTGGTCTCCACCGACAGCCTCATCAAGGTCAACGGCGGGACGCTCATTCTGGACGGCGTGACGCTGGAGAACTTCTTCGCGGGGGACGGATATGACGACGACCGGCATTTCATCGACTTCATGAGCAAAGAGGGCGGCAAGCTGGAGATAAAATCGAATACTGTTTTCCAGCACAACGCGTCAAGGTCCGGGGTCTGTATCGGCAACACGGACGAGGACGATATATACCTGAGCGGCTGCACCACCATGCAGAACAACTACTGCTTCGGCGGCAACGGCGGTCTGATCGTGGCCATGGAGGGCACTCAGGTCTATATGGAGGACGGCACGAAGGTCGTCAACAACGTGGCGGCGGACACCAACGGCGTTTTCATCCAGCTGCATAAAAAAACCGATGGGGTCAAAGACGGTGATAATAAAGGAACGACCTACGCCAGGCTCCACATGAACGGCGGCAAGATCAATAACAACGTCGGCCTCCGGGGCGGCAGCTACGGTTGGGGCCAGACGATCTATCTGTACAACGGCGGCTCCTTCGAGATGAACGGCGGCGAGATTGGTAACAACATCGGCGCGGGCATCAGCAGCATCTATCAGCAGCCCTCCGCCGACGCGCTGAAGCTCAACGCCGGATGGATACACGACAACACATGCAGCCTGATTGACGAGGGCATGGACAAGGATTGGGCGCTGGACATCGCCCTGATGAACATCGGGGATATCGGCGAAGACATGACCGTGGAGCAAAACTTCTTGGTCGGCGCGGCGGCCATCCTCGGCGGCTACGCCAGCGGCGACGAGTACCTGACGAACAACGGCGTGATAAAAGGCAACATCTCGGTCTACTCCTATTTCAACAACGAGGGTCGTACCTCCACCGTCGTCAACAACAACATCATCGACGGGAACATCAGGCTTGAGAACGGCTCGATGATAAAGAACGGCGTGGACGGCGTCATTACAGGTAACGTCACGGTAAGAGGCGCTCTGACCGAAAGCGCGGGCGAAAGCAGCTTCCATAACGAGGGAAAGGTAAAAGGAAATGTAGAGCTCGCCGAGAACGCCCACCTGTACCACAGCGGCGAGATAGAAGGCGATGTATTGGTCAAATCGGGCGCTACGTTTGTGCTGAACTGTAATGACGGCGATCCGTCTCATGGCGGCGGGATCGTAGACGGGGATGTGACGGTTTATCCCGACGGCCTGATGTACGCGGAGGTGACGCCCACTCTCATTAAGGGTACGCTCACCTTTGAGTACGAGGACGAGGAAGACAAGGAACGCATGGAGGAGGTGCTGCATGACTCCGGTATCACCTGCGAAAATGTGGTCTATAAGCAGCACGCGCATTCAGAGGTACTCAATGAAGAGGTGATAGAACCGGACAACAGCAATAAAAACGACTATAAATGCACCGACCCGTGGACAAAAGTATACACCTGCCAGACCTGCGGAAAGGTAGTTGAAAGGGACGAAATTCCGCCTACGGGACACGATTATTATGTGGATGTGACAACGGAGGCGACCTGCACCAAGGGGGAAATCGAAACTGTTCGCTGCCACAACTGCACCGCGTATAACAGCAGCAAAGGGCTGGAACGCCAGGTGGGGAAACCTAACGGACATAAATATGAGGAGCTTATGCAGCTTTACATTCCCCCCACGGAATATGGCTCGGGACACATCTATTATGTCTGCACGGAGTGCGGCGATCTGTTGGAATTCGAGATCGATGCGGTCCATGACGGCAATACAAAGCATACCTTCCAGAACGATGATGGCTCGCTCAAAGAAAGCGAGGGAGTTGTTACAAAAGACCCAGCCTGTACAGGAGAAGGCGAAATGACCTTCACATGTAAGACTTCTGGTTGTTCCGCAGAGATAACGATCCCGATCCCCGCCACGGGGCACACATACCCGATTACAGTCGGTGAATATACCAAGGATTGCGTAGAAGTCGACAGCAGGGAATCGACCTGTAAGGCTGCCGGGTATATTAAGTACGCGCCTAAATGCACCGTATGCGATAAACCGAGCGAAACATTCACATACCAGGTCAATTCGAAGAAACTCGAACACGACTGGAGCGAATGGGCAAACGTCGACGGAGACTTTTATCCGTGTACCATGGAGCGTAAACAGGAAAGGCACTGCCAGAATGATGGCTGCGATGAAAAGGAAACCCGCCTCGGCGGTGAGACAACACATGAGTGGATACGGGTAGAGGGTGACGAGGAGATCTACAAGTGCTCGAAGTGCGGCATGGTTCAGAACGGCCTGCATGTCGACTACGATGTGAACGGCGGGGCCACTACGAAGAATTTCAATACCAAAGCCAGGTTGACCCACGCCCCCGGTGAGACGGTAACGCTGTGGCAGCCCACTGACGAGACGAACGAAGAGGAATACAAGAACGCGGGCATCAAGGAAGAAGGTTCGGAAAAATACTGGACCAAGTCCACGGCGCTGGGCAGCGCGGTATTCGTCGGCTGGAGCACCGCCGACTACGGCGCGGAGCCCTACTACGAGAAACCGACGGATGCCAAGATCGTCGAGGAGGTGACGATCAGTGCCGATAACCCGGCGGACGTGCCGGTGTACGCCGTCTGGGCCCTCGACCGGAACGGCAACTACATCCCCGACTATGACGAGGGCAAGGTGACGCTGCATTATGACCCCAACGGCGGCAGTGGCGACACTCCGGCCGACTTGACGGATGTGCTCATAGGCGCCAGCTACCCGCTGGTGACCGTGTGCGACCTGAAGAAGGGTTCTGACGTATTCGCGGGTTGGAGCACGTCTAAGACCACCGATGTCATTCCGGGTGAAGGCGCAACAATAACCATCACAACCGACGGTGACGGCAATCCCGTGTCGAGAGTGACCTGGACCGGCGGATCGGTCGATTTGATCACAAGCCCGTACAAAATTCCGAAGCCGGCAAGCGGAGATACCGTGACCCTCTACGCGGTGTACGCCGCAGACGACGGCACAGGCAAACCGGCATTCGACGATGGTTACTACCACGTGGAGTACTACGCCCCCGGCGCGACCGCAAACCGCGACTATACTGTTGAGACTAACGGCCTGTTCTACACCTGCAACGACCACCACAAGCCGGGCGAGAATGCCGAGCTTATGAAGACCCAGGATGCCTCGGTGATGGTCTACAAGCTCGGCGCGGTGCTGATCGGCTTTACGAATCAGGAGGATTGGAATAAAGCCGAGCATCCGTTCGTTACAAGCGTGACCGAAGAGGCGGGCGTGCTCATAGAGAGTGTCACGATCCCTGCGGTTGGAAACGCCAAAGTGTACGCCGTCTGGGCGGAGGACAAGAACAACAACGGCATCCGCGACTACAACGAGCCCCAGCTGACACACACGTATCACCTGAACGAGCGTCTCTTAGAGCACAGCAAGGGCGACGCTCCCACGCTTCCTATAACGGAAGGCGGGACGAAATCTGCGAGCCAGCTGACGATAACAAACAGCGCAAAGCTGCCCGACAGTCAGAATGTCCTGACCGGAGTGTACATTCCCTTCCCCGGCACGAACGCAGACAGCAAAGGCGCCAATATCAAGTTCGAGAACAGCAATGTGATCGGCGAGGCCGATCTCTACAGTGCGGACGGCAAGACGGTGCTCCACCACTACATTCAGATTGGCTGGAGCGGATACCCTCACAGAGATGCGCGGTCAGAGAAAGAGGCGGCCAGCTGGATCATCGGGTACGATCTCAAGGACGATCCTGCTGTTCCCGGCCAAAAGAAGGACGACAACGGCTATCTGAATGCGGACGGAATCTTCCACAGGGAGATCAAGGACAACCGGTTTGTAAACGCGTATGTCGTCTGGGCGCTCGACGACAACAAAAACGGCATAGCGGATTTCCAAGAGCACACCGGCGGCAACAACCCGTCCGCTTCCTCCGCCATCGACAGGACGGAGCACTACGGTTACATCGTCGGCGTGACTGAGGATGAAGTCCGGCCCGAGCAGAACATCACCCGGGCGGAGGTCGCCACCATCCTCTTCCGCCTCCTCACCAACGAAGCCCGCGAGAACAACTGGAGCGAGGACAGCGGTTTCCCGGATGTGGAGAGCGGCGCCTGGTACAACCATGCCGTGGCGGTGCTCCACAATCTGGGCATCGTCAAGGGTGACGATGCCGGAAACTTCAACCCCGATGACAGAATCACCCGCGCCGAGATGGCCGCCATGATGGTCAGGTTCTACGAGAAGACCGAGAGGACAGTCCTGATCAATCGGTTTACCGATGTGGACGAGACGAAGTGGTACGCGCAGGAGGTGCTCCTGGCAGACCATTACGGGCTAATGCAGGGCGACGGGGATCAGTTCAGACCGGAGGAGCCGCTGACCCGCGCCGAAGCCATGACGGTGTTCAACCGGCTTCTGGGTCGCAAGCCCCACAAGGACCATCTGCATAAGGATATGACCGTCTGGACGGATAACGTGGATAAGAGCAAGTGGTACTACGCCGATGTCCAGGAGGCCACAAACTCCCATGAATGCGGCAGGAATGTCGTTATCAACGGCAAGACCTACGAGACGTGGAAGAGCATCAAGCCCATGCGCGATTGGACCGCGCTGGAATACTAAGGCAATTACGAAAACAAAGTTTTCAATGCCGCGCCGAACAATCCGGAGCAGGAGGGGCTGTGAAAAAACACGCCACCCCAGGCGTGGATAATCACGGCCCCGTATTTTTGTGGAAAAAACCACATTTTTCAGCGAAAAAGGGCATAGCTCCCCCTTACCCCCATGGAA
>CANQKZ010000070.1 GCA_947624585.1 uncultured Oscillospiraceae bacterium | reverse complement strand
TCCAAGCCGTATGACGAAGCTTGACGCGAAAAAGGCCGTCGCGAATGTCTTATTTTGATTGAATATTAGTATAAAATAAGATATCGCGGGAATACTTTGCGCAATTCACATTTTTTTGACGGGCTTTGGCGGGAAAACCGACGGGAAAATCGGCGCGGCGATTTGTTGGGAGGGGCCCTTGTTCATTCCGCTCCCATGAAATCCATCACGCCGCCGGGGAGCTCCCAGGCGGTGTAGTTGGAGAAGCCGTTTCCGTCGAAGGTGTAGGAAACGCCGTCGACGGTGTACTCGCCGTCCCGCAGGTAGTCGCCATCGGCGGTGCGGTAGCGCCAGCCGGCGCCGTCGGTGGTCCATCCGGCCCTGGTGACGCCCTCTTTGCGCAAAACCAGGCCGTCGGTGCTGTCCCGGAGCTCGTCGTCCTGGAAGTGCCACCACTCGCTGACCAGGGTGCCGAGGCCCGAGCCGGTCATGATCTCCGCCAGAAGCTTGGCCTCTTCGTTGTTGTAGCGGATGATGGAGTGGTAACTCAGATCGTGCATGGCGGTCTGCATTTTGAGCTCCTCGCCGGTGCCGATGTCCACCAGCGTCAGGTCCACGGCCACGCCCTGGTTGTGGGTGGAGCCGGATCTTGCAAGGAAGGAGCCCAGGCCCCAGCTTCCGTTGTCGGTCATGGCCGTCAGGACGGTGTCCCGGGGGGCGGCGAAGATGTCGGCCAGGGGGAATGCCGTGGCCTCGCTCCAGACCTCCGCGCCGTCGGGGACGGCGGACGCCTCCAGGTACGATTGGTAGTCGGCCCACATGGCGCCCTCCATGAAGCGGTACTCGTAGGGCGGGAGGGAGAGGGCGCCGAGCTGTTCGGTGGTGTCGAAGAGCATCCTTGTGGCCTTGTAGGGCCTGTAGGCGTCGTAGATCTTCAGCCGGTACCCCAGCTCCTGGGCCCTGGCGGCGGAGAGGGCGATCTTTTTGGCGGTGGGATAGAGCAGGGGCACCAGGAATTTTGTGGGCGTCCGCACGTCGATCCGCGTCCACCCGTAGGGGCTTTCCCCGGTGTAGATCTCCGTCAGGCCGTTGACGAACTCCGTATCCGGCGTCCGGGGGTCGGTGGAGGCGACGGGCAGGTCCCCGTTCTCCCAGGCCCCGTCGTCCCAGACGATGCCGTCTGACGATGCCGCGCCGCGGACGGAGGTCCCGGCGGTACCGGGCACATAGTCGGAGGCCACCTCCTCGTAGCCGGTGATCACCGTGCCGGTGATGCCCGAAAGGCCGTAGCCGTGGACCATGTAGATGGCGTCGTAGCTGTTTTTGATGTCGTACTCGCACAGATCCCCCAGGTAGTCCGGCAGGTTTATGAGGCAGAAGGTGGAATCTATGTATCCGCGCCCGCCGCCGTAGTAGATGAGGAACATACCGTTCTCCTCCCCCACCACGCAGTAGGAGTTTTTTTCGCTGGCCGTGCCCACCTTCTCCGTGCGCCGGGGGTCGGAGTAGATGTCCAGGTCCTTCAGCGGCCAGATGGTGGCGTACATCACCGTGGCCCCGGTGGTGAAGGTGACGCCGTCAGGCTCGGCGGCGTAGACGCCGTCCTCCAAGGTCTGTCCTCCCAGGGCCACCACGCGGATGACGTGCCGGGTGTTGGACTTCAGGGGACCCACGGTGTAGCTGCGGGGCATATTGTCGGTGAATCCGGCCAAAGTCGACCACTCCTCCCCCAGGCGCTCCTGAAGCTCGTATTTTTCGCCCCGTGTCTCGTTCCAGGTGAAGGTGTAGTAGTTGTTTCCAAGGTCCTCCATGTTCAGCGTCAGCACGGTGCTCCGCAGATCCTCGCCCAGGACGCCGACGGTCTTCCTGACGTCGCTGGAGAAGTTGACGCCGGTGCCCTCCAGCCCGGCGGAGACGGAGAAGGTGTAAGTCTCCCGCTTGTCCGGCATGGGGACGTCCTTCCCGAAGGTCACTGTCAGTTCCCCCTCACGGGTCCGGGCGATGACGCCGCCCCGGGCGTCGTAGACGGTGTAGAGTCCGCCCTCCACGGTGTCCCAGGTGAGCCGGGCGGTCCCGTTCGGGTTCGCCTCCACCGCAAGGCCGGTGATGTCGGGGAACCGGGAGGGGTAGTTTACCTCCATGGGCTTCTCGCACACGCGGACGCCGTCCTCGGAGGGGGTGCTGTAGGAATGGCTTGTGTAGATGCGAAGGACGGCGCCCTCCGGCAGCTCCCGGACCGGGATCTCACAGGAGGTGCCGGTAAACCGGCCGCTCCAGTACACCTCGCCGCCCACGGTCAGGCGGACGATGTACTCCTCCGCGTTGGTCCCCTCCCCCCAGGACAGGGTCAGGGAACCGTCCGCCGCCTCGTGGAGCGTGGGGATCTCGTGGGAGGGGGCGTTTTCCGCCTTGTTGTAGGGCCGCATGAACAGGAACCAGTACACCCCCTCCGCGGCGAGAGCGAGCACGGGGATCATGACGGCCAGGACCGTCAGAAATTTCTTCACGAGAGGTTCATCTCCAGTAGCGCCACGGCGTCTTGTTGTAGGCCATGTGGTAGAAATTGTATTTGTAGTTGCCCTTCTTCCGGTAGGACATCTCCAGCTCCGTGTCGTACATATAGTACTGGTCCGTGTCCCAGATCTCCACCCAGCCGTGGGGGATGGGGTTGGAGTTGTTGACCTTTCCGGCGATGGCCACGGCGTCGTAGCCCAGCTGGCGTGCCAGGGAGTAGAACACGGCGGCGTAGCAGTAGCAGTTGCCGCGCTTCGTCTTGAACATGGTCAGCGCCTCGCTGTTCTCCCAGCCGGTCTCACCGGTGTCGTAGTAGTTGCGGCGCAGATAACTGAAGCTGTCGCGGGTGTAGTTGTAGGCGGCGTGCAGCGCCTCCTCGCCGGTCTTGCCCTGGGCGTAGATGTCGGCGATCACCTCTTTCACATACCCGTCCAGCTCCGCGTCCCCGCTGGTGAAGTACCCGTCGGAGCCGAAATACAGCCCGCCGTAGTACCCATCCACCACCTTCTGACCGTTCTCATCCACATAGTAGTAGTCCACGCCCTCAAAGTGGAAGCCCGGGTCCTCCTTGAGGACCGTGGTATCCGAGAAGCTCCAGACGCCCGTGGAGGCGTGGGTGTGGTCGATGGACGCCTCCATGATCTCATAAAACGCCCAGTGGTCCGAGGCGACGTCGGAGAACGGGGACCGGTCAAATCTTTCCAGATAATGTGTGTCCGGCGCGCGCCCCGCGAACCGGTTCAGGATGCAGATGGCCTCCGCCCGGGTGAGGATCGACTCGGGGCGGAAGTTGACGTCGGCGCCGTAGGTCCAGCCCCGCTGGGCGGCGACGCGGATCTCCATGGCGTAGGGATGGTGGGCGGGCACGTCAAGGAAGACGCAGGGGAACAGGAAGGTCTCCGCGTCCGGCCTTATGCGGACGGCTGCGGCGGTGAACTCCGCCCTGGTCACGGGCACGTCGGGCCGGAATTCGCCGTTAGTCAGGTCCATAGCGCCCGCCGCCGTCAGCGCGTAGACCGCAGGGGCATAGTAGGCGTTCTCCGGGACGTCGGCGATGCGCACGCCGGTGACCTGGACGGGCCGGAGGAGGCTGTAGAAAAGGACGGCGGCCTCCGCCCGGGTGACGATCTCGCCGGGGCCCAGGGTCCCGTCGGCCCGTGGCAGGATGTAGGGGGAGTGGGAGGCGCCCGGCTCCAGGAGCTCCAGCTTCAGCCGGTCCGGCTCGGCGGTGTTCCCGGTGTCGGGACCGCCCATGTCGGCGGAGAGAGCTTTGACCTGGGGCATACCCACCGCCGCCAGAGTCTCCGCGCGGACCGGCTCCTCGGTCCGGGGCGCGGCCTGCCGGACGGCCTCCGCCGCACCGTCCCGGCCGCGCGCGGGGGGCAGGACTGCCAGGGACACCGCCGCCGAGACGGCCAGAGCCGAAGCGGTCAGTTTGATGACAACACCCTTATTCCACATAGCTGATGACCTCCGAATTTCCCTCTCTGTAGGTGTACACGGTGAAGCCGTCGTAGTAGAGGTTGCCGTCCTCTCCGCCCCCCAGGCAGCTGGGGGCGTAGTCGGAGCTGAGGGGCATACCTACGGCGGAATAGAGCGCGCTGACATCGGAGTCGATGAGCCCCATGGCGACGGCCTTGGCCTCCTCAGAGGTGAGCGCCGGGGTGGTATCCGCCGGGGCCGTGTCCACCGGGGTTATATCCGTCGGGGTGGTATCCGCCGGGGTCGTGTCTGCCGGAGTGGTGCCCGCCGGGGCCGTGTCCACCGGGGTTATATCCGTCGGGGTGGTATCCGCCGGGGTCATGTCTGCCGGAGTGGTGTCCGCCGGGGCCGTGTCCACCGGCGTTATATCCGTCGGAGTGGTATCCGCCGGGGTCATGTCTGCCGGAGTGGTATCTTTCGGGGCGTCGTCCTTCGGAGCGTCGTCCTTCGGAGTATCGTCCTTCGGAGTATCGTCCTTCGGAGTATCGTCCTTCGGAGCATCATCCTTCGGAACATCATCTGCCGGAGCATCGTCCTTCGGGGTGTCCGCCCCGGAGGGCGCGTCTCCCTCCGGGGCGGTACCGGTGTCTCCGGGCTCGTCCGCGCCGGGAGCGGTATCGCCCTCCGCGTCTCCGCCCTGGGGCAGGTTTGTCAGGTCGCCCACGGTGATCTGAGCGCCGTCCTCCTTCCCGTCCCCCACGGAGACATCCACGCCGCCGCAGGACACAAGCGCCAGCGCCAGGGCGGCTGTCAGGAGAAATACCACGGATCTTCTCATATACAATTTTCTCATACGTAACACCTCTGATTTATGTAAACAAAATCATGATCGGATCCAAATCGATCAGACGCCCTCATAGACGGCCAGCTGTCCTTCCACCGCGAAGGCCGCCGCCCAGGGACCGGCCGCCGCCGGGACCACGGCCCGGAAGCCGTCGGCGGTGAGCGCCGCCTCGAAGGTACCGGCGCTGTTCTGGACGAGCACGGGGCTTGTGGCGTCCACCTCCTCCGGCAGAATGCCGGAGACGGTCAGGAACCCCTCCAGGGGGCCCTCCCCGGCTGTCAGCGTGATCTGTCCCCGGCGCTGTGTACCCAGGTCCAGGTCCCGCTCCGGCGCCGGGAGCACCGGGGGATATTCAAGCAGCCAGTCGATGTTCCGCTCCACCAGCTCGATCACCAGCGTGTCCGCGCCGGACGCGCTCACCTCGGTCATGTCGTAGGCGGTATCCCGGGAGAACCTGGCCTCGGCGAAGGTCCCGGCCATGTAGGGGTAGAGGCTGTTGCCGAAGGAGTCCCGGTACATGAAGAGCCGCCCCGACCCGGAGCTTTGGGTATTGACGGTGATGCTGTCGGGCCGCGTGCCGCCGGGTCCGTAGGTGAACGCCGGTTCGTCGGCGGGCGTCAGGTCCGTCTCGTCATCCTCCCCCGCCGGGTAGACCATCTCATAGAGGTCCCCGGAGTGGGGCGTCTCGGTGAAGGGCCCGTCAAAATAGGCGGTGGGCCGTTGAAGGGCCGCGCAGATGGCGTCGGCGGCCAGGGCCGCGCCCCGGCTCGTCCAGTGGGAGTCGTGGGCGAAGTACACCGTCTCCTCCCGCGCCGTGAACACCTGCCGCAGGTCCAGATAGGGTACGCCCAGGCCGTCCAACACGGCGTACAGCTCCCCCGCCGCATTCCCGGCGGGCTGGGCGAAGGTCTCCGGCATATACTGTCCGTACAGGGAGTTTTTGTTGGGCGCACAGGTGAAGAGGAACCGGATGCCCCGGGCGGAGCAGTACTCGTAGATCAGCGACAGGTTCCTGGCCGCCGCGTAGTACTCCCGGTCCCCCATGTCCCCGGAGCCCATGTAGTCGTCCAGGGTGGAGGCGTAGAAGAGCCAGCCGTCCCGGCCCAGGATCACGTCCTCCTCCCCCGTGGAGCGGAAGAGGGCGGCGGAAAGCCGGTGTCCGGCGGTGATCAGCTCCTGCCGGAACCGGAACCGGTCGTTTATGTAGTCCTTTAAATCGGAGAGGTACGCGAAATTGACGCCCCCCTCGGCTGTCTTCAGCTTGGGCGCGTCGGCCAGCGCCTCGTTGGCGGCGGGCTGGGAGGGGCCCAGCGCCACCATGCCCACCACGGGCGCGATACACATCAGGAGTATGACGGCGATAAACAAAATCGAGAGCTTTTTCATGGCGTCACCTCAAAACCGCGCGTAGATGAAGGGGGAGAAGCCCCCGGCGGCCAGCTCCGTCAGGCACAGGGCGAAAAGCCCCAGGTAGAGGACCCCGGTGAGGACCCGGAAGCCGTTTCCCCGGAGCCGTCCGGCGACGTTCCGGCAGACCGGCGTGGACAGGACCGCTCCCAGAAGGAGGAAGAACACGTTGCGGAAGCTCAGCGCCGTGAACAGCGCCGTATTTCCGGCGGCGGTGGAGCGGATGCCGGTGAACATGGCCGCGAGCACGGCAAAGCCCTGCCCGACCGTCCCGGCCCGGAACATCACGAAGCCCATGGCGACCACTAAAAGGGTGTACACCCGGCCCGCCGCCCGTCCGGCGGCGGAGCTTTCGAGCCGCTTGGGATCGATGACCCTCAGGCTCTCCAGCGCCGCCAGCGCCCCGTGCCACACGCCCCAGAGGAGGAAGGTGAGGCCGAATCCGTGCCAGACGCCGCAGAGGACGAAGACGATGAACTTGTTGAGGGCCGCGCGCCACTTGCCGCGCCTGTTGCCGCCCAGGGGTATGTACACGTAGTCCCTGAACCAGGAGGACAGGGAGATGTGCCACCGCCGCCAGAACTCGGTGACGGAGGAGGAGATGTAGGGGTAGTCGAAGTTCTCCGGCGTTTTGAAGCCGAAGAGCTGGCCCAGGCCGATGGCCATGTCGCTGTAGCCGGAGAAGTCGAAGAAGAGCTGGACGCAGTAGGCGAAGGCCCCCAGCCACGCAAGGCGCATATCCAGGTCCCCGGCATCAAGGCCGAAGACCGCGTCCGCCGCGCTCCCGGCCGCCGCCGCGATGAAGAGCTTCTTGGCCAGGCCCCGGATGAATCGCTTCATCCCCTCCGCCGCGCCGGGCGCGTGGAACCGGCGCATATAGATCTGGGGCGCGAAGTCCGGGAACCGGGTGATGGGCCCGGCGGCCAGCTGGGGCAGGAAGGTGGCGTAGAGCAGGAACCGCCAGTATTTCCTGGTCCCGTTCCGTCCGTCCCTGTACACGTCCACAAGGTAGGAGATACATTTAAATGTGAAGAAGGAGATACCGATGGGCGCCGCCAGCGTCACCGGCGAGGGCCGGGAGAACAGCAGGAGCGCCGCCGCTCCGCCGCCGGTCAGCGTCACCGTCAGCTTTTCCACGGATTTGAAGAGGATCAGCGTCAGCGCGTTGACCGCCACGCCCACGGTCAGCGCCCCTCTCCTCCCGCGCCCGTTCATGATCGAAAGGCCCAGAAGGAAGGTCGCCAGCGAGAGGAGCACCAGTACCAGAAGGTCGAAGAGGCACCCGAAGGCGCAGAACACAAGTCCCGCCGCCGTCAGCACCGCGCACCGGGCGCCGCGCTTGCGTACGAGGATGTAGATCAGGAACAGTATCGGCAAAAAGCCGAAGAGGAAAAAGGCCGAATCTATATTCATGTCCGCCTCCTTCGTGGGCACGCGGCCCGATGGCGTTTATTGGCACGGTCCGTCAGCCTGATTATCGCTCATTTCGACCGAAAATGCAAGTGTTTTTTCGCTCTTCCGGCGCTTTCACGGGGCAGTTTGCAAAAGTTGTCTCAAAAACGCCGTCCCGCGCCGCGCCGTCCGCCCATTTTGCCGCTCCGCGTGCCGTTCCCGGCGCTTCGTCCGATATTATTATGTGAATTCATTTGCCGATGGGGCGATTTACACTTGACTAACAGCCCCCGGAAAAGGTAAAATATAAAATGGACTTTTGCGGAGAGAGAAAGAGAGATATAGATTCGTCAGGTCGGGGGTTTACAAATGAAGATCGGTTTTGACAACGGCAAATATCTGAAGCTCCAGTCGGAGCACATCAACGAGCGGATCGCCCAGTTCGGCGGGAAGCTCTATATGGAGTTCGGCGGGAAGCTGTTTGACGACTACCACGCCAGCCGGGTCCTTCCCGGATTTGAGCCGGACAGCAAGATCAAGATGCTGGCGACGCTGCGGGACAAGGCGGAGGTAGTCATCGCCGTAAACGCGGGCGACATCGCCAAGAACAAGGTGCGGGGGGACTACGGCATCACCTACGATCTGGACGTGCTGCGCCTCATCGACGCCTTCCGCAGCTTCGACCTCTACGTGGGCAGCGTGGTCATCACCCAGTTCGCCGGACAGAGCGCGGCGGAGTCCTTCCAGAAGCGGTTGGAGGCGTTGGGGATGAAGGTCTACCGGCACTACCCCATCGAGGGGTACCCGGCCAACGTGGATATGATCGTCTCCGACGAGGGCTACGGCAAAAACGACTACATCGAGACGACCCGCCCCCTGGTGGTGGTCACCGCACCGGGTCCCGGCAGCGGCAAGATGGCCACCTGCCTTTCGCAGCTCTACCACGACGGCAAGCGGGGCATCCAGGCGGGGTACGCCAAATTCGAGACCTTCCCCATCTGGAACCTGCCCCTGAAGCACCCGGTGAACGCGGCCTATGAGGCCGCCACGGCGGATCTCAACGACGTGAATATGATCGACCCCTTCCACATGGAGGCTTACGGCTCCCTGGCGGTCAACTACAACCGGGACGTGGACACCTTCCCGGTGCTGTCCGCCCTGTTCAAGCGCCTCTTCGGCGGGGAGTGCCCCTACAAATCCCCCACGGACATGGGCGTCAATATGGCGGGCTTCTGCATCGTGGACGACGCGGCCTGCCAGGAGGCGTCCCGGCGGGAGATCGTGCGGCGCTATCTGTCCGCCTGCTGTGCCCGCACCAAGGGACAGCCCGCGGGCGGGGACGTGGACAAGCTGAAGCTCCTGATGAACACCGTGGGAACCGGTGTCGAGGACCGTCCCGGCCGGGCGGAGGCGCTGCGCAAGGCCGAGGAGACCGGTGAGCCCGCCGCGTCCATGGAGCTGCCCGACGGCAGGATCGTCACGGGCAAGACCTCCAAGCTCCTGGGCGCCACCAGCGCCGCGCTTCTGGACGGGCTGAAGGCCCTGGGCGGCATCGACGACTCCATCCGCCTCCTGTCCCCCGCCATCCTGGCGCCGGTGCAGGATCTGAAGGTCAACCACCTGGGGAACGTGAACCCCAGATTACATACGGACGAGGTCCTTCTGGCCCTGTCCATATGCGCCGTCACGAATCCCCTGGCGGAGATTGCCATGCAGCAGCTGGAGCGGTTGGAGGGGAGCGAGCTCCACTCCACGGTGATCCTGTCCCAGGTGGACGAGAACCTGCTCAGAAAGCTGGGCGTCAACGTGACGTGCGAGCCTGTCTATGAGACAAATAAGCTGTACCACAAATGACGCGGGCCGGGAAATACGGCCCGATGTGAGGAGCCGGTGATATGGAATTATCCGATCTGGCCTCCCGGCTGCGGTCCGGGCGGCTGTTCCACGCATATATCGTCACCGGCGCGGACGCCGGGACCCGGGAGAGGGCGGGAGATCTCATCGCTCAGGCGGCGGTGTGCCAGGCCGAGCGCGGCGTGCCCTGCGGGGTGTGCCGGGACTGTGTCAAGGCCCGGAAGAAGATCCACCCGGACATCGAGACGGTCCGGCGGGACCCGGACCAGGCCTTCTACAATGTGGAGTCCATGCGCGCCCTGCGGACCCGGGCGCTGGACGTCCCCAACGAGGCCGGACGCGCCGTCCACATCGTCGCGGAGGCGGACCTGATGAACGTCCAGGCCCAGAACGCCATGCTGAAGGTGCTGGAGGAGCCGCCCACGCACGCGGTGTTCGTCCTGCTGGCGGACAACCCCCAGATGCTCCTGGAGACGGTGCGGTCCCGGTGCGAGACGATCGGGCTGACGCCGGAGGAGACGGCGCTGGACGGGAAGATCGAGGGCATGGCGGAAGATTTTTTCAACGAGTTTACAAAGGAGGACGGCCTGGGGCTTGTGCGGGCCGTCAAGCCCATGGAGAAGCTTTCCAAGACGGAGCTTTTTGACCTGGTGACAGGACTGCGCCGGAGGGCGCTGGACGCCGCCGGGCAGATGACAGAGGACAAATTGAGGCGGCTGACGGATACGCTGGATACGGCGGATCAGATGGTCTTCTCCAACCTGAAGGGCGCGGCCCTGGGGGGGTATCTGATCGCCAGACTGTACGGATCGGGCGAATGATCGGTTTTGCCGGAAAGGAGTGGATTTGCGGTGACTGAGGTAATCAGTGTCAGATTCAGAAATAAGGGAAAGGTGTATTTCTTCGAGCCCAACGGCCTCACCGTGGAGCAGGGCGACCACGTGATCGTGGAGACCGCCAAGGGGCTGGAGTTTGCCGAGTGCGTGTCGGGGAACCACGAGGTGGACGACGCGGCCGTCCATCCGCCGCTGAGGCCGGTGATACGCATCGCCGCCCCCGAGGACGTGAAGCGGGCGGAGGACAACAGGCGCAAGGAGAAGGACGCCTTCGAGGTGTGCCGCCAGAGGATCGCCAAGCACGGGCTGGACATGAAGCTGGTGGACGTGGAGTACAATTTCGAGGGGTCCAAGATTTTGTTCTTCTTCACCTCCGAAGGGCGCGTGGATTTCAGGGACTTGGTCAAGGACCTGGCCGGGATCTTCAAGACGCGCATCGAGCTTCGGCAGATCGGCGTCCGGGACGAGGCCAGGATGCTGGGGGGATTGGGCATCTGCGGCAGGCCCTTCTGCTGCGCCCAGTTTTTGGACGATTTCCAGCCGGTGTCCATCAAGATGGCAAAGACCCAGGGCCTGAGCCTCAACCCCACCAAGATCTCCGGCTCCTGCGGGCGGCTGATGTGCTGCCTCAAGTACGAGCAGGACGCCTACGAGGAGCTGGTCCAGTGCGTGCCCAAGGTGGACGCCTTCGTGGAGACGCCCGCCGGAGTGGGCATGGTGGTGGACGTGAACCTGCTCAAGGGCACCGTCCGGGTCCATCTGGAGGAGCAGAACGACATGGCCGTGCGCACCTTCCAGGCCGGGGAGGTCACGGTCCTTGGCGGCAAGGCCAAGCGCGCCGAGTATCTGGCCGCCCGCGCAGAGGGACTTATCGAGCCCGCCCAGCCGCGCCTGGCCCCCTCAAAGCCCAAAAAGCCCCGCGAGCGCGTCGAGAACCGGGAGAGACCCGAAAGCGGCAGAGTTGACGGCCGGGACAGAAACGAGAACCGCGAGTGGGCCGCCGCCCAGGAACCCCAGGGCGGCGCGCAGGCGGAGGGAGAACAGAGGAGCTCCCAGCGCAGAAATCGCGGCGGGCGCCAGCGACAGTCCCGCCCGGAGAACAAAAAATCCTCCTCCCAGCGCCAGCAGGAGTCCCGCCAGCGCCCCTACGATCCATCCCGCCAGAACGACGGCCAATCCAGAAACGAGGAGCAGCGCCGCGCCCAGGGCAATAACAACCGCCGCAAACGTTACCGCCACACCGGCCCCCGCCATAACCCCGAGGGCGGCCAGTCCGACGGAGGAGAAAAGCGCGAATAAGAACGAAAAGTTTTTTGCAAAACCCCCTTGACACAGCGGCGCGGTTGTGATATTATAATGAGGTGAGGAACCCCTCATCTCAATCGCGGGGTAGAGCAGTTGGTAGCTCGTCGGGCTCATAACCCGGAGGTCGTAGGTTCAAGTCCTTCCCCCGCAACCATGAAACGCCGGATTTCGTAAGAAATCCGGCGTTTTTTATAACTTTTTCGAGCAATTTATTTGACATGATGTTCCAAATTGGTTTTTTGATGCTTATCTGATGCAGTTTTTCGGATTTTTATTTGGAACCGTGATGCAGTTGCCTCACCACTCCATGGTCATCCATTGGCCCTTTGGGGCCGGTTGTGGGTTCGGAGGCTGGGGCGGGGCAGAGTAGAGATCGTCGAGGCGCTGGACGCTCTGGCGCTTGTGGTCGTCGATGGCGTGGCCGTACTTGTCCATGGTGACGGAGGGATTGGCGTGGCCCAGCAGTCTTGAGAGAGTGACGATGTCCATGCCCTGCTCCAGACTTCTTGTGGCGAAGGTATGGCGGAGAGCGTGGAAGTTGGCGTCCTTGATTCCTGCTTGTCTCACGCACCGCTTGAACAGATCCTCGTAGGTCCGCGGCTCGTAGGGGTCGCCGTTCTCCTGACAGAACACGTACCCGTCCGGATTGTAGGACGGGTACTGTTTCTTTATGGACAGTTGGATGTTCATGTACTGCTGGAAGTCTTTATAGAGGCTGTCGGTCATGTAGACCGTTCGACGGGAGTTTGAGGTCTTGGTACTCTCCACGGTTCTCACACTGGTGGACGTCTCGATGGTGTCGTCGAAGTTGGGAAGCCTGTTCCTCGTCTCGCAGACTCTGATTGAGTGGTCATCCATGTTTACGTTTTTCCACCGCAGGCCGCACAGCTCGCCGATGCGCAGTCCCGCGAACAGGTCGAAGATGATTCCAAAGGCGGCGGGCTCCGGAGCGAGATGGGCCGCGGCAATGAGACGCCGCTGCTCCTCCCGATCCAGGACGCGCATCTCCTTTTTCTCCGCTTTTGGGAGCCGGACGCTCTCAACGAAGTTGACGGTGATCATGCCGTTCTTCAGAGCCTGGTCGAACGCGATGTGCATCATGTTGCGGATATTGGTCAGCGTCTTGGGAGACAGGCCGCCCTGACGCTGGAGGTTGCCGTTGGCGCCTCTGTCATTAAAAAATGCCTGCAACTCGTCAGCGGTGATGGTGTTCATGTACTTCTCGCCAATCATGGGCTTGATGTGTGCGCGGATGTAAAGCTCGTAGCTGCAGTAGGTGGAGAGCTTGACGGAGGGTTTGGCGTATGTCTCAAGCCAGCGGTCGAACCAGTCGCCCACGGTAATGACGCCGGTTGCCCTTGCAGGGGAAGGACCGCTGTCGGCTCTTGAGATCAGGATGGCGTTGGCTTTGTTGAGGGACTCGATGAACAGACGAGCTTCGGCTTTCTTTTTGAACCGTCTTGTCCTGCGTTTGCCGTCCTCGTTGTATTGATAGACCCAAGTCTTGTCCTTTGCCTGATAAAGACTCCCGGTTCCCTTTTCGTTTCTCGCCATCATCTCGCCCCCATCCCCGCCGCCTGATCTGCCCAACGCCGGATGTGCTCTCTGGACATCACTACGCGCCTGCCGATGTGGATGCACGGGATGCTGCCCTGGGCCGCCATGCGGTACGCCGTGGCGCGTGAGACGCCGAAGAGCCCGGAGAAATCTGTCACTGTGCAGAAGTCCGGGAGGTCGTCTATACTATGGTAAATGTGTTTTTTCATAATCATCCCTTCTGTTAAGTAGAATGTTTATTTTATACAGGGACCAAACTGGGGACAGAGTGGTCCCTTGGTTGTTTTTTATGCTTACTTCTTACTTCTTACAGCCTCCATTCGACACTACTTCCCGAGGCCAAGGGCGTACAACTGGACCGCGACTGGCGTCACACTCCGGGAATCTCACCCCTCCGAGGATCTCTCCGAGCTGCCCCCATTGGTTGAGTCTGTGGCTGGGCAGGGGTATCATTGTAGGCGGACGGGATCATGGCGCGGCTTGCCAAAGCCGGTGCGGTTCGGATGGGTTGTACGCTCGCTTCCTTAAAGGCCGTCATTTTATACAGTAAACTGTACGGGAAGGTCCTGGCGCATCCGCCCGCCGCTGTCCCCGTCAAGGGACCGTCCGCTAAAGTTATCCAGTTGCCGGATATGAAATTGTCAAAGAACACCGGGGGGGATATTTCCCCCTCTATTATCCATCCCGAAAAATTCGCAAGTGACCAAGAGATTTTTGAAATTTTTCTCGATTTATCTTGGTTTCTGCTTTTCGGTATTGGACGACACAGGAATCATTGCTCCCCTTCACCCAACAACGGACAAATTATCCGTAAACCACAACCCCCCTCCTTAATTTTTTGAAGAAGAAAGAATCGGGGCGGTGGGTGAAGGCTTGATACTCCCCTCACTTGCCATCGGACACTTACAAGGGCAAAAGAGGGGGTTGTCTCGAAAAATTTTGTATTTTTCGATGAACGAGTTGCCGGAAAGGAAGTTCGCGTAAGTAAAATGTGGAGTCGGAAAGCCTGCAAATAAAAAGTCAACCCCAAACGCGAAAAAATTTGAATAAAGAGTGGCGGTAAAAATGGGCAACACAA
>CANQKZ010000069.1 GCA_947624585.1 uncultured Oscillospiraceae bacterium | reverse complement strand
ACTGGATTCGAACCGGTGACACCGCGGGTATGAACCGCGTGCTCTAGCCAACTGAGCTACGCCGCCGTGGCAAGCAAAACGTATTATAATCACTTTCTCCCTTCTTGTCAACCCCTTTTTCAAAAAAAACTTCAAAAAATCTTCGCCTTGCAGGCACTTGACAGCCATGCCCCAGCCGTGATACAATACTCTTGACTAAAATTGGAGGTGAAAGGATGATTTCTTATCTCGCTTGACAAAACCGGCGCGTCTGAGGGGCGTACTGCGTCCGGAGCGCCTGAAGCGGGAAGGAAAAATCATCCGATCACACTCACCTTGTGCGCAAGTGCGTCCGTCGTGAGCCGTGGGATTCTTTCCCGTGGCTCATTTTCTTTGACTGGGGGCATTTGTATGCTTATTGATGTGACCAATTTTACTTTCGCTTACGACGGTTCTCACGACAACATCTTTGAAAACGTCTCCTTCCGCATGGACACGGACTGGCGTCTTGGCTTCACCGGCCGCAACGGGCGGGGGAAGACCACGTTTCTCCGGTGTCTTCTGGGGGAGCTTGCCTACTCCGGCACAATCTCGGCGCCGGGGCTGCGGTTCGCGTACTTCCCGGCGCGGACGGACGCCGATCTGCCCGCGCTGGAGGCGTTGCGGGCGGCGGAGCCGGGGCTGGAGGAGTGGCGGCTTCTCCGGGAGCTGACGCGGCTGCGCATCCCGGCGGAGGCGCTGGAGCGGCCCTTCGGGTCCCTGTCCGGCGGGGAGCGGACCAGGTGCGCCCTGGCGTCCCTCTTCTGCCGGGAGGATGTCTTCCCGCTGATCGACGAGCCCACCAACCACCTGGACATGGAGGCCCGGGCGCTGGTGGGGAATTACCTTTCCGGAAAGCGAGGTTTCATCCTGGTGAGCCACGACCGGGCGCTGCTGGACCGGTGTACGGACCACACCCTCAGCATCAACCGCGCGAACATCCAGGTCACCCGGGGTTCCTTCTCCGTGTGGTGGGAGAACAAGCGGAGGCAGGACGAATTTGAGCGGGCGGAGAACGAGAAGCTGAAGGGCGAGGTTCAGCGTCTCACGCAGACCGCCCGGGAGAAATCCGACTGGTCCGACCGGGTAGAGGCCACGAAAATCGGTATGGGCCCCTGCGACCGAGGGGCCATCGGGCACAAGGCCGCGAAAATGATGAAACGCTCCAAGGCCATCGTCCAACGTCGGGAGCGGGCGGCAGAGGAGAAGTCGAAGCTCCTCCACAACATCGAGCGGGACGAGGAGCTGAAGCTCGCGCCTCTCACCCACCGGGCGGACCGGGTGGCGGAGGTGCGGGACCTGTCCGTCTCCTTCGGCGGCCGGACGGTGCTGGAGGGCCTCACCTTTGAGGTCTGTCCCGGGGAGCGCGCGGCCCTCCTGGGCCCCAACGGCAGCGGCAAGACCAGCGTCCTGCGGCTCCTCCTGGGGGAGGACGTGCCCCACACGGGAACGGTCCGCCTGGCCTCGGGGGCCGTGATCTCCTACGTCTCCCAGGACACCTCCGGTCTCGCCGGGTCCCTGGCGGGGTACGCGGAGCGGTGCGGTGTGGACAGGAGCATCTTACAGTCCATTCTCCGCAAGCTGGGCTTCGAGCGGGTGCAGTTTGAAAAGCCCCTGGAGTCCTGGTCCCAGGGCCAGAAGAAGAAGGTCCTGCTGGCCCGGAGCCTGTGCGAGTCCGCGCACCTGTACATCTGGGACGAGCCACTCAACTACATCGACGTGATCTCCCGCCTGCGCGTCGAGGAGCTTCTCTCGGAGTACTGCCCCACCATGCTCTTCGTGGAGCACGACCGGGCGTTTGTGGAGAACATCGCCACAAAGCGGGTGGAGCTGGGGAGGAAGCTGTTTCCGTCCCGGCTGTATCCCGATAACCGCTCATGAGAACCACCACCCAAGAAGCGGCGAAAGCGGTATCATAAAGATCGAAAAGATCATGGATGAGACGGAGATAAGCGTGGCCCGCTGGGCGGACGGGAATCGGTCGTTCAGCTTCCTGTCGCTGACAAGCTGGAGGCTGTCGTCCAGAAGCCCCGCCAGCATACCGGAAACCATCAGCACCGGCAGGCGCGTCCCACGCGCCGCCAGGGCGCAGAGCAGGACGCCGGCGCCGGTGAGGGCCGCCGCCTTCGGATAGGACAGGCGGTCCAGCCTGCCCGTCAGCAGTCCCGCCAGACCGCCGCCCAGCCCCAGCGCGAACAGCGCCGGACCGTCACCGCCGCCTCTACCTTCTCCTGCAGGTAAAACCCCGTCAGAGTCGCGCACGCCCCCACCAGGGCGTTGAGCGCCATGATCCGAACAGCCGCGCCGTCCGATCTGAGGAGCGTCCAGGCCCCCCGGACCGTCTCCGCCAGGGCGGCGGGCAGCGTACGCGGAGTGCTCCTGGAGGCGTCCCGCTCCGGCTCGGTCACGGACAAAGCGGCCGCCAGACCGATGAGGGCGATCCCCGTGTCCAACAGGTACGCCATCCGCCAGCCCAGGAGCACCGTGACCCCCGCCAGCAGCATGGCGCCGCCGGCGCTGAAACGGAAAACCCCGTTTTGCAGGGAGGAGAATTTCAGATAGTCCGCCTCCTGTCCCGCCTGTAACATGGACTCGTAGGTGACTGCTTCCCGTGTGCCGGACTCCAGGTTGTACCCGAGGGCGGAAACGGCCAGAGACAGACATACCCCGGCCAGCCCCCGGGAGACCACCATCAGCAGGGTGGAGAGCACAAACATCACCTGACTTGCCGTCAGAGTCCGCTTCCGGCCCAGCACGTCCGCCAGAAGGCCCGAGGGCAGTTCACAGCACAGGCTCACGGCGTGAAATACCGCCTCCGCAAAGCCGATCTCCACCAGGGAGAACCCCCGCAGAGCCAGCAGCAGGACCCACACGCTTCCCGCCGGACGGAAGCCCACCGACCATTCCAGAACGAGAAGAACTAGTTTTTGCCTTGTAATAGAAAATTGTTTACTGTTTTTGAACATAAAAATAGCGCCATCCTTTCTTTCCCATCACAGAAATCAGAAAAGGATCGGCGCGACCGTTAACCGTGACCCGCAGTCACCGGAAAAAGGGCGCACTGATCCCATGGATGGCCAAATCATAGCCGTTAAAACGCAGGCTCAAGCCGTTTTGCATCCACCGAATCGTTACGCCCCCCCCTTTCATAGGATGGAGCAAGTATACCATACGCGGGCGCGGGATGTCAAGAGGATCACGGAACCTCCGTATAATACTGATATCCAATCAAAACAAGACATTCGTGGCGGCCTTTTTAGCGTCATACTTTGTGAGCCGTCTTGAAAATACATACAGTATTCCCAGCGACGTCTTCCTCGTCTGACGCTAAAAATCCTCGCCGCTCGATGTCTTCCTTCAATTGGATATCAGTATAAATCTGTTCGTCATTCCCTTTGATTTATTCAGAGGTTCTATTTTGTCAGTCCAATAATTCTCCGCCGGGGGCGGTTGACGGGGCGGCGTCCGTGCCGGGGACGACGGGGATCACGAAGGACTTTACCTCCTCCGGCTCGGGAAACGGCTCCTTCTCGATGGGGTGCTCGGCGGGCGGTGGGCCGTCCTCCCCGTCTTTGAAGGCCGGTAGGTGGGAGGGTGCGGACTCCGGGACGCGGGGCGGGTCTTTTTCCGTGACCGCACCCGGCATTAGCGCCGTGGAGCCCGCCGGCGGGGAGGCGTCAGGCGCGGCGCCGGACGATTCCGGCAGGGGCGTCGTGGCGAAGACCGCCGTGAGGACGGCGGCGAGAAGGACGGAGAGGCACACCGCCGTCCGGGAGCTCCTCCGGTGGGACAGGATGCTTCGGACCCGCCGCTCCGCCACGGCGCCGTCGCAGGCAAGCTCCATATCACGGCCCAGGAGCGCGGCCATCAGCCACACGGCGGGGTTCCACCAGTGGACGCAGACCGCGGCCGCCGCCAGGAGCTTCAGCGCCCCGTCGAACCGGCGTATGTGGGTGAGCTCGTGCCAGAGGACCATGTGGATCCGCTCTCCGTCCCAGTCCTCCGCCGCCTCCGGCAGGAGGATCACCGGCCTCAGAACGCCGTAGGTCAGGGGCGTCCTCAGCTCGGGGAGGGTGCGTACCGCCACGCGCCGCCGGAGGTGGACCTGGGCGAGACACCGGGCGACGGCTTCGTTCTCCGCCGGGAGGGACGTTCGGAAGGTCCGGACGCACCGGAAATACGACAGGGCGCCCGCAGCCGCCATGGCCGCCGCGCCCGCCAGCCACAGGGCGGTCAGCGCCGGGTGGGCCGCCCCTCCCTCCGCCGCGCCGCCGGGAAGCGCCGCCCCGGTCCCCGCCAGGGACAGGAGGTTCAGTGCGCTCAGCCGGGAGGGGATGGCAAAGGGGACCAGGAGCCTTACGGCCGACGCCAGCCACAGGGCCACGCAGCCGCGCCTGGGCAGGCGGTCCCCGGCCAGGAGGCGCACAAGCGCCGCCGCGAGGATCATCGCTCCGCCGGAGAGACTCATTTCAAGGATGCTCATACCGTCACTCCCACTCGTCCACGATCCGGCGCAGGCGCTCGACCTGCTCCTGCGTCAGCGTCTCTCTGCCCAGGAGGGCGGCGAAAAGACCCTCGGCCCGGCCGTCAAAGACCCTGTCGATGAGCTCCCCGGTCTCCGACCGCTGGACCTGGCCCTTGGTGACCAGGGCGCGGCAATGAAAGCCCGGCTCGCTCCTCTCAACGGCCCCCTTTTTGATGCACCGCTTGATGAGGGTGTAGGTGGTGTTCATCTCCCATCCGGTCTCGCCCTTCAGGACCTCATAGATGTGCTTCGCGGTCGCGTCCCCCTCCCGCCAGAGCACGTTCATCACCCGTATTTCCGCGCCCGTCAGCTTTGTCTCCATAGCGTACACCTCCGCTCGACAAATGTAGTGTACCTTTACTGTAGCACATCTCACCCGTCTTGTCAACACTACATTTGTCGATTTTTCGTATTTCCCATAAAAAAGCGCCCCCGAAGGGGCGCGGAGGTTACCGATTTTCGGGGACTGCCGCAAGCTATGCGTCCATTTTGATGAGCTTCTTCACCCTCTTGTAGAGCGGCACGGTGATCACCGAGACGACCACGGCCTTCACCAGATTGAAGGGGACCACGCACATGACCACAAGACCCGTGACGGAGGTGACGCGGGGGTTGACCTCCTGGGCCATGGCGATGATGGCCTCCAGCGGGGCGCGGTAGAGGCGGGAGAAGGCGGGGATCAGGTACACCGCGTTGAAGATACTGCCGAACACCGTCATAATGAGCCCGCCCGCGGCGAGGGACACGATGGCCCTCTTGAAGGTGCGGTGGGTGTGGTAGATAATGGAGGCCGGGAGGACGAAGGAGCAGCCCACGGCGAAGTTGGCAAAATCCCCCACAAAGGCGGTGGTGGTGCCCTTGAGGAGGAGCTTGACCACCACCTTCAGGAACTCGCAGACGACACCGGCGGCGGGGCCCATGGAGAAGGCGCAGATGAGTACCGGGATCTCCGAGAGATCCAGCTTGTAAAAGTTGGGAGCGAAGAAGAGCGGGATCTCAATGAGCATCAGCACCCCGGAAAGCGCGGCGAACATGGCCATGTACGCCACGTATCTGGCGGGCGGGAGCTTGCGCATATCCCGGATGAGCAGCTTCTGGGCGACGAGCGCCAGGGCCGTGAGTCCGGCGAACACCGCCGCGCACACAAGAAGGAAGGACAGATTTTCTTTCACGAGCATAGAATAAGACTCCTTTCGCGGCTTTTCCGCATGAACGAAAAACGGCGCGCCGCAATAAAAATACGCCTGAACTGTCCGTCCGGGCGCGTCAAATTCCATGCGCGAAAGGTCTGCGGCGAAAGCCGCACATCTTCTCCCATCCAGACTGTACTGTCGGTACCGGAATCGCACCGGTTCGGCGCACTGCGCTCGCGGACTTTGTGCCTTTGGCACTCACCGCCGGTCGGGAATCACACCCTGCCCTGAAGACGAATAGTATCAAGTTGTACCACCATTATACACCGGGCCTCCGTAAAATGCAACTCCCCGCGCAAAATAATGTCGAAGAGGATTGAATAAAACTTTTTCGCCCGCTCCCTGTTTTGACCAAATTCCCCCGGGGGGGCGTGTATGATTATGGTAAACCAAAGCACAAGGGGGAACTTGATTTGAAACAGTTGACCGGCGCGAAAGGCGCCTTGCGGGTGAGGCCCGTGGACCGGGCGGAGGCGGGGGAGCTGGCCGGACGCCTTCTGATGGCGTTTCTGCTGGGGAGGACGCGGATCTACGGCGCCGTCGCGCCCTTCGGGATCGCCTTCACGGCGGCATCCGGCGCGGGGGTGCGGGGGATCCTGGCGATGCTCGGCTCCGTTTTCGGCTCGCTGACGGCGGGGGGCGCGGTGTGGAGCGTCAAGTACATAGCGGTATCCGTTCTGACCTTCACCGCCGTCCACTTCTTCAAAAAATCGGCGCCCTGGTGGTTCTCCATGGCGGCGGCCTTCGGCTTTACCCTGACCGTCGGGGCGGTGTACGCCTGGGACACCGGCTGGGAGGTGACCGCCACCGCCATGTGGGTGGTGGAGAGCTTCGCGGCGGGGGGCTTCGCCTGGTTCTATGAGACGGCCCTGACGGCGGGGCGGGACCCGGGGGAGAGGGCGCTCCGGGCTTCCCGGGCGGCGTCGGTGATCCTGCTGGCGGCGACGCTGCTGATGTCCTTAGCGGAGCTGGAGCCCTTCGGGGCGCTGTCAGTGGGCCGGACGCTGGCGGTGATGGCGGTGATGTTCGTCTCCTACCGGGGCGGCATGGGCCAGGGGTGCGTCACGGCGGCGGCCCTGGGGGCGGCCATGGACATCGCCCAGGGCGGCGTGCCCTTCTTCACCCTGTCCTACGTGTTCTCGGCGCTGATCGCCGGGGTTTTCTCCCGGGACGGGCGGCTGACCTTCGTGCTCAGCTGGGTGGCCGCCACGGCGTTGACGGTGCTGTGGTACTGGAATCAGCGCCGCTGGTTCCCGGCCCTCTTCGAGACCTTCGCCGCCTCCGTCTGCTTCACCCTCCTGCCGGAGGAGCTTTTGGCCCGGTTCTCCGTCTACCTGCCACGGGAGGGGTCCGGGTACGGATACCTCCGGGCCAGGGAGTATACCCGTCAGCGCGTGGACCGGTGCGCCGCCGCCTTCCGTGGACTCTACGACGGCCTCCGGGGCAGGGCGGGGGAGGAGGAAAGCGAGAGTCCCGCCCTGGTCTACGACCGGGCCAGCGAGGCGGTGTGCCGGAGCTGTCCCAACCAGAGCCGGTGCTGGCAGGAAGAGTATGTGGAGACCCTGGACGTGATGAACTCCATGACCCCGATCCTGGCGAAAAAGGGCTCCGTGGAGAGCGCGGACCTGCCGGAGAGCTTCACCCAGAAGTGCGCCAGGCTCGAAAGGCTCCTCGTGCAGATTAACGCCGAGTCCCGGGCGTACCTCATGCGCCGGAGCTACCGGGCCCGCCTCCGGGAGAGCCGGGCGGCGGCCTTCGACCAGTACAACGACATCTCCCGTGTCCTTACGAATCTCTCGGGCGAGCTGGGGGGCGAAATTCGGGTGGAGCCGGAGCTGGAGAAGCGGCTGCGGAAATATTTCCGCTCCCTGGCCATGGACGCCTCCGTGGCCGTGTTCCGGCTCCGCACGGGACGCCTCCGGGCGGAGGTCAGGAGCCAGAGCCTCCACATCCTCCGCCGGGACAAGCGGTGGCTGGATACCCTGTCCTCCCTCCTGGAGGTGCGGCTTTGCAGTGTGGACAGCTCCGACGATGCCAGGCTCATCCTCATGGAGGCGGAACCCCTGGCCGTGACCGTGGGCTCCGCCGGGGCCCGGCGGTCCGGGGAGACGGTGTCCGGCGACCGGTACCTGTGCTTTAGGACGGACGAGGGGATGCTGTATGTGCTCCTGTCCGACGGCATGGGCTCGGGCCGGGAGGCCGCCAAAATGGCCTCGGACGCCGCCACGGTGACGGAGCGGTTCCTCCGGGCCGGGATGGAGCCGGAGCTGGCGCTGGATATCCTCTCCAGCCTGTGCCTTTTGCGGAATGAGGACAGCCTGGAGAGCGCCACGGTGGACCTGCTGGCCTTCGATATGTTCTCCGGGGCGGCGAAGCTCTACAAGTACGGCGCCGCGCCCTCCTATCTCCGGCGGGGCGCGTCGGTGAAGCGGGTGGGCGGTTCCGCCCTCCCGGTGGGCTTCGCGCCAAAGGGCACGGGCCGGGCCGTCACGGAGCTGACCCTGATCCCCGGCGACACCCTCCTGATGGCCTCCGACGGCGTTTTCTCCGGCGCCGACGACAAGCCCGTCCGCCAGTCCCTGGCCTCCGACAACACAGACCCCCAGTCCCTGGCCCGCGCCCTCCTCTCCACCGCCGCCCAGACCACGGGCTCCGAGGACGACATGACCGTCATCGTCCTGCGCGTCTCCGAGCGGGAGTGAGGCGGGGTCCACATACGCCGTAATTCATCTCCTGAAGCGCATCTCATATTTTTTCAGCATGACCCTCGACTTCTTGTAGACATACCGTATCCTGCTGTATTTTTGCGCGAGGTCATAGAGCGAATCGATTTCCTTGCCGTGCTCCATCGGATCGGATTCAAAGGATTCAACGGCTTTTCTCAAGGACCCGAATTGCAGGCAATACAGCATCTTGTACCACAGATTGCTTTCTCTCGATGTCTCCCTCTGCCAATATGTGCCGAACTGCTCATCCATAGGCGCGAACAGGATGGCGTCCATTTCTTCCTTCGTGTATATTCCGGCGTCTATCGCCATTTGGACGATATCCGTCCCCGGCAGAAAATTCAGGCCGTGCAGTTGCAGCTCGTAGGGGCCCGTCATCTTTTTGGCAAGCCAATAGCTTTCCTTCAGATCTTCAATCGTTTCAAAGGGGTGCTGGAGCATAAAATCATAGCTGCACCAAAATACCCCGGACTCCCGGATGATCCTGGTGGCGTCCAGTATGTCCCGCTGTGATTCATAGCGGTGAAAGATGTCTCTGCGGATATGCTCGGAGCCGGACTGGATGCCCATGATGACCTCGGTGAGGCCGACCTGTACCAGTTTTTTCAAAACCTCCGCGTCGACCATTTTGGGGTGGGTCCAGACGGTAAACGGAAGGTTGATGTGTTTTTTGTATTCTATCACAAATTTATCCACCCATCCCGGCAGATTGGGGAAGATCTCGTCGTAAAAATGGATAAACGAAATCCGCTTACATTGCTTTTTCGCCTCAATCAACTCCTCCAGGACGCTGTCCACAGACCGCGTCCTGACACCATTGATCCCCCTGGGCAGGAGCTTTCTGAGATTCCCGCAGCAGCAGTAGGAGCAGGTGAACGGACATCCCCGGGAGGCTATGACCTCGTAGCTTCTGGTATTGACCTGGGGATCGCCGTATTTTACCGTATCCCCGTCGATAAAGCACGCGTTCGCGCTGTTGATGACGGGGATACCGTATCCGTCAATATCGTTGAGCAGTCCGCCGATTTCGTTGACGACAGGCTTCCCGTCCTTCATAAAACACAGACTCGGTATCCCCTCATAGCCGCCGCCGTTTGCGATCGCCTCCGCGAGCCGACAGATCGCGCCTTCCCCGTCGCTCCGGATCACGAAATCGACGCCGCGTTTCAGGAAATACGCGGGGAACATTGTGGCGAAGGTCCCGCCGCATACGATAGGGACCGTGAAGCTTCTGCGGAGCGTTTGTATGACCGCGTTTGTCGTGTCCAGATACATGGAGCTCATCACGGACAGGCCGATCATGTCGGGTCCGTATTTTGCGACCTCCTCCTTCAGCAGGTCCAGCTCCGTCTTTGTCGTATGGCGCGGATGGAGGCTGTTGAAATCCTTATAGTACACCGCGCGGACATCGTGGCCGCTTCGCCGCAGCGCCCCCTCCAGATACCGAACGCCCAACGCCTTTTTGTTATAAAACGCCACAAGCAGTACCTTTGCTGTTCTCATTTTTTCTCCTTTACATAATCAGAATGACTTCTTCTGATTTGATGTTAGCAGATATCCTAATCGGATATCTGCTCTATTTTATCATATCCTTTTCGGAGATACAATAACATTATTAAAAAAGGAGTGAAAAAAATGGAGCTTGATTATACCGCTATAGGCGTCAGAGTACGCAGATTTCGCAAGGAGCGGGGATTGACACAGCAGGCCCTGGCGGAACTGTCCGATCAGGAGCCGTCGAACATCTCCCACATCGAGCGTGGAGCCACCAAGCTGAGCCTTCCGACACTTGTCAGCATAGCCAACGCCCTCGACGTCACCGTTGACGATCTGCTGTGCGACAGCGTGGTCAATGCCACCAAATCTTATGAGCGCGAAGTCTGGGGACTGCTGGCCGACTGTTCCCACAGAGAGTTGAAGGTCATTACCGGGACGATGAGGGCGTTGAAGGAAAATCTCAGAAACGCCGGTTTGAAATAGGGAAGCCGCTAAGAGGAAGAGACAATATGCTCCCCCTGTACAAGACAGTGAAAAAACACTGTCAGAACAGGGGGAGCATATTTTTATGGATGATTTCTATAAGAGGAACAGAGATCAAACCGCGAACGTCAGCACAACGGACACAATGCACAAAAGCGTGAAGACGATCATGCCTGGGTTAAGGAAGGCGGAGCGGAGGCGGCGGCCGCGTGGCAGCTCCTTGGGGGCGGGGTCGAAGGTCACGCAGCGGACGTTGACGCAGAAGAGGACAAGGCCCGTGACGGAGAGGACCAGGACCGCCAGGACAAAGAGGAGGAAGGGGAGAAGGGAGGCCAGCGCGGTGGTGTCCATGGTCTCCATGTTCGCGATGGCCTCCAGGTCCGCCATCTCCAGCACGGCGGGGGCGATGACGCTGCCCATGAAGTTCACCAGCATATGGAGAGCCGCCGTGTACCGGAGCCGGCCCGTTTTCAGATAGACGTACCCGAATATGAGGCCCAGGGCCGTGGCGTAAATAAATTGGGACAGATTCCCGTGGAACAGCCCGAAGACCAGCGCGGAGGTGACCACCGCCAGCTTTTCGCCGTAGGGGCTCATCCGGTCGATGAGCTGCTTGCGGAAGACGTACTCCTCCACCAGCGGCGCGGCCACGGCCATCACCAGGGCACGCAGGAGCAGATTGTCGTCCATGGCGTAGGTCAGCAGGGGATTTTGGGCGGAGGTCCCCACCGCGAACTGGATCAGCGCCAGCAGAAGGGTGCCCACCAGATTCCCGGCGTACATGGCGAAGATGGAAACGGCCGCCGCCGTGAGGAATCTGCCAGGGCGCATGGGGCGCGTCTTGCGGGGCGCGGCGGGGACGCGGCGCATCAGGAGAAGCCCCAGGGGGAAGGCGATGAGGTACAGCGGCGCGAAGGTGGCGGCCCACAGCGCCCAGCCCGGCTGATTTTCAGGCCAGACGGACCCGACCAGCGCCCCGGCGGCAAGCTGGAGGAGACTCCCAACCACCAAAATCGTGAAAGCGGCGAAGCCCAGGCGGGAGAACTGTTTTTTCGCCTCCTTGGGGTCGCCGGGGGCGGGGGTGTCCGCCTCCCGGCGTCGGCCGCCTTTGGGGTCGATGAAGAGGGGGGCCAGGCCGAAGAACACAAACCCCAGCCCCATGTTCAGCGCGGCCACCCCCATGAGCGCGGCGGCGGTGTGGCCGAAGACGATGCCGAGAGTTGCGATCAGGATATCCGGCAGGAGGCCGAAGTAGACGAACATGATCTGCACCACCTGCTTGAGCGTCTTCCCGGCGGACACCGGCACCGACAGGGAGATGAACACCCCCACGGTGGTGGCGTAGAAGTCCACGGAGACGATGAGCGGCACATAGAGCAGGGAGACGAGCACATTCCCGCCCGCCGCCAGGGTCCCCAGCAGGATGGCCGGGAGCACGTCCAGCAGGCAGTTGACCGTGCCGCCCATCAGGGACCAGAAGAGCTTGGCCCAGGTGGACTCCGGGATCAGAAGGAAGAAATCCATCTTCGTGTCCTGCTCCAGGGGGTTGCCCAGGGAGCGGAAGAAAGCCATGGCCCCCAGCACCAGCGCCACGACGAGGCCGCCCCCGTCCATCTCGGCGAACCGGCACACGGCGCCGGTCAGGATGGCGGCGGTCAGGTACGTCTCCATGGTTTTTGTAAAGATATCCAGATGCGCGAAGCGGCGGCGGTTGTACATGGCCTTCCAGAAGTAAACGTTTGCGCCGGAGCCCCGGTCAAAGCCGTCCCGCAGGAGCTTTTCGCTCCTGTCCTTCTTCCGCCTGACCACGACGCCGGAGGACTTCTCCGACTGGGCGCGGGCCAGAAGCTCCGCTGTCTCCTCGGATTTTGCCATGGCGTCCTCATAGAAGTCCGCCTTGACGCGCCAGATGGCCCAGACGAGCGCGGCTCCGCCCAGGAGAGTCGCCAGCAGCGTCAGCAGGACGCCCGTGATATTCCCCTCGGCGGCGAAGGCGCAGAAGCCCTTGATCCAGCCCCAGAAGGGGATCCAGCGGGTGACGGGGGCGTTGAAGAAGAGCACGGCGGCTTTGAGCCACCCCTCCCCGCTCCGGGCGGCGAAGGCGATGAAGCCCGCGGCGATCAGCGCCAAAATCAGGTAGATCCCCCGGCGCAGATTCCGCTTCACGGCGGGATAGGTGGCGGAGAGTGTGTACAGGGCCAGCTGGATGAGCACCGCCGCCGCCATAGTCAGCCCCCAGCCCGCCACCAGCGACAGCGCCGCCCACAGGGGCAGACCCATGTTCAGCGTCAGGTTGGGCAGCTGGAACAGCATATACACGGCGCCCAGCACCGCGATACCGATCTGGGTCCCCAGCCGGAACATCAGCACTGACTGAGGCTTCATGGGGGAGGGGAACAGCAGATTCACGTCGGCGGGCAGGAAGATCTTGCTGCCGTTCTTGTCCGCGTTCATGGCGAAGACGCAGAACATCAGCAAAACCAGCGCCCCGGCGCCGAGCTCCAGTATCTGGGAGGGCTCGATGCCCTGGACCTCCAGAAGGGAGGGCATCTCCGCCGTTTCCGCGTCCTCCACGGGTTCGTCGCTCCCGGCGGCGTCGTCCACCATGGCGGCGAAGAGGCCAATCCCCACGCCCAAGAGCATACAGACCAGCAGAAAGATCAGCACCCAGGTCTTCAGGAGCTTCTTGAGCTGATTTTTGAAGGTGTGGAGGGCGTAATAGGCAAAAAGTCTCATTCCGCCTGTTCCTCCTCCCGGCCGCCGCCCTCGGTGACGTCGAAGAAGAGCTGCTCCAGCGTCCGGCCGTCCCGGTCCAGCTCCTCCCGGGTGACGTTGGCCATGATGCGCCCGCCCTCCATGATGACGGTCCGGTCCCAGAGCATATCAACACTGTCGATGATGTGGGTGGAGATGAAGAGGGTGACCCCCTGGCCCCGCAGCTCCTCGATGATGGATTTCAGCTCCTTGATGGCGTGGGGGTCCAGGCCGATCATGGGTTCGTCCAGCAATATGAGCTTCGGCGCCGGGAGAAGTCCCAGGCAGATGTTCAGCTTTTGCTGCATACCCTTCGAGAGCTCGTCCCCGAATTTGCGCCGCTTGTCCTCCAGCTCGAACCGGCGGAAGAGTTCGTCGACCCTCTCTCTGTAGTCGGTGAGCTTGTAGGCCCGGGCCAGGAACTCCATGTGCTCGGACACGGTGAGGTTGGGGTAGAGGGCGGGCATCTCCGGGATGTACCCTAAGAGCCTCCGGGCCTCCGTTGTCTTGTTGGGGAAGCCGCCCACGGTGATCTCCCCGTCAAATTTGAGAAAGCCGATGACGGACTTCATGATGGTGCTCTTCCCGGCCCCGTTGGGACCCAGAAGCACCGTCACACTGCCGGGATCCAGATGAAAACTCACATCGTCACAGGCCGTGACCTTGCCGTACCGCTTCGTGACGTGGGTGACCTGAAGCATGGAACTCACTCCGTTTCTTATAGATAGTATGAAATGAAATAAAGAAAAAACGCGCGGCGGAAAGCCGCGCGCGAAAAACGCAGCCCGACTTTCTGTTGCCACACAGTTCATTCCAGACAGGAATGGTAAGCAAAGCATACGTTTTTACCGAAAGTATGCCCGTCTGGAACGATATTGAACTGTGTGGCAGTGTGAGTATACCATATTTCTGGAAAGAAGTAAAGGGCAAAACAGCGAAGCAGCAGGGTTCATCAACGAGTTACCAACCTATGAACACACCCAGGCCGAGAGTACGGTATCGAGATAGGATGGATCGAG
>CANQKZ010000068.1 GCA_947624585.1 uncultured Oscillospiraceae bacterium | reverse complement strand
ATTGAACCGCCGTGTACGGAACCGTACGCACGGTGGTGTGGGAGGTCGGCCCCGTGAGGGGCCTCCTACCCGATTTTCTTTTCAGCCGTCGGAGCGGATACCCAGGTAGACCTTTTCCAGAAGCTCCAGGAACGTTGCGCGCTCCTGCTCGGTCAGGGGCAGGAGGAGCGCGTTCTCCGGGAATTCCCGTTCCAGCTCCGCGACCCGGGCTTCGCCGGCTTCGGTGAGGGTGAGCAGCACCAGGCGCAGGTTCTTCCGGGTACGGGAGCGGGTGACGAGGCCCGCCTGCTCAAGCTTTCTCTCCAGCTGGCTTGCGGAGCAGGGCTGGATGCCCAAAATCTCCGTCAGATCCCGCAGGGGCATGGTTCCGTTCTTCGCAAGGAGGCGCAGAATGCGGCTCTGTCCGCCTCTCCCGTCCTGCCCCATGTGTCCCATGCGGCCCAGTTCCAGGAGAAGGGTCTGGACGCGGTCCTCCGTGTCCATGTTCGCGTACCGCGGGGACTTCATAACGTTCCTGCGCTGCGTGGGCGGGGGCGCGCGCCGCGCGGGAGGTGTTGACGGCTTCGGCGGCCCGGGGGGGCGCCGCCCCCGGGATCCGCGGGGCGCGCGCGGCTTGCGGGAAGGCCGGGGCGGTTCCGGCGGAGGATCGGCGGGCATCGGGGAATCGGCGTCCTGTCCGAGGTCGGGGTCAAGATTTCTTTCCTCTTCCATATCCTTCACCCTTTCATTTGTTTTGGTACCTTAATATTATCGCGTCCCAGGCTGATTGTCAAGGTAAATTATTTTCTTTGTAAACCGGGCGGCGCACATTTTCATTGCGTTTTGGAGCATCCGGGGGTATAATGGAGCTGTGCGATTCGATTACGATCCGATTTGGAGTGTGAGGATATGAAAAAGTTTTTCGCGGAGCGCCGGTGGGCGCGGGTGACGGGGTGGATTTTGCTGGTCCTGGCCCTCATTACCCTGGCCGTGTCGCTCTTCATCAATCTCTGGCCGCCCTTCAGCGCCCGGATCAGCAGGCCGGACCGGAACGTGTACTACTCCCGGGCGGTGAACTATGAGGGCAACCGGTTCTTCAACCAGGGGACGTTGACCATGGTAACGGACGCGGAGGACCCCTACGCCTCCCGCTCCACCGGCAAGGGGGAGACGCCGGAGGGAGAGCTGCCCGCGGTGACCCCCTCGCCGCTGGCGGAGCCGGGGGAGGGGGACCTGACGGTGACCTGGCTGGGCCACTCCACCACCCTCATCCAGATGAGCGGCATGAACATCCTTATCGACCCGGTGCTGACGGACCTGGTGTCCCCGGTGTCCTTCACCGGGAGCCGCCGGTACAGCCCTCTGCCCGTGACGGCGGAGGACCTGCCCCACATCGACCTGGTGCTCATCTCCCACGACCACTATGACCACCTGGACATGGGCACGATCCAGGCCATCGACGGGAAGGTGGACCGGTACATCGTGCCCTTCGGCATCGAGAACGACCTGCGCCGCTGGGGGGTGGACAACGAAAAGCTCACCGCCCTGGGTTGGTGGGAGGACGCCACGGTGGGGTCCCTCACCGTGGCCTGTGCCCCCGCCCGGCACTACTCGGGCCGGAACATCACCGACAAAAACAGGACCCTCTGGGCCTCCTGGGCGCTGATGAACGGCACGTACAAGGTCTACGAGAGCGGCGATTCCGGGACCGGGCCCCACTTTGAGGAAATACACAACCGCTGGGGGGATTTCGACCTGGCGCTGATGGACTGCGCCCAGTACAACACCCGCTGGCACGACGTACATATGTTCCCGGAGGAGGCCGTAGACGCGGCCCTGGCTCTGGGGGCCAAGGCCGCCATGCCCATCCACTGGGGCGCTTTCGTCCTCTCCGACCACGCCTGGGACGACCCGCCGGAGCGGTTCACCCAGTACGCCGAGGAGCAGGGGCTGGAGGTCCTGACCCCGCGCCTGGGGGAGACCTTCAATTGGGACGACCGCGCGGAGCGGGAGGTCCGCTGGTGGAGGGAGATCCGATGAGCGCGGAGGGGACGGTCTACACCGTAGGCTACTCGGGCTTCGCCCTGCCGGACTTCCTGGCGGAGCTGCGGAATCGGGGGATCACGGCGCTCATCGACGTGCGGTCCTCGCCCTACTCCGGGTACAGGCAGGAGTACAACCGGGAGCCCCTGGCCGCCGCGCTCAAGCGGGCGGGCGTCGTCTACCGCAGCTACGCCCGGGAGTTCGGGGCGCGGCAGGAGGACAGGAGCTACTACACCCGGGAGGGGTATCTGGACTTCGCCCGGTTCAGCGCCTCGCCCCGGTTCGGGGAGGGGGCGGAGAAGCTCGCCGCCGGAATGGAGCGGGGTTTCGTCTTTGTCCTCATGTGCGCGGAGAAGGACCCCATCGCCTGCCACAGGGCCGTCATGGTGGCCCGGGCGCTGGACCTGCGGGGGTTCTCCGTGGCGCACATCCTCCCCGGCGGCGTCACCCAGACCCAGGAGGAGCTGGACGGGCGGCTTTTGGAGAAATATTTCCCGGACCGGGAGCAGATGAGCCTCTTCGGCGGCGGCAAGTCCCAAGAGGAGCTGGTTGCCCGGGCCTACGCCCGACAGAACGCCGCCATCGGGTACAGGATCGAGGAGGAGAACTGATGACTGTTTACACCATGGGCTTCACACAGAAGTCGGCGGAGAAATTCTTTTCGCTGATCGGGCAAAAAAGATACAGATCCTGGTGGAAGTGAGGCTCAACAACCGTTCCCAGCTGGCGGGCTTCACCAGGGGCGACGATCTGGCCTATTTCCTGGAGAAGATCTGCGCCTGCCGCTACGCCCACCGGGAGGAATTCACGCCCACAAAGGAGATCCTGGACGGATACAAGAAGGGCGTCCTCAGTTGGGAGGACTACGAGTCCCTGTTCCTGCCGCTGATGGAGAAGCGGGACGCCGCCCGTATTTCCCGGGATTTCGGGAAATACGACCGGGTGCTCCTGCTGTGCAGCGAGCCCACGCCGGAGTGCTGCCACAGGCGTCTGCTGGCCGAGCTGTTCGCGGCCTTTCAGCCGGGGACGGAGATCGTTCATATATGATTTGATCTCATTTTATTACTCCGACAATTAAATAATTGCCGGAGTAATAACAGCCATGTTTTGCGGTTGCCGCGCAACGGCGAGCAAAACGGCGTTAAATCATTTTATTGATGTGGCAATATTTAATTGTTACATTAATAAATAAGGAGGCGCGGAGCGTGGAGCGGGTCAAGTTTATCCTGATGACAAAATCCTCCAAATACGGCGGGTACTGTGTGGCGGGGCTGGATGTGGAGCAGCGTCGCTGGGTGCGCCTCGTCTCCGGGGACGCGGGGCTCCACGGGGCACTGACGGACGCGGACATGGTGACCCAGCCGCGCGTCCCCTGCCGTCCGCTGGACTTGGTGGAGGCGCCGGTCCTGGGCCCGGCGCCCACGGAGAGGCAGCCGGAGAACGTGCTCATCGACCGGGGCAAGCGCTGGCGGCTCATCGCCCGGTGCCGCCCGGAGCAGGCCTTCGCCTATATGCCGCCCCGGGAGCGGAGGGTCATCTTCGGAAACCGCCAGCGTCTTCTGGCAGGGGACCGGGGGAACATCCGGTCCCTGGACCTGATCGCCGTCAATGATCTGGAGCTGCGCCGGGACACCAGGTGCAGATGCGACTTCACCTTCGGCGGCTCCGTGTACACCTCCATATCCGCCACGGACCCGGATTTCTACGACGTCCCCACCCCGTACCGCCTCCCCCGCGCCGTGCTGGCGATGTCCCTGGCGGACGAGCCGTACAACGGGAAGTATTTCAAGTTCGCGGCGAAGATTTTTCCGATACAGAGGGACAGCGGCGGGGGACGGAGATAGAGCGAGGGGGTTCCCGCCGATTGAAAGCGGGCTTTTTTGAAAGAATGAGGGCATTGAAGAGGCCGGAGAGGCTTTTTCAATGCCCTGTTTTCATTTTTTATACTAAGGAACCTCTGAACAAATCGCCGCACCGATCTTGACGGCATATTTTCCGCCATATTTCATCAAAAAATTTTGAAATACATACAGTATTCCTGCAATTTTTTGATTTCATCTGGCGAAAAATCTGCTCGCCAATCTCGGAACTTCGATTTGTTCAGAGGTTCCCTAATACTGATATCCAATCAAAATAAGACATTCGCGACGGTCTTTTTCGCGTCAAGCTTCGTCATACGGCTTGGAAATACATACAGTATTCCCGGCGCCGCCTTCCTTGCTTGACACGAAAAATCCTCGCCGCGAATTAAATGCTCTTATTAAATATTTTAAATATTGGTATCAGTTACCGGTCCAATCAAAACTCCTCGTCGGTGGCTTTTCCCACCGAGACGCGAAGGGCGATGAGGCAGACGGCCACGGTCAGGGCGGCGGCTAAACCGGCGAGGGCGAGGACGAAGGTGACATAGAAGCTCGTCTCCCTGAGAGGGCCGGTCATGAGGGCGTCCACCAGGGCGGTGGCGGTGCACAGGAGCACGTAGGCGGTGCGGCTGAGGCGGAGGCAGGCCGGGATGGGGCTTGCGGGGCGCAGGCGCTGGGCCAGGGCGGCCATGTCTGTGAGAAACTGGAAGTGGCAGTAGAGCTCCGCCGTCCACACGATGAGCTCCAGGGGCGGGACCAGGCCGTTGAGATCCTCGCCCACCCAGGACAGCGCCCAGTCCGCGCCTGCCCAGGCCGCCAGCAGGATACACAGGGGCCGCAGAAGAGAGAGGTCCCGGCGCTCCCCGGCAAGGTCCCCGATGGCCGCCGTCAGGAGAAGGAAGCCAGCGAAGCGGGGGGTGAGGCTGACGGAGCCTATCTTGAGATCGAAGAAGAGGAACACGTACCCCCAGGCCGCCAGGGCGAGGCCGCGCCTCAGCCTTGCAAGTTCAGTTGTCAATGATGCCGCCCCCATTCGTTGGATAAAGCGTCAGTTCCGCCGCCTTTTCGCCGTTGAGATAGAGGTCCGCCGCGTAGACATCCGGCGGGGCGGGCAGGTCCGGGCGGGTGGCGCCGCCGCCGGTCTCCAGGAGGCGTCCGCCCGATGCGTCCCGGACCTCCTCCACGGCCCAGGACTCGCCGCCGGAGCTGCCGCCGCTGCCGACGCCCCGGGGTTCGCGGAGTTGGGGCCGCGCCTCGTCCGCCGACAGGGGCGCCAGGGACAGGCCCACGGTCCGAAGCTCCGCCAGGTCCTCCGTGGGGCCGACAAACTCCACCGCGGACACGTCCCGGCTGACGGTGGTGAAGGTGCCCTCCGGCGCGGGGACCAGGCTGAACTCCGCCCGGCCGAAGAGGTCCGGCTCGCCGTAGAGTTCCACCCGGGACAGGGTCTGCCAGCGGGTCAGGACGCGGTAGTCCCCGTACTCCGCGCTGTACTCCCGGGCGGGCAGGCCCAGGGTCCAGGTGTCGGCGGAGTCGGCCCGCACCGTCTCCAGGTCTCCCAGGGGGACCGCCACCCAGCGGCCCTCCTCCCTTTGGGCCCGGACGGGCTGGACCGCCAGCCACAGGTACGTGTCGGCGTCCTTCGAAGTCTCCCCCATCGGGGGGCGGCGCAGAGTCAGCACCAGAAGGCCCTCCCAGCCGCCCTCCGTCTCCGTCAGGTTGTAGATCTGATACCCCTGGGACCGGTCCGTCAGGTCCTTCCAGCTCGCGGGCAGGTCCAGCCAGCGGCTGTCGGAGGCAAGGGAGTCCATCTCGGAGAGGGGCGCGCACAGGGCCCGGTAGTCGGACCGGTCGGCGATCACCGCCTTGGCGTAGGCGTCCAACGCCCCGGCGCAGGAGGTGCACCGGACGGTGCGGGCGGAGGCCATGCGCAGGTGGACATTGCCGGTCTCCAGAAGCGCGTCTGCCCGGGTCCCCGCCGCCAGCGGGCAGGCCAGCACCACCGCCACGCACACGGACACCAGCGCCATTCCGGCGGGGTAGAGCTTGAACCGGGCGATGGCCTCCACGCGCCGCCGGATGTTCCTGCCGCCGTTGGCGATGGAGCTGGTGCCCGGGACCCGGGCGTATTTTTCGTCCGCCATGCCGAGGAGGATGCGCCCGTAGTCCCGGCGGTCCTCCCCCTCCAGCCGCTCCAGGGCACGCCGGTCGCATAATGCCTCCAGGTCGTTGCCCGCCAGGTCCGCGCACAGCCGGAGGAACGGGTTGCACCAGTGGACGCACCGGAGAAGGCAGATGACCACGCCCCAGGCCGCGTCTCGGTATTTGAGGTGCAGGAGCTCGTGGAGCAGGACCTTCTCATCCGTCTCCGCCCCCGCCGGGAGCGCCAGCACAGGCCGCAGGAAGCCGCACACGAACGCGGAGGGCAGGCCCTCCACCTCCACCGCGTCACAGGCCGGAAGGCCGTACCGGGCCGCCACGGCGGTGATACGCCCGTCCCGGACGGGCTGGCCCTGTTTCAGCGCCAGGCGCAGGCGGATGTAGGATATGAGATACCGGGCGAGGCTCAGGGCGACGCCGGTGAGGTAGACGATATAGAGCCAGTCCCACGCCGTCTCCGGCGCCCGGAGCGGCGGCAGGGGGACGGGGGCGGTTACCCGTGTCAGGGCGCCGAAACACCCCGTCAGGGCGGAGCGAAGGGCCTCCGTCAGCAGCGGCCAGTCGATGAGGACGTATCGCCCTCCGGCCCCCGCGGGCATGAGCGCCACCGCCGCCGGGAGGCTCCAGACCGCGAACTGCCACCGGGGGGACAGCTTGTCCCGGAAGAGGGCCTTCACGGCAAGAAGCAGGGCCGCCGCGCCGGAGACCGTCAGCGTCTGCAAAAGAAATCCCCAGATGTCCCGCACCGGCTACACCTCCATCTCGTCCAGGAGCTTCCGCAGACGCTCCTTCTCGTCCCCGGAGATGCGGCTCTCCTTGAGGAACGCCGCCACCAGGTCTCCGGCGGCGCCGTGGTAGACGCTCTCAAGGAAGCTGCTCCTGGCCTCGGCCCGGCACTCCTCCCGGCTCAGGGCCGCCCGGTACCGCCGGGGGTTGCCCTCCGGGTCGTAGGTCACCAGGCCCTTGGTCTCCATCCGGGCGAGGTAGGTGAACACCGTGTTCCGATTCCACCCGGTCCGCTCCAGAAGCCGGGCCGTTAGCTCCCCCAGCGTCCCGCCGCCGCTGTCCCACAGGGCGTCCAGCACCGTCCATTCCCGATCCGACAATTTCATACTCATTCCTCCTACAGTTGTAAGCGTCAATAGCATCCTACACCTGTAGGAGCGACTTGTCAAGCGCCTTTTTCAAAATATTCCTCTTTCAAAAGCCGACGCTTGCCATCGGGAGGAAAAGATGGTATCATATTTCCGAAAGGAAGGGACGGATATGGAAGAATATCTCAAAATCATCGACGGCGTGATCGCGCGCGGCCGGTTCAAGGACACCTGGGAGTCTCTGTCCCAGTACCGGGCGCCGGAGTGGTATGAGCGGGCCAAGCTTGGCATCTTCATCCACTGGGGCGTCTACTCGGTGCCGGCCTTCGGCAGCGAGTGGTATTCCCGGAATATGTACATCCGGGGGACGAAGGAGTTCGAGCACCACGTGAAGACCTGGGGGCCGCAAAAGGAGTTCGGGTACAAGGACTTCATCCCCCTCTTCAAGGCGGAGAAGTTCGACCCGGCGGAGTGGGCGGAGCTTTTCCGCGCCGCCGGGGCGCGGTACGTGGTCCCCGTGGCGGAGCACCACGACGGGTTCCAGATGTACCAAAGCCGGCTCTCCCACTGGAACGCCTTTGAGATGGGCCCCCGCCGGGACGTGCTGGGGGAGCTGACGGCGGAGTTTGAAAAGCGGGGCCTTGTGCCCTGCGCCTCCTCCCACCGGGTGGAGCACTGGTTCTTCATGGGTCACGGGAAGGAGTTCGACTCGGACATCCGCGAGCCACTGAGGCGCGGGGACCTGTACTGGCCCTCCATGCCGGAGCGGGAGCACTTCGACCAGTTTTCCGAGCCCCGGCCCACCAGGGAATTTCTGGAGGACTGGCTGTGCCGGTGCTGTGAGCTGGTGGACCGGTACCGGCCCCGGCTCGTCTACTTCGACTGGTGGATCATGCACGAGGCTGTGAAGCCCTACCTGCGGAAATTCGCCGCCTACTACTACAACCGGGCCGACGAGTGGGGCCAGGGCGTGGTCATCAACTACAAGCAGGACTGCTTCGTCTTCGGCACCGCCGTTCCCGACGTGGAGCGGGGGCAGTTTAAAGATGCGAAGCCCTATATCTGGCAGTCGGACACCTCGGTGGCCAAGAACTCCTGGGGCTACACCGAGAACAACAGCTACAAGACCCCGGCCCAGATCGTCCGGGACCTTACAGACATCGTCAGCAAGAACGGACGGCTTTTGCTGAACATCGGCCCCCGGGCCGACGGGACCATCCCGGAGGAGGACCGGTCGATTTTGCTGGCCGTAGGGGAGTGGATGCGCGTAAACGGCGAGGCCATCGACGGCGCGAAGCCCTGGCGCGTCTCCGGCGAGGGCCCCACGGCCATCACCGAGGGCCAGTTTGCCGACTCCGAGGACAAGGGCTACACGGCGGAGGACATCCGCTTCACCGCGAATCACGGCAAGCTCTACGCCGCCTGCCTCAACGCCCGTGGGCGGGACACGGTGAGGATCCGCACCCTGGCCCAAAAGGACGCCTCCCACGCCCCCAACTTCCACAGCATTGTGCGAAAGGTGGAGATCCTGGGTGGGGACGCGCCGCTTTCCTGGGAGCGGGACGGGGAGTGCATGACCGTGCATCTGCCGGAAACCGTGGAGACGGATATGCCGGTGGTGTTCCGGATCACGCTGGACTGACGGAAATTCCTGTCGGGCATCTGTCCAACGAGCATTGGCCGCCCGAGCAGGCCAGAGCGTTTCTTGAAGCTCAGATCCCGAAGCTTGCGCATTGGAAAAAAACAAAATAATCCTTGAAAACGGCGGGGCGGTGTGGTAGAATAGGACCCGTCACGGCTATGATGAGGAAAATAGCGGTTCGCCGCCCGCCAGAGAGGGGTCGCCACAGGCTGAGAGCGCCCCGGGAACGGTGTCCGCTTGGTTCGCCCCGGAGCTCCGGCCAATCCCCGGCGTAAGGCCCGCGTTAAGGGCGTCGAGTGCGCGCGCAGGCGCGAATTTGGGTGGTACCGCGGAAGGCTCTTCCGTCCCAAGGTGGGATGGGGGAGCTGTTTTTATGACATTTTCAAGGAGCGGCCTATGGGAACGGGTATCCTCGTGTGCGGCCTGAACGGCGCGGGAAAAACCACGCTGGGCGGGGCCTTGGCCCGGAGGCTGGGCGTTCGGTTCATCGACATCGAGGACCTGTATTTCCCCAAAACGGACCCCTCCTACCCCTACGCCGTACAGCGCGCCCGGCGGGAAGTGGAAAAGCTCCTTCTCCACGAGCTCCGCGCCCCCGGCGGCTTTGTCCTGGCGGCCGTCACGGGCGGCTATGGGGAGGCGGTCTATCCCTTTTTCCGTCTCGCCGTCCTGCTGGAGGCCCCCGGGGATGTCCGCCTGGAGCGGGTCAGAAACCGCTCCTTCCAAAAATTCGGAAGCAGGATGCTCCCCGGCGGGGACCTCTATGAGCGGGAAAAGGGTTTTTTCGACCTGGTGAGCTCGAGAAGCGTGGACTCCGTGGAAAATTGGCTGCGAAATCTGACCTGCCCGGTCATAAGGCTCGACGGAACGCGGCCTGTCGGGGAAAACGTTGAGCTTATCGCGGGGTATGTTTCTGCCCCATAAGCTGTCAAACCTTTTACATTTTTTATATTTAACATATGGAGTGATACCATGAGAGAACAATTAGCAAAGATCCGAGAGGAGGCCATGGCGAAGCTCTCCGCCGTGTCCGGCTCCGCCGAGCTGGAGGAGCTGCGCGTCCGGTATCTGGGCAAGAAGGGCGAGCTCACCGCCGTCTTAAAGCAGATGGGCTCCCTCTCCGCCGCCGAGCGGCCCGAGATGGGCAAGCTCGCCAACGAGGTCCGCGCCGCCATCGAGGAGAAGCTCGCCGAGGCCAGGACCGAGGTGGAGGCGAAGGCCCTGGAGAGGAAGCTCCGGGCCGAGGCCGTGGATGTGACCGTCCCCGGCAGGGCCCCCAGGCTGGGCCACCGGCACCCCATGTACGTGGCCCTGGACGAGATGAAGGACATCTTCATCGGCATGGGCTTCACCGTGCTGGACGGGCCGGAGATCGAGCTGGGCGAGCTGAACTTCGACCGCCTCAACGCCGAGCCCGGCCACCCCAGCCGCGACTGGTCCGACACCTTCTACTTCGACCGGGACGAGCGGGTGATGCTCCGCTCCCAGACCTCCCCCATGCAGGTCCGGGCCATGGACACCATGCCCCTGCCCATCCGCATGGTGGCCCCGGGGCGCGTCTACCGGAAGGACGAGGTGGACGCCACCCACTCCCCCATGTTCCACCAGATCGAGGGCATGGTCATCGATAAGGGCGTCACCATGGCGGACCTGAAGGGTACCCTCAACACCGTGGTGCAACAGCTCTACGGCGAGGGCACAAAGACCCGCTTCCGCCCCCATCACTTCCCCTTCACGGAGCCCAGCTGCGAGATGGACGTCCAGTGCCACAAGTGCGGCGGCGCCGGCTGCCCCACCTGCAAGGGCGAGGGCTGGATCGAGCTCCTGGGCGCGGGGATGATCCACCCCCACGTGCTGGAGATGGCCGGGATCGACCCGGAGGTATGGTCCGGCTGGGCCTTCGGCTTCGGCCTGGAGCGCCTCGCCATGCGCCGGTTCAGGATCGACGACCTGCGCCTCATATTCGAAAACGACGTCCGCTTCCTGGAACAGTTCTGATAGGAGGAAGAGAGACATGAATTTAAGCAGAAAATGGCTCAATGAGTTCGTACAGATAGACGCCTCCGACCGCGACTTCGCGGAGGCCATGACCCTCTCCGGCTCCAAGGTGGAGACCACCGAGGACCTGGGGGCCCAGATCCAGAACGTGGTGGTGGGCCGCGTCCTCTCCATGGAGCGGCACCCCAACTCCGACCATATGTGGGTCTGCCAGGTCGACGTGGGGAAGGACGCCCCCGTGCAGATCGTCACCGGCGCGTGGAACGTCCATGTGGGCGACCTGGCGCCCGTGGCGCTCCACCGGTCCCTGCTGCCCGGCGGGAAGAAGATCGAGAAGGGCAAGCTCCGGGGCGTCCTGTCGGGCGGTATGCTCTGCTCCATGAAGGAACTGGGCGTGGACGAGCGGGACTTCCCCTACGGCGTCATCACCGCCGCCGCCCTCCTCAACGACTACCATCCCATCGACCCCGCCAAACCCAGCATCCCCGCCGACATCGCCCCCGGCGCCAAAATCTTCGGCCCCGTCGTCGCCGCCAAAGCCCTGGACGTGACCTCCAACTCCGACGGCACCTTCACCGTCTCCCTGGACCCCGAGGCCAGCGTCACCACGGTCTGCCAGAACATCCACCCCGGCGACCTGGTGGCCTACAACACCAAAAACGCTTCCCTGTGCACCTTGGCCGACCTTCGCGCCGAGCAGCGGGAGTTCCCCAACTGCATCCCCGACGGCATCTTCATCCTCCGGGAGCCCTGCGCCCCCGGCGACGACATCCGGCCCGTCCTGGGCGTGGACGACTCCGTGGTGGAGTTCGAGATCACCCCCAACCGCCCCGACTGCCTCTCCATCATCGGCCTGGCCCGCGAGGCGGCGGCCACATTTGACAAACCTTTGACACTCCACACCCCCATTGTAAAGGGTGGCGGCCCCGGAAATCTGGGCGATCTCCTCAAGGTGGAGACCCCCGACCCGGATCTGTGTCCCCGGTACACCGCCCGCATGGTCCGCAACGTGAAGATCGCCCCGTCCCCCAAGTGGATGCGCGAGCGCCTGCGCGCCATGGGCGTCCGCCCCATCAACAACATCGTGGACATCACCAACTACGTGATGCTGGAGTACGGCCAGCCCATGCACGCCTTCGACTACCGCTACGTCAGGGGCGGCAAGATCGTCGTCCGTCGCGCCGTGGAGGGGGAGGAGCTGACCACCCTGGACGGCAATATCCGCAAGCTCACCGCCAACCACCTGGTCATCGCCGACGACACCCGCGCCGTGGGCCTGGCGGGCATCATGGGCGGCCTCAACTCCGAGATCGTGGCCGACACCGCCGACGTGGTCTTCGAGTCCGCCAACTTCGACGGCACCTGCATCCGCAAGGGCGCCCTCAGCCTCGGTATGCGCACCGAGGCCAGCGCCAAATTCGAGAAGGGCCTGGACATCGAGAACACCCTGCCCGCCGTGGACCGGGCCTGTGAGCTGGTGGAGCTCCTGGGCGCCGGCGAGGTGCTGGACGGCGTCATCGACATCCGCAACCGCGCCCCCCGGCCCACCGTTCTGAAGGTGGAGCCGGACAAGATCAACGCCCTCCTGGGCACCGACGTGCCCGAGGATGTGATGATGTCCATCTTCAAAAAGCTCGATTTCACCGTCAACCCCGACGGCACCGTCACCGTCCCCAGCTTCCGGGGCGACGTGCGCCGTATGCCCGACCTGGCGGAGGAGGTGGCCCGGTTCGTGGGCTACAACAACATCCCCACCACCCTCATGCGCGGCCAGACCACCCGGGGCGGGTACTCCAAAGTCCAGAAGCTGGAAAACCGCCTGGGGGCCCTGTGCCGGGACTGCGGGTACGACGAGATCATCACCTACTCCTTCATATCCCCCACAGCCTACGACAAAATACTCTGGTCCCCCGACGAACCCCTTCGGAATTCCTTCAAAATCCTCAACCCCTTGGGCGAGGACACCTCCATCATGCGCACCACCACCCTTCCGTCGATGCTGGAAATTCTCGCCAGAAACAACAACTACCGCAATAAGGATGTGAAGCTCTACGAGCTGGGCCGCGTCTACTTCCCCGGCGGGGAGGACGGCCTTGCGGTGGAGAAGAAGATCCTCACCCTGGGCGCCTACGGCGAGGGCGCGGACTTCTACGGCCTCAAGGGCGTGGTGGAGGCCATTTTGCGGGATATCCGCGTCTCCGATGTGGAATTCACGCCCTGCCGGGACGACCCGTCCTACCACCCCGGCCGGTGCGCCGGGATCTACTGCGGCGGCAAGCGCGTGGGCGTGGTGGGCCAGATCCACCCCCTGTGCGCGAAAAATTACGGCCTGGACGCCGCCTGCGCCGCCGAGCTGGACTTCGACACCCTCTTTGAGATCCAGGGCCCCGACCCGGTCTACACCCCCCTGCCGCGCTACCCCGGCGTCACCCGCGACCTGGCGGTCATCGCCGACAGGGACGTGACCGTGGCCCAGATCGAGCGGTGCATCCGCAAATCGGGCGGCAAGTACCTGAAAACCGTGTCCCTCTTCGACATCTACGAGGGCCCCGGCATCCCCGAGGGCAAGCGCTCCACCGCCTATTCCCTGACCCTCCGCTCCGACGAGGGCACCCTCACCGACGACCACGCCGGGGAGGCCGTGGCCGCCATCCTGGCCGCCCTCCGGGACGAGCTGGGCGCGGCCATCCGGGAGTGAGCCGGAATTATGGAAACCAAATCGGCGTTATGGGTACCGAATCGGTTTATGTAAACCGAAAAATTTCAAAAATACGTCGAAAAAGTCTTGACTTATGTAAACTCTCCCCCTATAATGGGGGAGAGGCGGCGGAGGGCCCCCCGGACACATTATATAATGAGTCCCTGCCCCGATTTCGGGGGTTTTCCAGCCCTTCAAAAAATTTCTCCAAAAAATTTCAAAAAAACACTTGCAAAATCGGAGAAAACGAGTAAAATGACGTTATGACCATTCAGCACCGCCCCGGGGGAGCCGGAAAAAACGGAAGTTTAAAAAATTTTTTGGAGAAATATTCTAAGAAAAATTGATAAATTTTCCGGGAAAATCGGCGGCAAAATCTCAAACCCCTTGCGCCGCAACGGTTTTCGGCGTTAAAGGTCGAAAGCGGAATTTAAAAACCAATTTCTTCTTAAATGTTGACATTGCTCGCGCTATGTGCTAAAATGGGCATAAATCCGTGGGGGAGCACAGAAATAACCCCCGGACGCAAGTTCCGCTGACAGGGTCGACCGGAGCCGGGAGGCGCGAGCCGAACGGTGACAGTCTTCATTATGTAAGTGTACGGCGGAGGTTCACGGAACCGCCCAACCTTGTTCCTTCGCCGTACTCCTCCTTTCGGAAAATATGACAAAATTATTTCTTGAAATGAGACGGAACAAAAGAAAACGACGCAATGTCTAAAGGGTGTTCGCAAGGGGAGAACGGAAAACCCCCTGAAACTTACGGTGTAGATAGCCGACCGGCTCCGGTCCGGCGTTTACATAAACTTTAGTCCGGTTCATGTAACGGGCGAAAAATTAATCAATAATTTTTATTAAGGAGGAAACACTACATGAAGACTCTGAAGAAGACCCTGTGCTTGGTCTTGGCAGTTGTCATGGCGGT